>NZ_QKSX01000015.1:0-106867 GCF_003234305.1 Curtobacterium sp. MCLR17_055
ATAAGAGACAGGCAGGCCCCCGCGCCCCGCTCCCGACATACGCTCATCCCATGGCAGTCCCCGTCCCGCTCGGCACCGAGGACCGCACCGCCCGCCTCACCCTCCGCCGCCCGGACTCCTGGCGCCGCGAGGACTCAGCCCAGGCGGACCTGCGCGTCACCGGCGACGACGTCGTCCTCACCGTCCGATCCCGCCCCAGCGACCGCGCGATCGGCGACGAGAACACCGGCCTGCTCGAACGGCTGCCCGGCTCCGTCGAGGGCCTGCTGCTCGTCGGCTGCGACCCGTGGACCACCGCCGGCGCCCCGGCCCGGCTGGTCGAGTACGTCCGGCCGGACGAGCACGGCGACGTCGCCGGCACCCACCTGCTCTTCGTCACCGGTCGGCACCGTGTCGACCTGACGATCGAACGCCCGCTCGCCCGGCTGCTCGAGACCGACGACCTCGTGCTCGCCGTCCTCGAGAGCGTCCGCGCCACCGAGACGGCCCCGGTCCGCCCCGAGCGTGACCTCGAACCCCTGCCGGCCCCCGCCCCGTCGGCACCGCTCGACGGCCCACGGCTCAGCACGGACGCGATCGGCACCCTGCAGAGCCTCGCCGGACGCCGGTGGAACCCCACGCTCCTCCGCACCGCGGCGGGCCGCGAACTCATCGAGGCGGGCCTCGTCGGCCGGCTCGGCACGCTGCCGGAGTCGACCCAGACACTCCTCGAACCCTGGCAGGGCGATGCCCAGCCGGTCACGCTGGAACAGCACCTGCCCGACGGGGGCGAGTCGCGCCTCCAGGCCTGGTCGCAGACCGTCGTCGACGGGACCGACGCGGCGGGCGCCGTGGTCGCGTCCGTCACGCCAGACCGGGCCGTCGCGCTGCTGGCCGGGAGGCTCGGCATCGGTCCGACGTGGACCTTCCCGTTCCGCACGGGGTCGCTCCCAGGGCACCTGCTCGGCCGCAGGCTGGCCGGCGGTCCGGACGCACCGGACCTGCCGGAGGCCCTCGTCGAGGCGGACCCCCGCCTCGCGCGGTTCTGGGCGGCGCCGTGGACCGTCTCGTACCTGCGTCGACCCGGCAAGCCGAAGCCGATCACGATCGTGCGGGCCGAGGGGCACGGGTTCGCGCGCGTGGGCGCGACGAAGGCCGGGGAGACCGCCTTCCGGACGGACTCCCCGGCCAACGTCTACCGGTCGGTGGTGCGGGCGCTGCTGGGTTGAGCGCGCCCGGGTTCTCCCGCTACGCGGCGGGGCCGGCGGTCAGGGTGATCGTGACCGTCTTGGCGGCGCCGGTGCTGTCGGTGTAGCGGACGCTCACCTTGTCGCCCACCGAGTGCGACTGGATGACCTTGGTCAGCTGGTCCGAGCTCGTGACCGCGGTGCCGTCGATGCTCGTGATCGTGTCCCCGGCGGTCAGGCCGGCGCTCGCGGCGCCGGAACCCTCGACCGTGCCGGCGACGGCGACGCCGCCCGTGGTGCCGGTGGTGTTGCTGACCTCGACCCCGAGGAACGCGGGCAGCCCGATGGTGATCGTGCTCGAGGACTCCCCGGCGAGGATCTTCTCGGCGATCGTCTTCGCGGTGGTGATCGGGATGGCGTAGCCGGTGACGTCGGCGGTGCCGGAGGACGCTGCCGTGGCCATGCCGACGACCTCGCCCTCGCTGTCGAGCACCGGTCCGCCGGAGTCGCCGGAGACGATGTCCGCCGAGATCTCGATCAGGCCGGTCAGGGACTCGGTGCCGGTGCCGGACTCGCTCTGCACCTGGATGTCCTGATCGGTCGCGGTGACGGTGCCCTCGGCGGCGACGAGGTTGCCGGTGCCCTCGGCGTTGCCGACGTCCTTGACGGTGTCACCGGTGCTCGGCTCGCCGTCGTCGTCGAGCGTGACCGTGGACAGCCCAGAGGCGTTCTCGAGCTTCAGCACGGCGACGTCGTTCGTGGCGTCGGCCCCGACCACGTCGGCCTTGTACTCCTTGCCGGTGGTCTCGTCGGTGACGGTGATGCTCGTCGCGCCCTGGATCACGTGGTTGTTCGTCAGGATCGTGCCGTCGGAGGTCAGGACCATGCCGGTGCCGGCCGCCTGTGACGACTCGTCGTAGTTCAGGACGGTGTTGATCGTCACGACGCCCTTCTTGTCGGCGGCCGTCGCTGCGGTGGCGGGGGACTGGGTCGTGCCGGTGCCGGTGCTGCCGTCGCTGGTGCCGCTGCCGCTGCCGCTGCCGTCGCCGGGCACCGTGAAGCCGTTCGTCCCGTCGCTGCTGCCGGTGCCGCCGGTGCCGCCGGTCCCGTCGGTGCCGGATCCGGTGCCGGGGAGCGTGGTGGTGCCCTGCGACTGGCTCGACGTCGTGGTCGTCCCCTGCGAGGACAGGCCGAGGGCGGTGCCGCCGGCCGCACCGACGATGGCGAGTGCAGCGATGCCAGAGCCGATCATCAGTCCCAGGCGACGCGGGCGCTTCGTCCCACCGGGGTGGTTCGCGGTCGACGCCGAGTACGCCCACGCGTGGTTCGCGCCGGCGAGGGCGGGGCTGCCGATCAGGTACGGGCCGCGGCCGTCCGGCGTGTAGGCGTAGGGGCCGGAGCCGTCCGGACCGTAGAGGTAGGGACCCGAGCCGTCGAACGCGTACGCCGGGCGCAGGGAGGCCGGGTCGGCGTGCGGCGCCTCCCAGTGCATCCCGGGAGCCTGCTGCTGCGCGGCGGGGGTGCCGTCCTCGTCGTGGTCGGCGGCTGCGGGGTTCGGGGTCTCGTTCATCGGTGCTCTCCGGTCGTCCCTCGACGGCCCGGTCGGGCGTCGATGGAGACCAGTACAGGGCGCTTCCCCATGACGAGCCTATGAACGAACCCTGCGCATGCTCCGGGCTTGCTCGGGGGACGCCGAGTGGAGCTGCGGCGTTAGGGTGGCCTTACTTCCATGCCTCCGTCGACGTCCACGCCCCCGGCTCCCAGCTCCGTCCCCCGACTCGTCGGTGCGACCGTGCTGGCGGTCGTCGTCCTCGCCGTGGCGTGTGCGCTGTCGATCGCGTACGGCTCGCGGCCGATCCCGCTCGGCACCGTCCTCGACACGGTGATGCACCCCGGGCGGAGCGACGAGGTCGGGCTCATCGTGCTCGGCAACCGCGTGCCCCGCACCGTCGTCGGACTGCTCGCCGGAACCGCGCTCGGGGTGGCCGGAGCCGTGATGCAGGGCGTGACGCGGAACCCGCTCGCCGACCCGAGCGTCCTCGGCATCAACTCCGGAGCGACGCTGGCCGTGGTGGCCGGGATCGCGCTCTTCGGCGTGAGCGGCACGGCTGCCTACCTGCCGTTCGCCTTCGTCGGGGCCGCCCTCGCCGCCGTGCTCGTGTACGGGATCGCGACCGTCGCCCGTCGAGGCCTCTCGCCCGTCGGGCTCGCCCTCGCCGGAGCCGTGGTCGCCGCCGCGCTGTCGTCGGTCACCACCGCGGTGCTCGTGACCGACCAGAGCCTGCTCGACCAGCTGCGGTTCTGGCAGGTCGGCGCCCTCGCCGGCAAGGACCTCGGCACGGCGGGGATCATCACGGCGCCGGTGCTCGTCGGGCTGGCGATCGCGTTCGGCCTCGGTCGGTCGCTCAACACCCTCGCGCTCGGGGACGAACTCGCGGCGTCGCTCGGGCAGCGGGTCGTGCTCGTCCGCGCCGTCGGCGGTCTGGTCGCGGTGCTGCTGGCCGGCTCCGCGGTGGCCGCCGCCGGGCCGATCGCCTTCGTCGGGCTCGCCGTGCCGCACGCCGTCCGCCGGCTGAGCGGCCCGGACCACCGCTGGACCATCCTGCTGTCGGCGATCGTCGCCCCCGCACTGCTGCTCGTCGCCGACGTCATCGGCCGAGTCGTGGCGTACCCGGGGGAGCTGCAGGTCGGCATCGTCACGGCGCTGATCGGGGCGCCGGTGTTCATCGCGCTCGTGCGGTCGAGGGCGGTGCGGGGACTGTGAGGCAGTTGTTCGGCTCCGGCCGCCCGCGGTCCGGCGGTCTGCGCCGCTCGGCCGGCCTGCGTCGTGAGGTCGCGGTGCTCGTCGCCGTGGTGGCGGTCGTCGTGGTGCTCGTCCTGGTCGGGCTCGGCGCCGGTTCGATCCCGCTCACCCCGGGCCAGGTGCTCGCGTCCCTGTTCGGCCAGGGGGACCGGATCTCGGACTTCGTGATCGGGCAGCTCCGCGGGCCGCGGGTGCTCGGAGCCGTCCTCGTCGGCGCCAGTCTCGGCGTCGCGGGCGCGATCGTGCAGAGCGTCGTGCGGAACCCGATCGCGAGCCCCGACGTCATCGGGATCACCTCGGGCGCTAGCGCCGCCGGACTCACCGCCATCGTGCTGTTCGGTGCGAGCGGTGGCACGCTCTTCTCGGTCGTGCTCGTCGGCGCCGTGGTGGTCTCGATCGTCATCGCCGGGCTCGCCTGGCGACGGGGGATCACCGGCAACCGGGTGATCCTCGTCGGGATCGGCGTCGCGGCCATCTGCCTGAGCATCACCGGCTGGATGCTCACGAGCGGCACCGTCACCCAGGCCGGCACCGCGCTGCTCTGGCTCTCCGGCAGCCTGAACGCCGTCGACCGCGACCTGGTCGGGGTGCTCGGCGTCGCGTTCGGCGTGCTCGGCGTGCTCGCGCTGCTGCAGTCCGCCCGTCTGCAGGTCCTGAGCCTCGGGGACGAGGTCGCCGCCGCGCTCGGACTCCGGCCGGACCGGGCGAAGGTGCTCCTGCTCCTCACCGCCGTGTGCCTGACGGCCGCAGCCGTCGCCACCGCGGGGCCCGTCTCCTTCGTGGCACTGATGGCCGCGCCGATCGCGCGACGCCTCGTCGGCGGCGGACGGGTGGCACTCGCGCCGGCTGCTGCCGTCGGTGCCGCGATCACGCTCGGCAGCGACCTGCTGGCACAGTTCGCCTTCCCCGGCACCGCGCTGCCGGTGGGCGTCGTGACAGGCGTCGTGGGAGCGCCGTACCTGCTCTGGTTGCTCGCGCGGGGACGGTGACGCCGGGTCCCACGGGTCGCTGACGTCGGGTCCCACGGGTCGCTGACGCGGCTCGTGCGTTCGCGGATCGCGGAAGTCCCTCCACAGTCCCAGATCGGGGCTGCCGCTCGGGGCTTCGTTTCCGATACGCTGGTGGGCCAAGAGGAGGAGGTCCACCGATGCCAGATCCAGTGGTCCCGCAGCCGGGCGGTCAGAAGACCCCGGAGCAGCGGCTGGTCGACACCACGCTGACCTTCAGCATGGACATGGGCGCGGCGCTCACCGCCGAGTCCGGTGTCTCGACCGAAGAACGTGAAGCCGTCAACGCCCTGCCCTCCGGGTCAGCGTTGCTCGTGGTCCGTCGCGGCCCCAACGTGGGTGCGCGGTTCCTCCTCGACTCCGACGTCACGACGGCCGGTCGACACCCCGACGCCGACATCTTCCTCGACGACGTCACCGTGTCGCGCAAGCACGCGCAGTTCCTGCGCCACGGCACGAGCTTCAGCGTCAAGGACAACGGTTCGCTGAACGGCACGTACTTCGACGGTGTCCGCATCGACGAAGCGCTGCTCACCGACGGGGCCGAGGTCCAGGTCGGCAAGTTCCGCCTGACGTTCTACGCATCTCGGGTCGACCTGGCGCGCCTGGCGAACGCGTAGTGGCCGCACGGTCCGCTGCGGCCCGGGCGGGGTCCGCGGCACCGGACCTGCTCACCATCGGGCAGGTCCTCGCTCGCCTCAAGCCCGAGTTCCCGGACCTGTCGAGCTCCAAGCTGCGGTTCCTCGAAGAGCGAGAGCTCGTCACCCCGATCCGCACGGCCAGTGGGTACCGCAAGTTCTCCGCTGCCGACCTCGAGCGGCTCCGGGTGATCCTCGGACTGCAGCGTGACCACTACCTGCCGCTCAAGGTCATCAAGGAGTACCTCGCCGACCTCGATGCCGGACGCGAACCCGTCCTGCCCGGCGGAGGCGACGCGCCGAAGCCGTCGATCCTCGGCCGCGAACGCCGGTACACCCGCGACGAGACGGTCCGGGCAGCCGGAGCCTCCCCGATGCTCCTGGCCGACGCGGTCTCGGCCTCGCTGCTGCCGGCCACCGACACCTACGGCGACGACGGCGTCTCCGTGCTGAAGGCCCTGGTCGAACTGCAGCGAACGGGTATCGAGCCGCGACACCTCCGCACGCTGCGCAGCACCGCCGAGCGCGAGGTCGGTCTCATCGAGTCCGCCCTCATGCCGGTCTCCCGCCGGGGCGACGCCACCTCGCGGGCCAAGGCCACGGAGCTCGCGCGTGAGATCGCCGGGCACCTCGAGATCATCCGGTCGAACCTCATCCGCCAGGCCATCGGTCGTCTCGACGCATGACGCCGTCCGGTGCTCCGACAGGGCTTGTGTGTCAGTGGCCGAGGCGTATCCTCGACACGCCGGACGCGCCGGGTCGGATGTCCCGCGCGGGAGCGGTCGGAGTCGCTACCGTGGACCTCGGAACAACTCTCAACCCGTCGTTGAAGCTTCGGGTGGGAGCTCGATCGTCGTGGAAGGCAAGCTCATGAGTGGGAACGACACCCCTGGCACCGAGTCTGATGTGACCCGGTACGACCTCGGGCTGCTCTTCACCGATGGTCTGCCCGAGCACGACGAGCAGAACGGCTACCGCGGCACCGTCGCCGCACGGGCAGCCGGCATCTCGTACCGCCAGCTCGACTACTGGGCCCGCACCGAACTCGTGCAGCCGACGATCCGCGGGGCCGCCGGCTCCGGATCGCAGCGCCTGTACGGGTTCCGCGACATCCTCGTGCTCAAGCTCGTGAAGCGCCTGCTCGACACCGGCATCTCGCTGCAGCAGATCCGCACCGCGGTCAACCAGCTCCGGGAGTCCGGCGTCTCCGACCTGGCGCAGACCACGCTCATGTCCGACGGCGCCTCGGTGTACCTGTGCACCTCCGACGACGAGGTCATCGACCTCGTGTCCCGCGGCCAGGGTGTCTTCGGCATCGCGGTCGGCAAGGTCCTGCGCGAGGTCGAGAGCTCCCTGGTCGAGCTCGACGCCACCGCCGCGGCCGACCCCTCCGACGAGCTCGCCGCTCGTCGCGCTTCCCGCGCTTCCTGACCGTTCGGGTTCGGGCCCGGGTTCAACGGTCGCGAACCGCCGTGTGCGCTTCGCCGAGGGGTCACGAACTGTCGCCTGCGACGTCGCCTGCCGACAGTTGGTGACCTTTCGGCGGACGTGAGCGGCATGTGTGACCGCTGGCCGGGCCGGGGCCGGGCGTGTCTGTCGGGGCCGGGGCGGCCTCCCGGCAGTCGGCGCGTGGTCACGAACCGTCGTGTGCGCGTCGCCGAGGTGTCACGAACTGTCGGCTGCGACGCTGCCCGCCGACAGTTGGTGACCCCTCGCCGGACGTGAGCGGTGTGTTGTGGCCGCTGGGCGAGCCGGGGTCGGGCGTGTCTGCCGGGGCAGGGGTGGGCCTCCCGGGAGTCGGCGCGCGGTCACGAACCGCCGTGTGCGCGTCGCCGAGGTGTCACGAACTGTCGGCTGCGACGCTGCCGGCCGACAGTTGGTGACCGCTCGTCGGACGCGAGCGGTGTGTTGTGGCCGCTGGCTGAGCCGGGGTCGGGCGTGTCTGCCGGGGCCGGGGCAGGCCTCCCGGCAGTCGCCGAGGTGTCACGAACCGTCGCCTGCGACGCTGCCTGCCGACAGTTGGTGACCGCTCGGCGGACGCGAGCGGCATGTCACGCGACCGCGACCGCGACCGCGATCACGACCGCGCCGCGACCGCGTGAGCACCGACCTACGCGGCGCCACCCTCGGCGTACGGACCGATCTTGCCGGTGCGCATGATGCGCTCGAGCAGCTGGTCGAAGTTCTTCGCCATCTCCTGCGCGGACTCGCCGGGCCAAACGTGCAGCGGCTTCGCGGCACCCTGCGCCTGCTGCAGCGACGTGCGCTCCGGCAGCTGCGGGGAGAGCACGAGCGGGCCGAACATGTCCCGGAGTTCCTTGATGCGGAACTGGTGCTCGAGCGACTGCACCCGGGCACGGTTCACGATGATGCCGAGGGGCTGCAGGCGTGGGGAGAGGCCGCGGCGGATCTCCTCGATGGCGCGCAGCGCACGGTCGGCGGCGGCGACGGAGAACAGGCCGGGCTCGGTGACGACGGTGACGCGGTCGGACGCGGCCCACGCGGTGCGGGTCAGGGCGTTCAGCGACGGCGCACAGTCGATGAGGACGAGCTCGTAGTCCTGCTCGACGTTGGCCAGGGCCTCTTCGAGCTTCCAGATGTCGCGGATCGACGGGTGCGGCCCGTCGAAGTTGATGGCGGAGGGCGACCCGACCATGACGTCGATCTTGCCCTGCGACCCCTTCGTCCAGCCCGAGGGGGCGATCGCCTGACGGACGATCTTCTCCTTCGGGTTCTCGAGGACGTCGGCGACGTTGAGGTGGCCGGCGAGGTTGATGTCGAGGCCCGTCGAGACGTCGGACTGCGGGTCCAGATCCACCACCAGCGTGCGCAGTCCCTTGGCGAACGCGGCCGAGGTCAGGCCGAGCGTCACCGTCGTCTTGCCGACACCACCCTTGAGGGAGCTCACGCTGAGTACATGCACGTTGAGCAACGTTACCGCCACTAGGGTTGTCTCACCTCAACCCGGGCTGAAAGGGACGTCGTGTTCACGAAGATCCTCGTTGCGAACCGTGGCGAGATCGCCATCCGCGCGTTCCGTGCCGCCTACGAGTTGGGGGCCCGTACGGTGGCCGTCTACCCGTACGAAGACCGGAACTCCCTGCACCGGCTCAAGGCCGACGAGGCCTACCTGATCGGGGAGCGGGGCCACCCGGTCCGGGCGTACCTGGACGTCTCCGAGATCATCCGCGTCGCCCGCGAGTCGGGGGCCGACGCGATCTACCCGGGGTACGGATTCCTGTCCGAGAACCCTGAGCTCGCCGCGGCAGCAGCCGCGAACGGCATCACCTTCATCGGTCCGGGCGAGCACGTGCTCGAGATGGCCGGCAACAAGGTCACCGCGAAGGAGCACGCGATCGCGGCCGGCGTCCCGGTCCTGGCGAGCACCCCGGCGAGCCGCGACATCGACGAACTGATCGCCGGCGCCGACGCGATCGGGTTCCCGGTCTTCGCCAAGGCCGTCGCCGGTGGTGGTGGCCGAGGCATGCGCCGGGTGGAGACGAAGCCCGAGCTGCGCGACGCCCTCGAAGCAGCCATGCGCGAGGCCGACAGTGCGTTCGGCGACCCGACGATGTTCCTCGAGCAGGCCGTCATCCGTCCGCGCCACATCGAGGTGCAGATCCTCGCCGACGCGACCGGCACCGACTCGGGCACGATCCACCTGTTCGAGCGGGACTGCTCGGTCCAGCGGCGCAACCAGAAGGTCGTCGAGATCGCTCCGGCGCCGAACCTCGACCCCGCGATCGCGCAGGCACTGCACCGTGACGCCGTGGCCTTCGCCCGGTCGATCGGGTACGTGAACGCGGGCACCGTGGAGTTCCTGCTCGACACCGAGGGCGAGCGCGAGGGGCAGCACGTCTTCATCGAGATGAACCCGCGCATCCAGGTCGAGCACACGGTCACCGAAGAGGTCACCGACGTCGACCTGGTGCAGTCGCAGATGCGCATCGCGGCGGGGGAGACCCTCGCCGACCTCGGCCTGTCGCAGGACACCGTCGCCGTGCACGGCGCCGCGCTGCAGACCCGCATCACGACCGAGGACCCGACGCAGGGCTTCCGTCCGGACACCGGCCGGATCAGCACCTACCGCAGCCCCGGCGGCGCGGGCGTCCGGCTCGACGGCGGCACGGTCGCCACCGGCGCGCAGATCAGCCCGCACTTCGACTCGATGCTCGCGAAGATGACGTGCCGCGGCCGTGACTTCCCGGCGGCGGTGTCCCGGGCCAAGCGCGCCCTCGCCGAGTTCCGCATCCGCGGCGTCAGCACGAACATCCCGTTCCTGCAGGCCGTGCTCGAGGACCCGGACTTCGCCCGCGGCGACGTCTCGACGAAGTTCATCGAGGAACGCCCGCAGCTCTTCGGCGGCCACGTCTCGAAGGACCGCGGCACGAAGGTGCTCACCTGGCTCGCCGACGTCACGGTGAACAAGCCGAACGGGGAGCGGTCGCCGCTCGTCACCGACCCGGCCGACAAGCTCCCGGCCACGGACCTGACGGCGCCGGTGCCCGAGGGACAGCGCGACCGCCTGCTGGCCATGGGGCCGGCCGAGTGGTCGAAGGCCCTGCGCGCCCAGACGGCCCTCGCGGTGACCGAGACGACGATGCGCGACGCCCACCAGTCGCTCCTCGCCACCCGGGTCCGCACGAAGGACCTCGTCGCCGTCGCGCCGCACGTCGCGCGGCTCACCCCGCAGCTGCTCAGCGTCGAGGCCTGGGGCGGCGCCACGTACGACGTGGCACTCCGGTTCCTCGGTGAGGACCCCTGGGAGCGCCTGTCCTCGCTGCGCGAAGCGATGCCGAACATCCCGATCCAGATGCTGCTGCGCGGCCGCAACACGGTCGGGTACACGCCGTACCCGACCGAGGTCACCGACGCCTTCGTCGACGAGGCGGCCCGGTCCGGCGTCGACGTCTTCCGCGTGTTCGACGCGCTGAACGACGTCAGCCAGCTGCGTCCAGCCCTGGAGGCCGTGCTCGCGACCGGCACGGCGGTCGCCGAGGCGGCGCTCTGCTACACCGCCGACCTCCTCGACCCCGCCGAGGACCTCTACACGCTCGACTACTACCTCCGCCTGGCGGAGCAGATGGTCGACGCCGGCGCGCACGTCATCGGCATCAAGGACATGGCGGGGCTCCTCCGTGCCGGTGCGGCCGAGAAGCTCGTCACCGCGCTGCGCGAGCGCTTCGACCAGCCCGTGCACGTGCACACCCACGACACCGCCGGCGGCCAGCTCGCGACCCTGCTCGCCGCCTCGCGCGCCGGGGCGGACGCCGTCGACGTGGCCGCAGCACCCATGGCCGGCACGACCAGCCAGCCGAGCATGTCAGCCCTGGTCGCCGCCCTGGCCCACACCGAGCGGGACACCGGTCTGTCCCTCGACGCCGTCGGTGACCTCGAGCCGTACTGGGAGTCGGTCCGTCGCGTGTACGCCCCGTTCGAGTCCGGGCTCGCCGGTCCGACCGGGCGTGTCTACAAGCACGAGATCCCCGGCGGTCAGCTGTCGAACCTCCGGCAGCAGGCGATCGCCCTCGGCCTCGGTGACCGGTTCGAGCAGGTCGAGGACTGGTACGCCGAGGCGAACCGGATCCTCGGACGCCCCACCAAGGTCACGCCGTCGTCGAAGGTCGTCGGTGACCTCGCGCTGCAGCTCGCCGCGGTCGGTGCCGACCCGGTCGACTTCGAGCAGAACCCCGACAAGTACGACATCCCGGACTCCGTGGTCGGGTTCATGGCCGGCGAACTGGGCGACCTGCCCGGCGGCTGGCCCGAGCCGTTCCGCTCGAAGGTCCTGGCCGGGCGCGACGTCCGACTCGAGATCACCCCGGTGCCCGCGGACGAACGCGCGCACCTTGAGACCCCCGGGCCGGAGCGCCAGCAGGCGCTCAACCGCCTGCTCTTCCCGCAGCCGACGCAGCAGTTCAAGCGCGTGCGGGAGCAGTACGGCGACCTGTCCGTCGTGCCGACCGTCGACTACCTGTACGGGCTGCGCCCCGGGCAGGAGCACAGCGTCCCGCTCGGCAAGGGCGTCGACCTGTTCGTCGGGCTCGAGGCGATCGGCGAGGTGGACGCCAAGGGCATCCGCACGGTCATGGCGACGATGAACGGGCAGCTCCGCCCGGTCGCCGTCCGCGACCGTTCGGTGGAGGTCGAGACGAAGGCGGCCGAGAAGGCCGACGCGTCCGACCCCAAGCACGTGGCCGCGCCGTTCTCCGGCGTGGTGACGCTCAAGGTCGCCGTCGGTGACGTCGTCGAGGCCGGTACGCCGGTGGCGAGCATCGAGGCGATGAAGATGGAAGCGGCCATCACGGCGCCCGTGTCGGGCACCGTCGGCCGACTCGCGATCCCGGTGACCCAGCAGGTGGACGCCGGCGACCTCCTGGTGGTGCTGCAGTAAATTGACCGTTCGTCCCATCCGCCTGTTCGGCGACCCCGTCCTCCGCTCGCCGGCCGACCCGATCCGCCCCGAACTGCTCGGGAGCGCCGGGGTCCGTGACCTCGTGCAGGACCTCATCGACACCGTCAAGGAACCCGGACGTGCCGGAGTGGCCGCGCCCCAGATCGGCGTCGGACTCCGTGCGTTCTCGTACAACGTGGACGGTGAGGTCGGTTACGTCCTCAACCCGGAGATCGTCGAGGTGTCCGGCGAGCCCGAGCTCATGGAGGAAGGCTGCCTCTCCGTCCCGGGGCTCGGCTACCCGACGCGTCGCTCCCCGTACGCGAAGGTGCGCGGCGTCGACGTCGACGGCGACGAGGTCGTCCTCGAGGGCACAGGCCTGATGGCCGAGGCGCTCCAGCACGAGTGCGACCACCTCGACGGCACCGTCTACGTGATGACGCTCGACCCCGAGGTCCGCCGTCAGGCACTGCGCGACATCCGTGCACAGGACTGGTTCCACTGAGCGCTTGCACAGTCCCGCGTTCGCCGGCTGTGAACTGTGGTGTGACACCCCCACGGGGGATTGTCGCTTTGTCCTGACGAGGGGGTACCGTGCTGCTGTCGGCCTCCCACCGACGACCATCCCATCCCCCCAGGACTCCCGCATGACCAGTCAGAACGACGAGCTCAGCTCGCACCGCACCCGCACCAACCGTCGACCAGCCGAGACCACCGTCACGACCGGTTCGACCGCCGTCCTCGACGCCCCCGCGACGGAGCAGTCGCAGGAGGCATGAGCCCCGCAGGCGCCCCCGGCGCCCGCTGAACGGCCTGGAGGCCCGGATCACGTCCGACGGACGTGATCCGGGCCTCCAGGCCGTTGCGTCCATACCCGCGCGTACCTGGCGGAATCGGGCGTACCTGGTCGGAAGGATCGACCCGGTACGCCCGAATTGACCCGGTACGCCCGAATCGACCCGGTACGCCCGAATCGACCCGGTACGCCCGGAACTGGTCGCTCAGCGGGGCGGCCGCGCGCGTACCTGGCGGAATCGGGCGTACCTGGTCGAAAGAACCGGCCCGGTACGCCCGAATCGACCAGGTACGCCCGGGGCTGGTCGCTCAGTGGGGCGGCCGCGCGCGTACCCGGCGGAATCAGGCGTACCTGGTCGAAAGAACCGGCCCGGTACGCCCGAATCGACCAGGTACGCCCGGGGCTGGTCGCTCAGTGGGGCGGCCGCGCGCGTCCCTGGCGGAATCGGGCGTACCTGGCCGGAAGAATCGACCCGGTACGCCCGGAACGACCTGGTACGGCCGGAACGACCTGGTACGCCCGAATCGACCGGTACGCCCGAATCGACCGGTACGCCCGAATCGACCGGTACGCCCGAATCGACCCGGCACGCCCGGGGCTGGTCGCTCAGCGGGGCGGCCGCGCGTGTACCTGGCGGAATCGGGTGTACCTGGTCAGAAGAATCGACCCGGTACGCCCGAAACGACCAGGTACGCCCGAAGCTGCCAGCCCGCACTCGCGGCGACCGCCTGGAGGCCCGGCGCCAGTCCGGCGGACCGGCGCCGGGCCTCCAGGTCGTCGCGTCCACGACCATGCGCACCTTACGCAATCGGGCGTACCTGGTCGGAAGAACCGACCCGGTACGCCCGGAACGACCAGGTACGCCCGGCGGGCGCTACGCGCGGTTGCGGCGCCGACCCTCGATCACCGGGGTCGCCGTCGTCTGCACCTTCGACCCGGAGTAGATGTGGTCGATGTCGGCGGCGAAGTCCTTGAGGATCACCGACCGCTTGATCGTGAGCTTTGGTGTGAGGTGCCCCGAGGCCTCGGTCAGGTCCGTGTCGAGGATCGTGAACGACCGGACCGACTCGGCGCGGGAGACCCGGCCGTTGGCGGCGTCGATGGCCTCCTGGACGGCGGAGAGCACGCGCTCGTCGTAGGCGGCCTCGTGCCCGCTCAGCGCCGGGGTGATCCCGCGGGACTCGCACCAGCCGGGGAGCATCTCGCGGTCGAGCGTGACGAGTGCTGCGACGAACGGCTTGCCCTCGCCGACGACCACGACCTGGCCGATGAGCGGGTGCTCGCGGATGCCGTCCTCGAGCGGTGCCGGTGCGACGTTCTTGCCGCTCGCGGTGACGATGAGCTCCTTGGCGCGGCCGGTGACCGTGAGGACCCCGTCGGCGTCGATCCGGCCGAGGTCGCCGGTGCGGAACCAGCCGTCGGCGAAGGCGTGCTCGGTCGCCTCGTCGTTCCGCCAGTAGCGGTCGAAGACGTCGACGCCGCGGATCAGGATCTCGCCGTCGTCGGCGATCCGGACCTCGATGCCGGGCAGCGCCCGACCGACCGTCCCGATGCGGAGTTCCCGGGCCCGGTTGACGGTGGCGGGTGCGGTGGTCTCGGTCAGGCCGTAGCCCTCGAGGATGAGCACCCCGATCGAGCGGAAGAAGTGCGAGAGCCGCGGGGAGAGGGGTGCCGAACCGCTGACGGCGTACTCGACCCGGCCGCCGAGGGCGTCGCGGAGCTTGGCGTACACGAGTCGGTCGAACAGCTTGAACTTCAGCCCGAGCAGGAACGGCACCCTGCCGGCTGCGAGGGCCTCGGAGTGGGCGACCGCGGTGTCGGCCGCCGCGCGGAAGATCCTGCCCTTGCCACCGAGGTCGGCCTTCTGCTCGGCGGAGTTGTAGATCTTCTCGAACACCCGGGGGACCGCGAGCAGGAACGTCGGCTTGAAGGTCGACACCGCCCGCATCAGGTCCTTCGTGTCCGGCTCGTGGCCGACGAGGACGCCTGCGGACACCGACATCGCGGCGATGAACCGGGCGAAGACGTGGGCGAGCGGGATGAACAGGAGGGTCGAGGCGCCGTCGGCGACGACCTCGGGCATGGCTTCGCTCGCGCCCTCCACCGTGGCGGTGAAGTTGTCGTGCCGCAGGACGCAGCCCTTCGGTCGACCGGTGCTGCCCGAGGTGTAGATGATCGTGGCGTCGTCGTGCCCGTGCACGGTCGCGGTCCGGGCGTCGAGTTCGTCGTCGGTGACGTCCTCGCCGAGCCGGGTGAGGTCGTCGAGGCCGCCGCCGTCGATCGTCCAGTGCTGGCCCAGGGACGGCAGGTCGGGTGCGATGGAGGCGACGCGGCGCGCGTGTTCCTCCTGCTCCACGATGATCGCGACCGACTCGGAGTCGGACAGGATCCAGCGCACCTGGTCGGGGGAGCTCGTCTCGTACACGGGCACGGACACCAGGCCGGCTGTCCACACGGCGAAGTCGACCAGGGTCCACTCCAGACGGGTGCGGGACAGGATCGCGACGTGCGCGCCCGGTTCGAGGCCGGCGGCGACGAAGCCCTTCGCGATGCCGCGCACCCGGGCGAGCGTCTCCGCCGCGGTGAAGGTGGTCCAGGTGTCGCCGTGGCGCTGGGCGAGGATCGGACGGTCGGGCGTCAGACGGACGCGGTCGCCGAGGAGCCGCGCTGCCGAGCCGTGGTCCGGGGCGACGGGACCGGCGCTGGGCGGTGTGACGTGCCTCCCGGCCGACGGCGTGGTCCCGGTGGCGGCGCTGCCAGCGGTGGACGTGTCGGTGGAGGCGCTGCTGCGTGCAGGACGCTGATCGTTCACGGTGACTCCCTTGTCTGCCGGTTCGACTCGAGTGCGCCTCAACACCGAGGCGACACCGCCAGCATAGGACGCGTCACCGGGCGTTCCGTGACTTCGCGGCGAACCGGTAGGCTCGTTGCTCGTGCACGCCATCGGAATCGACATCGGGGGCACCAAGATCGCGGGTGCGGTCGTGACGGAACTGGGCGAGATCGTCGCCGAGGACCGCGTGGCCACCAACGCTGCGGACCCGAACGCCATGCTCGACGACGTCGTCTCGATGGTCGAGCGACTCAGCTCGCTCCACCAGGTCGGCGCCGTGGGGGTCGCTGCCCCCGGGTTCATCGACGCCTCGCAGTCGATCGTCTACTACACGCCGAACATCCGGTGGCGGAACGAACCGCTCCGGCAGAAGCTGCAGCAGCGCCTCGGCGACCTCCACATCACGGTGGACAACGACGCGAACGCCGCCGGCTGGGCCGAGTTCCGGTTCGGCGCCGGTCGACTCGTGTCCGACATGACCATGCTCACCATCGGCACGGGTGTCGGCGGCGCCATCGTGACCGAGGACCGCCTGTTCCGCGGGGGCTTCGGCACCGGCGGCGAGATCGGCCACCTGCGCATCGTCCCGAACGGGCTGCCCTGCGGCTGCGGTGCCCGCGGCTGCATCGAGCAGTACGGCTCCGGCCGGGCCCTGCAGCGCATGGCGAACGACGTCGCCGACGCCGGTGGCATCGGTTCGGCACTGGCCGACGCCCGCGCTGACAACGGCGGCCAGCTCGACGGCAAGATCGTCGGCGACCTGATCCTGGTCGACGACCCGGGTGCCCTCGCGGCCCTCCGTCGGCTCGGTCGGCACCTCGGCGAGGCGTGCGCGTCGCTGTCCGCGGTGCTCGACCCGCAGCTCTTCGTGTTCGGCGGCGGCGTCGCCAGCGCGGGGGACCGGCTGCTCGACCCGATCAAGCAGGCGTACCTCAACAACCTGCCGGCCCGCGGGTACCACCCCGAGCCGGACTTCGTGATCGCCGAACTCGTCAACGACGCCGGCGTCGTCGGTGCCGCCGACCTCGCCCGCATCCACGCCCGCACGGCGTAGGGTCGGCGCGCACACACGCACACACGAACGACCGCCCACCCCGGGCCGTGCACCACCCGGACCTTCTCACCACCTGGAGTCGTCGATGACCTACTGGCTGCTGAAGAACTTCGTGCTCGGCCCGCTCATCCTCACCCTGTTCCGGCCGTGGGTCGTCGGGCGTGAGCACGTCCCGACCTCGGGACCGGTCATCTTCGCGTCGAACCACATCTCGTTCATCGACTCGGTGATCCTGCCGGCGGTGCTCGACCGGCGACTCTCGTTCCTGGCGAAGAGCGACTACTTCACCGGCCGCGGGTTGAAGGGCTGGGCGACGAAGACGTTCTTCAACGCCATCGGCCAGCTGCCGATCGACCGCTCCGGCGGCAAGGCGTCCGAGGCATCGCTCCGCACCGGCCTGCAGGTCCTGGCGCGCGGTGAGCAGCTCGGCATCTACCCCGAGGGCACCCGCAGCCCCGACGGCAAGCTCTACCGCGGCCGCACCGGCATCGCCCGGATGATCCTCGAGGGGCGCGTGCTCGTCGTCCCCGTGGCCATGGTCGGCACGCGCGAGGTGCAGCAGATCGGGCAGCGCTTCCCGAAGATCAAGCGCGTCGGGGTCGTGTTCGGCAAGCCGCTCGACTTCTCGCGGTTCCAGGGGTTCGAGACCGACCGCTTCATCCTCCGCAGCGTCACGGACGAGGTCATGCACGAGCTCGCCGGCCTGAGCCGTCAGGAGTACGTGGACGTCTACGCCACCAGCGTGAAGGAGCGGGCGAGCTCCGCGCGCGAGGCCGTCATGCGGGAACGGAAGTCGACGCCTGCACGTTAGGCTCTGATGGTCCCGGCACCCCGCCAGGACGCCCATCGACGACGCGCGGCCCGGTGCCGGTCAGCGTCGTCGGGCCGCCCGCACAGAACACCGAGGTAACGCCCTTGCCCGAGTCGACCGACTTCGTCGCCCTGCAGGATCCGGACGTCATCGAGGGGCTCGACTATTGGCGGACGCTCCCGATCAAGCAGCAGCCGACCTGGCCGGACGCCGCCGCGGCCGAGGCCGCCTCGGCCGAGATCGCCACGCTCCCGCCGCTCGTGTTCGCTGGCGAGGTCGACAAGCTGCGTGAGCGGCTCGCCGCCGCCGCCCAGGGCAAGGCGTTCCTGCTGCAGGGCGGTGACTGCGCCGAGACCTTCGCCGGTGCCACCGCCGACTCCATCCGCGACCGGGTCAAGACGATCCTGCAGATGGCCGTCGTGCTGACCTACGGCGCCTCGATGCCCGTCATCAAGATGGGGCGCATGGCCGGGCAGTTCGCCAAGCCCCGCTCGAGCGACTTCGAGACCCGTGGCGACGTCACGTTGCCCGCCTACCGCGGCGACATCGTGAACGGCTACGACTTCACGCCGGAGAGCCGGACGGCCGACCCGCGCCGCCTGGTGCAGGGGTACCACACCGCCGCTTCGACGCTGAACCTCGTCCGTGCCTTCACCCAGGGGGGCTTCGCCGACCTGCGCCAGGTGCACTCGTGGAACAAGGGCTTCGCCTCGAACCCCGCGAACGCCCGCTACGAGCACCTCGCCAAGGAGATCGACCGCGCCATCCGCTTCATGGACGCCTGCGGTGCCGACTTCGAGGCGCTCAAGCACGTCGAGTTCTACGCCTCGCACGAGGGGCTGCTGATGGACTACGAGCGCCCGATGACCCGCATCGACTCGCGCTCCGGTCTGGCGTACGACACGTCCGGTCACTTCATCTGGATCGGTGAGCGCACGAGGGACATCGACGGCGCCCACGTGGACTTCCTGTCGCGGGTGCGGAACCCGATCGGCGTGAAGCTCGGCCCGACGACGAGCGTCGACGACATGAAGGCGCTCGTCGACAAGCTCGACCCCAACCGTGAGCCGGGTCGCCTGACCTTCATCACGCGGATGGGCGCCGGCAAGATCCGCGACGAGCTGCCCAAGCTGCTCGAGGCGATCAAGGGCATGGACGCCAACCCGCTGTGGGTCACCGACCCGATGCACGGCAACGGCCTGACCACGCCGACGGGCTACAAGACCCGCCGGTTCGACGACGTCGTGGACGAGGTCCTCGGCTTCTTCGAGGCGCACCGCCAGGTCGGGACGTACCCGGGTGGCATGCACGTCGAGCTCACCGGTGACGACGTCACCGAGTGCCTCGGCGGCTCGGAGCACATCGACGAGGCCACCCTCGCCACCCGCTACGAGTCGCTGTGCGACCCGCGCCTCAACCACATGCAGTCCCTCGAGCTCGCCTTCCTGGTGGCCGAGGAACTCGGCGCGCACCAGCCCGACCGCTCGTAACGCAGGAACCGTTTCGCCCAAGCGACAGAACCCCGCGGCATGTTCGCGGGGTTTTGTCGCTTTCGCGTGTCTGACGGGAGGCCCGTGACGGCGCCGCCACGGGCCTCCCGTCCGTCCTGGGGTCGCGTCCAGGGCCGAGGGTGCGGTGTCCGCACCTACTGGTCGTAGGACAGGGTGATCGTGTCGCCGCGGTAGACGGTGGCGCCGGCGCCCGGGTCGGTGCCGGTGACGGGCAACTTCGACTTCCAGTCGTAGAAGCCGCAGAGGATGTTCGTGCAGTCGGGCACGGACACCTTGAGGCCGAGGTCCTCGAGGGTCTTCGTCGCCTCGTTGATCGTGGGCCGCTCCGCTCCGAGGTCCGGCACGGTGATCGGCGTCGGCCCCTTCGACACGACGACGTCCACCGCCGACCCGCGCACGGCGGGGGAGTCCTGCACGGCGGCGGAGACGATCTGGCCGGAGGGCACGGTGTCGCTGTACTCCTCGGTGCGGGCGCCGAGGATCAGTCCGACCTCGTCGAGTGCGGCGGAGGCCTCGTCGACCGTCTTGCCGACCACGTCGGGGACCGGCCCGAGCGAGACGGTGAGGGTGACCGGCCCGGTCTCGCCGTAGGCCTGCACCGTCGTGAGGTCGAGGGCCTTGCCGCCGGACGCCCGACCGGTCGCCGCGACCACGGTGTCCTTCGGGGCATCGGCGGAGAACTCGTACCGGTCGTCCTGCAGCTCGAAGTCGTCGTCGAGCGCGGCCGTCACGGTGGAGAGCGGCTGCCCGACGATCGCCGGCAGCGGGATCATCCGGGGACCGTTCGACACGACGATCTGCACCGCCGTGCCCTTCTGCACCTCGCGCTCCGCGGCCGGCTTCGTCGTGGAGACCTGCCCCTTCGCGACGACGGCGTCGAACCGTGTCCCGGTCTTCGACGCCGCCTGCAGGCCCTGTGCTTCGAGCAGCTGCCGGGCCTGCGAGACCGACTTGCCCGTGACTTCCGGGATCCGCACGTTGCCACCCGGCCCCGGGCCGAAGTACCAGCCGAAGCCGGCTCCGATCAGCGCGAGCACGACGACCACGGACAGCAGGATCCAGCCGCGCTTCCGACGCTTCGCCGACTGGTCGGCGAGCCGCTGTCCGGCGGGGGAGAGCACGCCCGGCTGGGCCCCGGTGCGACGGGGGCCCGGGGCGTTGCCACGCGCACGGGCGGGCGCTCGACCGCGGTCGCCGGTGTCCCGGTCGTCGGACCGGTCGATGATGGCGGTCTCGTCCGCTCCTGCGGCTCCTGCAGCCCCCACCGAGGCCGCGGCCGCTGCGGCGCCGAGTGTGCCGGCGCCACCGGAGGGCAGGATCGCGGTGCCGTTCTCGGGGCGCAGCACGGCCGTGCGGTACTGGCCGGTCGCGCGCTGCTGGTTGCCCGACATGTGGTCGAGCATCTCGCGGGCGTCGCGGGGGCGGTCCTCGGGGTCGCGCGCGGTCGACCAGGCGACCAGTTCGTCGAGCTCCGGCGGCACCCCGGACACGGCGGCGCTCGGTGCCGGCACGGAGTCGTTGGCGTGCTGGTAGGCGATCTGCATCGGCTGCTCGCCCTTGTAGGGCTGCTCGCCGGTGAGCATCTCGTAGAGCATGATGCCGAGCGCGTAGATGTCGCTGCGCGAGTCGGCGGCGCCGCGGGTCACGAGCTCGGGGGACAGGTAGGCGATCGTGCCGAGCAGTGCCGCGCCGGTCGCCGTGTTCGCGGTCGTGGCCCTGGCCAGGCCGAAGTCGCCGAGCTTGATGCGACCGTCGTCGGCGAGCAGGACGTTCTCGGGCTTCAGGTCGCGGTGCACGATCCCGGCGCGGTGGGCCGAGGCGAGGCCGGCCAGCACGGCGCGCAGGATGTCCGTCGCCTGCTCGGGCGTCAGGGCGTGGTGCTCCTGCAGCAGGTCCCGCAGCGTGATGCCGGGGATGTACTCCATGACGATGTAGGCGATCTCGCCCTCGGCGCCCTGGTCGTAGACGCCCACCAGGTTCGGGTGCGACAGCCGGGCGGCCGAACGGGCCTCCTGGATGAAGCGCTCACGGAAGGCCTGGTCGTCGGCCAGGTGCCCGTGCATGATCTTGATCGCGACGCGTCGCTCGAGGCGCACGTCGGTCGCGAGGTAGACGGTCGCCATGCCCCCGCGCGCGATGCGGGAGCGGACGCGGTACCGCTGATCGATCATGCGACCGATCATCGGGTCCGTGGCGGCGTTGGTGGTCATCGGCGGCATTCTACGAATCGAGACCGCACTCGGACGCACCGGCGCACCGGCCGTGACCCAATCTCGATCTTCCGGATGAGGCTCAGAGGGTCGCCAGCCAGCCCTCGGCGGCGCTCGCCCAGGTGGCGTAGGCCTTCGGGTAGGCGGAGAGCTGCACGGCCTGGGCCGCGTCGGTGATGCTCATCGAGGACCAGCCGGGCACGTCGAGCAGCCCGCGGGTCTTGCCGGCGTTCGGGTTGTTCCGCCCGCCGAAGAACAGCGCGGTGGCGTGCGCCGGGTCCTGCAGCTTCGCCGCGCTGCCCCAACCCTGGCTCGGCCGCTGCTGGAACAGGCCGACCGAGTCGCGGTCGCCGTGCGGCAGGTTCCGGAGGCTCGACTCCTGCATCGCGGCGGCGAGGGCCACGACGATGCCGCGGTCCGGGACGCCGAGCGATCGACCCACGGCGACGATGGTCGCGGCGTTCTGGCGCTGCTCGGCGCTCAGGCCGACGGCACCGCTCACCGCGGCGCTGGCAGCGACCGCGGGGGCGGCGGTGGCGTTCGACGACGGGATGACGAGTGTCTTGCCGGCGTAGATCGTGCTCGTGTACGACAGGCCGTTCGCCGACAGGAGCGACTTGACCGAGACGTGGTGCGCGGCGGCGATCGAGGCCACGGTGTCGCCGGCGCTGATCTGCACGCTCGACTTGGTCGACGGGGCCGAGGCGGTGGAGACCGACGGCGTCGACGACGTGCCGTGCGGCACCCGCAGCGTCTGCCCGGGGTAGATGACGCTGCGCTGCGACAGATTGTTCGCGCTGAGGAGGGCCGTGGTCGACACGCCGACGCGGGACGCGATGCCGGAGGCGGTGTCGCCGTGCTTCACGTGGTAGCTCGAGGTGTCCGAGCCGGAGCCGCCGGTCGACCCGGAGGTCCGGACCGCGGCGGTGGTGACGGCGGGGGTCGACGCCAGGTGGAGCGTCTGCCCGGGGTGGATGATCGTGTTCCAGCCGAGGCCGTTGCGCACGAGGATCTCCTGCGCCGACAGGCCGAAGCGGGCGGCGATGCCCGAGACCGTGTCGCCGTGGTGGACGGTGTATGTGGTGGGGGCCTTCGTGGTCGCGGCGACGGTCCGCACGACGGTCTGCGACGGCCGGGCAACGGCGGTGCCGAACACCGGGCGGTCGGTCACGGCGCGGTCCTGGTCGACGTGGCGCTTGTGGTTCGCGTCGGCGTCGTCGTGCCGGGGCTCGGCGTGCGCGACCGGGCCGGTGAGGCCTGCGGTCACGGCGATGGTGCCCGCGAGGACGATGGGCATGGTGGCGAACCGGGCGGATCGTGCGCGCCGGGCGACTTCGTCTGCAGCGTGGTCCACGGGTTTCTCCTGATCTCGACTGAGCCGTGCGCACGCATGCGCGCACTCACAGGTGCCACAACGCTGGCATGGCCTGATTCCCAAGTCAACCAGAGAGTCAGATGGGGTGGATGTGATGAATGTGACGAACGAGGCGCATTCACTCCGGCGGTCACTCTGGCACCATGGGCGTGTGAGTGCCGCACCCGTCGACGACCTGTCCCTCTCCGAACGCTGGCTGACCGTCCCCGAGCTGGTGGACATGTTCAGCACCAGCCCCGGACGGATCCACCGACTCTTCGAGCAGAAGACCCTGCTCGCAGCCCGCGTCGGCGGTGTGCTGCGCGTGCCCGTCGAGTTCCTGGAGGACGGCGAGCCCATGCCCGAACTCCGCGGCACGCTGATCGTGCTCGGCGACAACGGCTTCACCGACGACGAGGCGGTGCGCTGGATGCTCACCGTCGACGACGCGATGGGCACCACGCCGATCGCGGCGCTGCGCGCCGGTCGCAAGGCCGAGGTGCGTCGCATCGCCCAGTCGCTGCTCTAGACGCGTTCCGGACAGACGGGAGGCCCGGTGCCAGCTGGCACCGGGCCTCCCGTCTGTACTGGGGTCGCGTCTAGGACGACCGGCGGCTGACCGTGTCGGCCAGCGACGCGAGCTGCTCGCGTGCCGACGGTGTCAGCGGCGAGGCGTCCAGTGCCGCCTTGGCGCGCTGGACGTGCCGCTCGATCGACCGCTCCACAGCGGCGACGGCACCGGACTCGGTGAGGGTCGCGCGGAGCATCTGCACCTGCTCCTCGTCGAGGTCGGGGTCGCCGAGGAGCTCGTCCAGGAGCTGCCGCGGGCCGCTCGCCAGCGTCTTGCGCGCCGAGGCGATGAGGACGGTGCGCTTGCCCTCGCGCAGGTCGTCGCCGGCCGGCTTGCCGGTGACCTCGGGATCACCGAAGACGCCGAGCATGTCGTCACGGAGCTGGTACGCCACGCCGAGGGGGAGTCCGAAGGCGCGGAGGCCCTCGAGCTGGGAGTCGCTCGCGCCGGCGACCAGGGCGCCGATGACCAGCGGGGCCTCGATCGAGTACTTCGCCGACTTGAAGACGATGACGCGCTGGGCGCGGAGCAGGTGCTCGGACTCGTCGATGACGGGCCAGGCGGTCTCCTCGTGCACGTCGAGGTACTGCCCCGCCGTGACGTCGAGGCGCATCGCGTGGAACTCCTGGCGGACGATGCGGGCCCGCACCGGGTCGAGGAGCGCCAGGCCCTCGTCGAACACCGAGTCGCTCAGCGAGAGCAGCAGGTCGCCGAGGAGCAGCGCGGAGTTGGTGCCGTACTGCCCGCGGTCGCCGACGAAGCCGGACTCCTCGTGCAGGGACTCGAAGCGGCGGTGCGCGGCCGGACGCCCACGACGGGTGTCCGAGCGGTCCATGATGTCGTCGTGCACCAGGGCTGCGGCGTGGAAGACCTCGAGCGCTGCGGCGACCGTGACGACGGCCTCGGCGGTGGTCTGTCGGGACCCTTCGGCCAGCGGGTCGAACGAGCCCGAACGGCCCGCCACCGACTGCCATCCCCAGTAGCAGAACAGCGCCCGGAAGCGCTTGCCGCCGGACAACAGGTCTCGGGCGTACCGGTCGAACGGCGCGAGGTCGGGGCTGATCGCGAGGAGCCGTTCACGCTGCTCGTCGAGTGCCCGGTCGATACGCGCCGATACGAGGTCCACTAATCGCGTACTCTCAGCCACGATCCCTACCCTAGTGGAGTGGTCGAGGCATAGAATCGGTCCACTCAACCCGCGTTTTTCAACCCCGCGTCGATCCCAGGAACAGAGGGAACCAAGATGCCGCTCTCGGAACAGGAGCAGCGCCTTCTCGAAGAGATGGAGCGCAGCCTCTACCAGAACGATTCCGATTTCGTGGCTCGTGTCACACGTCGACAGGGTCGTCCGACGTACACAGCCATCACGCTCGGTGTCCTCGGTGCACTCGCCGGGGTCGCCATCGTCATCGTCGGCCTGGTGATCAAGGCGCCGCTGCTCGGCATCCTCGGTTTCGTCGTGATGCTCGCCGGTGTCCTGTTCGCGCTGCGCCCGGGCATGCGTGCCCCGAGGGCGAAGCCCGCTCGACCGGGCAAGCCCGCGTCCGGAGGGTCGGCGCGTCCGTCCGCCGGCGGTGGCGGGTCCTTCATGGACCGGATGAACGAGCGCTGGGACAAGCGCAACGACCAGAGTCAGTAGCTGACGGGGGTCACCAGGACTCCCTCCACACTCCTCCACGGGGTCGGCCTTCGGGTCGGCCCCGTTTCGTGTTTCCGGGGGCTGGTTTTTGCGGGGTCCGGCCGGGGTCGTGCCGGCGCGAGTGGTCACGACATGCCGTGCGGTGGACGCCGAGGGTGCAGGAACTGTCGGCTGAGGGCTGCGCGAGCGACGGTTCGTGACCACTCGGCGTCGCGGTGGCGGTGCGTCGTGACCACGCGCTGACCGGCGGCCGGGCGTGGTGGAGCCGACCGTGCGCCCGCGTGCGCTCCGCGGCGGTGGTGGGGCGGGCCTCCAGGCCGGGGTGGCCGGGGAGGCCGGGGTGGACCGCCGCCGGTGCGTGCGCGAGTGGTCACGACATGCCGCGCGGTGGACGCCGAGGGTGCAGGAACTGTCGGCTTGGGGCTGCGCGAGCGACAGTTCGTGCGCGCTCGGCGACGAGCGCTCGCGGCGCGCCCCGGGGCGCTCCACCGGCTGCGAAAGTCCTCCACTTTCCTCCACGCCTGCTCCGGCACTCGCGAACCGCATGGATCCGGGCATCCGCGGTCATCCCGGCGGGGCGCATTCCGGCTTCGATGCCCCCAGTAGGGGTGTCGCGGGCGGAAAAGGGAGCGGATTCCTGGCCGAGGGGAGGGGAGTGGAGTAAAGTGGGGCTCGCAACGGTCCGGTGGAGCGGAGGGGAGGCCCGACGTGCTGCTCGGTACTCATGCCCCGAAGCTCGACGAGAAGGGTCGCGTGATCCTCCCCGCCAAGTTCCGGGACGAACTGTCCGGCGGGCTCGTGATGACCCGCGGCCAGGAACGCTGCGTCGTGGTCTTCAGCGCCCGGACGTTCGAGGAACTCCACGAGCGCATCCGGACCGCCCCGATGACGTCGAAGCGCACCAGGGACTACATGCGTCTGTTCCTCTCGGGGGCCAGCGCCGAACAGCCCGACAAGCAGAACCGCGTGACGATCCCGCAGAACCTCCGCGAGTACGCGGGGCTCGAGCGGGACCTCACGGTCATCGGCAGCGGTGACCGTGCCGAGATCTGGTCCACCCCCGCGTGGGAGGCCTACTACGCCGAAGCCGAAGAGGCATTCGCCGACAACGACGAGGAGGTGATCCCGGGGATCTTCTGATCCGCGGATCGGGACTCCCAGCCGTGAAGCCCTGACGCCACTTCCCCGGTGTCAGGTCGCATGGATGGGGATCCGGACCCACGGCCCAGGAGACGAGGGGCTGCACATGGCCGACAACGACAACGAGACGCCACGCTTCCCGCACACGCCGGTGATGCTCCAGCGCATCGTCGACCTCTTCACGCCGACGCTCGAAGGACCGGGCAAGGTCGTCGTCGACGCCACGCTCGGCATGGGCGGCCACTCCGAGGGCCTGCTCGAGCGGTTCCCGGAGCTCACGCTCATCGGACTCGACCGCGACACCGACGCTCTCGGCATCGCGGGGGAGCGCCTGGCCCGCTTCGGCGACCGCGTCCGCCTCGTGCACACCGTGTACGACGGCATCGTCGACGCGATCGAGGGCGAGGGCTTCACGAAGGTCGACGGCGTGCTGTTCGACCTCGGCGTGAGCTCGCTGCAGCTCGACCGGGCCGAGCGCGGGTTCGCGTACAGCCAGGACGCCCCGCTCGACATGCGCATGGACCGGACCGAGGGGCAGACCGCCGCCGACGTCCTGGCCACCTACGACGAGGGCGAACTCCGCCGCATCTTCCAGCGCTACGGCGAGGAGAAGCTCGCCGGCCGCTACGCCCGAGCGATCGTCGAGCGGCGGGCGACGAAGCCGTTCGAGATGTCCGGCGACCTGGTCCAGGTGCTCCACGACGCGACCCCGGTCGCCATCCAGCGTCAGGGGCACCCGGCCAAGCGCGTCTTCCAGGCACTCCGCATCGAGGTCAACGCCGAACTCAGCGTGCTCGAGCGGGCGATCCCGGCGGCGCTCGACGCCATCGCGGTCGGCGGCCGGATCGTCGTCGAGTCGTACCAGTCCCTCGAGGACCGCATCGTCAAGCGGGCCCTGGTGGAGCGCACGAAGTCGAGCGCCCCCGCCGGCCTGCCGGTGGAGCTGCCCGAGCACGCCCCGACCTTCTCCCTGATCGTCAAGGGCGCCGAGCTGGCCGACGAGGCCGAACGCGCCGCCAACCCCCGAGCAACCCCCGTGCGCCTGCGCGCGGCCGAGCGGATCCGGAACTGACATGAGCACGAACCTCGCACTCGTCGACCCTGCGGTCGTCCCGTCGCGGGCCCCGCGCCCCGACCGTCAGCACCGCCCCGAGCTGGTCGAGGTCACCCCGACCGCGGCCCAGCGCCGGGCACGCCCCCGCATCGGGTACGCCGTGGTGGCCGTCGCCGCGCTCGGGATCCTGCTGCTGGCCCAGCTCGGCATCAGCATGGTGCTCAGCCAGGGCGCCTACACGCTCAACTCGCTGTCGGCCGAGCAGACGAACCTGTCCCGCACACAGCAGTCGCTGTCCGAGCAGCTCCGGGTCCTCGACTCGCCGCAGAACCTGGCCCGCAACGCCCAGTCGCTCGGCATGATCGCCAACTCGACGCCCGTGTACCTCGACCCGAAGACCGGTCGGGTGTACGGCACGCCGACGCCGGCGAAGCCCGACGAGGCCACGGCGTCCACCGAGAACCAGGTGCCGAACTCGCTGCTGAACGACGTCCCGCTGGCCACGAAGCCGGGGGACACCTCCACCAGCAAGGAGACGGGCACGACGAGCACGACGGACACGTCGGACACGTCGAGCACGAAGGACTCGTCGGGCGCCACGGGTACCGCGGGATCCACCGACAGCACCGCCACGTCTGAGAAGACGAGCGGCGCCAGCGCGTCGGACCAGGGGACGGCGAAGTCGTCCGTAGAGTCCGACGCGAACCCGCTCCAGGCGCCCTCCACCCGGTGACCGGCGGGTCCGCCGCACCCTCAGCACCGCCCGGGAAGGACCGCACCGCGTGACGAAGACGATCCGCAACCGACGCCTGCGCTACAGCATCGTGATGCTCGCCGTGATCGCCCTCGTCGGGGTGTTCGTGGTGCGGCTCGTCGACATCCAGGTCGTCCAGGCGTCCAAGCTGAACAAGGCGTCGGCGCAGAAGCGCAGCATCCCCGTGACGATCTACGGCACCCGCGGGTCGATCGTGGACCGCAACGGCACCGAACTCGCCGACAGCGTGACCCGGTACAACATCACGACCTCGCCGCGCCTGGTCAAGCAGTTCAAGGGCAGGCTCGGCGGCACACGCATCAAGGACGTCAGCGTCGGCACCGCCCTCAGCGCGCTGGCGAAGGCCTCCGGGGGCGACGTCGCGACCATGCGGAAGAACATCGCCGCGAACCCGAAGTCCGACTTCGCCTACCTGGTCAAGGGCCTCGACGTGCAGCACTACGAGGCCGTGCGGGCACTCGGCATCCCCTGGCTGTACCCGGAGCCACAGGCGGCGCGGGTGTACCCGACGGGTGCGACCACGGGCAACCTCACCGGCTTCATGGGCACCGACGGTGCCCAGGCCGGCCTGGAGTACTCCTACAACCAGTGCCTGGCGGGCACCAACGGGTCCGAGACGTACGAGCGCGGCGAGGACGGTGTGCAGCTTCCGGGCAGCACCGTGACCACGAAGAAGGCCAAGGACGGCGGCACGCTCGAGACCACGATCGACAGCGACCTGCAGTACATGGCGCAGCAGACCATCGCGTCCGCCGCCAAGACCCTGCAGGCGGAGTCCGCGACGGCGACGGTCACGAGCGTCAAGACGGGTGAGTTGCTCGCGGTCGCCGACTACCCGACGGTGGACCCGAACGACGTCGACGCCACGACCGACAAGGGCGCCTTCGGTTCCCGTGCCCTGACGGCGTCGTACGAGCCGGGCTCCACGATCAAGGCCGCGATCGCCGCCGCGCTGCTCGACCAGGGCAAGTCGAACCCCACCGACCAGGCGGTCGTGCCGTACTCGCGCACGTTCCCCTGGGGCGGCACGATCCACGACTCGGAGTTCCACCCCACCGAGAACCTCACGCTGACCGGCATCCTGCAGAACTCGTCGAACGTCGGCATCACCGAGCTCGGCGCACGGCTGACCGCCCAGCAGCGCTTCGACTACATGAAGAAGTTCGGGCTGTTCGAGCCGGAGACGGCCATCGACTACCCGGGCCAGCCCTCGATGGACTACGGCACGAGCCCGAACTGGGACCAGCAGACGAACATCAACTCGATGTTCGGTCAGGGCATCTCGACGACGGCGGTGCAGGTCGCGAGCGTGTTCCAGACGATCGCGAACGACGGTGTCCGGATCCCGCTGCACTTCGTCAAGGGCTGCACCACGGCCGACGGCAAGACGATCGACGCGCCCGACGTGCAGAAGCAGCGGGTCGTCTCCGCAGCCGCCGCCACGCAGGTCACCGGCATGCTGCAGAGCGTCGTCACGGGTGGCACGCTGGTGGGCATGAAGCCGATCTCCGGCTACAACATCGCCGCGAAGACGGGGACCGCCGAGGTGGCCGAGGGGTCGCAGGGCTACGGCGGTCAGCGCATCACGTCGGTGGCCGGAATGGCACCCGCCGAAGACCCCCAGTATGTTGTCACGGTGACGTTCACGAAGCCGCAGACCAACAAGTGGTCCAGCGGAGCGGCTCCGGCGTTCCGCACACTCATGTCCCAGGTGCTCGAGAAGTACCGAGTAGCCCCCTCCGCGTCCGAGGCGAAGCTCTACCCGTCCACGTGGTGAGGAAGAAGGAACACTTGTCCGCACGGATCCCCCCGGTCCTCCGACCCGAACACCCGACCCCGAGGGCCGTCTCCGAACTCGCCAACGCGTTCGGTCTGCGAGTCGTCGGCTCGGTCGACAGCATCGAGACCACCGGTGTCACCCTGAGCGCCACCGAGGTGCAGCCGGGTGACCTGTTCGTCGGCGTGCACGGTGCGAACCGGCACGGCGCACAGTTCGCGACGGAGGCCGCCGAGCGCGGCGCCGTCGCCGTCCTGACCGACCAGGACGGCGTCGCACTGGTCGAGCCGTCCGGGCTGCCGGTGCTCGTCGTCGACGACCCCCGCGCCGCCCTCGGCGACGTCGCGGCGTGGGTCTACCGCACGCACCCCGACGAGGCCACCGACCTGCCGCAGCTGTTCGCCGTCACCGGCACGAACGGCAAGACGAGCACGTCCTACATCCTCGAGGGCATCCTCAAGCAGCTCGGCCTGGTCACCGGCCTGAGCTCGACCGCCGAGCGCCACATCGGTTCGCTCAGCGTGACGAGCCGCCTGACCACGCCCGAGGCCAGCGAGATGCACGCGCTCCTCGCCCGCATGCGCGAGAGCGAGGTCCGCGCGGTCGCCGTCGAGGTCAGCGCCCAGGCCCTCAGCCGGCACCGCGTCGACGGCATCGTCTTCGACGTCGCGGCCTTCACGAACCTGTCGCACGACCACCTCGACGACTACGCCGACATGGAGGAGTACTACCAGGCGAAGCTCCCGCTGTTCCAGCCCGAGCACGCCCGTCGCGGCGTCGTCTCGCTGGACACCGACTGGGGCCACCGCGTGGTGCAGGACTCCCGCATCCCGGTCACCACGATCACCGTGCACCCCGACGTCGAGGCCGAGTGGCACGTCGACATCGTCGAGGCGCACGCCGCCTACACCGAGTTCCGTCTGACCGGCCCCGAGGGCCGCGAGCTGACCACCCGTGTGCCGCTGATCGGCTGGCACATGGCGGCGAACGCGGCACTCGCGATCGTCATGCTCGTCGAGGGCGGGTTCGAGCTGGGTGCCATCGCACACGCGCTGGAGAGCAACCACCGCCGCTACCCCGACGAGGACGACGCGAGCGAGCGTGACGGCGAGACCCACCGCGTCTCCGCCATCGAGTGCTACCTGCCCGGCCGCACCGAGCGCGTCTCCGGCGAGCACGGCCCGAGCGTCTACGTCGACTTCGGCCACAGCGCCGACGCGTTCGAGAACACCCTCGCCGCGGTCCGGCAGTTCACCTCCGGCAAGGTCCTCATGCTGTTCGGCGCCGACGGCGACCGCGACACCACGAAGCGCGGCGACATGGCACGCGTGGCCGCAGCCGGCAGCGACATCCTCGTCGTCACCGACCACCACCCCCGCTTCGAGGACGCCGCGTCGATCCGGAAGACCCTGGTCGACGCCGCACGTGCGGCGTACCCCGACCACGAGATCCACGAGGTCAGCCCGCCCGAGGCCGCCATCCGCACGGCCGTGAGCCTGGTCGGCGAGGGGGACTCGATCCTCTGGGCCGGCCCGGGCCACCAGGACTACCGCGACATCCAGGGCGTCCGCACGCCGTACTCCGCCCGCGACGAGGCCCGCGTGGCCCTGCGCGAGGCCGGCTGGGAGCCGAACTCCGGTCCGGCGGAGGACGTCCGATGATCGCCATGACCCTCGCCGAGATCGCCACCGCGGTCGGCGGCGAGCTGATCGGCGGCGCGCAGGCGACCGACGTCGCCGAGCCCGGCGACCTGGTCGTCGAGGGCTCGGTCGAGACCGACTCCCGCCTGGTCCGCCCCGGCAGCGTCTTCTTCGCCCTGCCCGGTGAGGTCACCGACGGCCGACGCTTCGTGCCCGCAGCGGTCGACGCCGGTGCCGCCCTGGTGATCACGCCCGACCGCGTGGAGACCACCGCGCCGCAGATCGTCGTCGCCGACGGGTACGAGGCCCTCGCCGCGCTCGCGCACGAGGTCGTCACGCGCGTCCGGATGAGCACCGCAGACCGCGTCGACGCTGACGGTCGCCCGGCACCCTTGCGGGTCGTCGGCATCACCGGCTCGAACGGCAAGACGAGCACGAAGAACATGCTCCGCACGATCCTCGAGCAGCACGGCGCGACCGTCGCGCCCGAGGGCTCGTTCAACAACCACGTCGGCGCACCGATCTCGATGCTCCGCGTCACGTACGACACCCGGTACCTGGTGGTCGAGATGGGCGCGAGCGGCGTCGGCCACATCGCCAAGCTCGTCTCGATCGCCGAGCCCGACCTCGGCGTCGTCCTCAAGGTGGGCCTCGCGCACGCCGGCGAGTTCGGCGGCATCGAGGCGACGCAGCGCGCGAAGTCCGAGATGGTCACCGACCTGCCCGAGACCGCCACGGCCCTGCTCAACGTCGACGACGACCGCGTCGCGTCGATGCGAGACCTGACGGCCGCGCGGGTGGTGGGCTTCGGCACGTCGACGGACGCCGACTACCGCATCACCGGCATCGAGACGGACCGCAGCGGCACCCGCTTCACCCTCACCGCGCCTCCAGGACAGCCTGGAGGCCCGGATCACGTCGACGTGCGCCTCGCGATCCTGGGTGAGCACCACGCCATGAACGCGTCCGCCGCGCTCACCGTCGCCCACCTGTGGGGCGTCCCGCTCGCCGACGGCGCCGCGGCGCTCGCGTCGATGACGCGCGCCGAGCGCTGGCGCATGGAGCTGCTCCAGGGCGGCCCCGAGGGCGTCACCGTCATCAACGACGCGTACAACGCGTCGCCCGACTCCACCGCGGCGGCGCTGCGGACCCTGGCGCAGATCGTGCGCCCGGGGGAGCGGACCGTCGCCGTGCTCGGTGAGATGGCCGAGCTCGGTGAGTACTCCGTCGAGGAGCACGACCGCATCGGTCGGCTCGTCGTCCGCCTCGGCATCGGACAGCTCGTGGTCGTCGGCCGCGGCGCGATGCCCATCCACCAGGCCGCCACCCTCGAGGGATCGTGGGACGGCGAGTCCGTGTACATCGAGGACGTCGACGACGCCGTCCGTGCCATGCAGGAGATGCTCCGCCCCGGCGACGTCGTCCTCGTCAAGTCCTCGAAGTCTGCCGAACTGCGATTCCTCGGCGACCGCCTCGGAGGTGTCACCGAATGATCGCGCTCCTCATCGCCGGCGCCACGTCGCTGGTGTTCACGTTGCTGCTCACCCCGTCCTTCATCAAGCTCTTCCACCGTCTCGGGTGGGGGCAGTTCATCCGTGACGACGGTCCGCAGTCCCACCACACCAAGCGCGGGACCGCCACCATGGGCGGCATCGTCCTGATCATCGGTGCGGTGATCGGGTACTTCGTCGGCCACCTGATCGGAGGCGACTCGATCACGCTGTCCGGCCTGCTCGTGCTGTTCCTGATGGTCGGGCTCGGGTTCGTCGGCTTCATCGACGACTTCCTCAAGGTGCGCCGTCAGCGGAGCCTCGGGCTCGGCGGCTGGGCCAAGATCCTCGGCCAGGTCATCGTCGGCGTCATCTTCGCCACGATCGCCCTGGTCGTGCCCACGTCGAACGGCAAGCCGCCGGCGTCCACGATGATCTCGGCGATCCGCGACGTGCCGTGGCTCGACTTCATGGCGCTCGGCACCGTCATCGGCACCGTGCTGTTCCTCGCCTGGATCGTCCTGCTGACGGTGTCCACGTCGAACGGCGTGAACGTGGCCGACGGGCTCGACGGCCTGGCCACCGGGTCGAGCATCCTGGCGATCGGCTCGTACGTCATCATCGGCTTCTGGCAGTCGAACCAGATCTGCGGCGGGGCACGGCTCGACTCGAACACCGCCCACGCCTGCTACACCGTCTCGAACCCGCTCGACCTCGCCGTGGTCGCGGCCGCGGTCTGCGGCGGGCTCATCGGGTTCCTCTGGTACAACACCTCGCCGGCGCAGATCTTCCTCGGTGACACCGGGTCGCTCGGCCTCGGCGGTGCCCTGGCCGGCCTCGCGATCCTCAGCCGCACCGAGCTGCTGCTCATCCTCATCGGTGGCCTGTTCTTCATCGTCACCGGCTCCGTCATCCTGCAGCGGGCCTACTTCAAGATCACCCACGGCAAGCGCATCTTCCTGATGAGTCCGCTGCACCACCACTTCGAACTGAAGGGGTGGGCCGAGGTGACCGTCGTCGTCCGCTTCTGGATCATCGCCGGGCTCTTCGTCGCGGCGGGGGTCGGACTCTTCTACCTCGAATGGATCGCACGCGTTGGTTGACCCGGTGTCCTCGCCGTCCCGCCTCCAGTCCCTCGACAGCTGGTACTCCGAGGGGTGGAAGGGGCTCAACGTCGCCGTCCTCGGCCTCGGTGCCACCGGGTTCTCGGTCGCCGACACGCTCGTGGAGCTCGGCAGCGAGGTGACGGTCTACTCGTCCGACGCCCCCGCCGACAGCGTCGAGCTGCTCGACGTGATCGGTGCCCGGTTCCTGCAGACGCCGCTCGACACCGTGCCGGACGCCCTCGTGCAGCAGGCACCCGACGTGGTCATCGTGTCGCCGGGGCTGCCCCCGCACAACGCCACCGTGCAGTGGTCGGTGACGAACAGCACCGTCTGGGGGGACATCGAGCTCGCCTGGCGCGTGCGCGACAAGGTCGTCCGCGGCCCGGTCGCGGCCCCCTGGATCACGATCACGGGCACGAACGGCAAGACCACGACGACACAGCTCACGACCGCGATGTACGAGGCCGGCGGCCTGCGTGCCGTCGCGTGCGGGAACATCGGCGTGCCGGTGCTCGACGTCGTGCGCGACCCGGTCGGCTACGACGTGCTCGTCGTCGAGCTCTCGAGCCACCAGCTGCACTACGCGGCGACGTCCGGTGACGGCGCCGTGGTGCCGCTCGCGAGCGCCTGCCTCAACATCGCCGACGACCACCTGGAGTGGCACGGCTCCGCCGAGGCGTACCGCGCGGCGAAGGCCAAGGTCTACGAGCGCACCGTGATGGCGTGCGTCTACAACACCTCGGACGAGGCCACCCGGCAGATGGTGCAGGAGGCCGACGTGGTGGAGGGCTGCCGTGCGGTCGGCTTCACCCCCGGCGTCCCCGCTCCCGGTGACGTCGGCATCGTCGAGGACGTCCTGTGCGACCGGGCCTTCAACGAGGACCGCCGCAACAGCGCGCTCGAGCTGTCGACCATCGCCGACCTCGAGGCCGCCGGGCTCGCCAGCCCGCACATGACCATGAACGTCCTGGCCGCCGCTGCCCTGGCCCGTGCCGGCACCGTCCAGCCGAGCGCCATCCAGTCGGCCGTCCGGGCGTTCCGCGCCGACCACCACCGCACCGAGCTCGTCGCCCAGGCGAACGGCATCACCTGGGTCGACGACTCCAAGGCCACGAACCCGCACGCCGCCACCGCGTCGCTCGCGTCGTTCGACACCGTGGTGTGGATCGTCGGCGGTCTGTTCAAGGGCGTCGACGTCGACGGGCTGGTCGAGCGCTTCGGCCCCGGCGTCCGCGCCGTCGTGGTCATCGGCACCGACCGGACCCCGGTCCTCGAGGCATTCGCGCGACACGCGTCCACGGTCCCGGTGCTCCAGGTGGAGACGACGGACACTGATCAGGTCATGCGCGAGGCGGTCCGGCATGCCGCATCGGTCGCGAGGCCGGGCGACACCGTCCTCCTCGCCCCGGCGGCTGCGTCGTTCGACCAGTTCGGCTCCTACGCCGACCGGGGGCAGCGTTTCGCGGCCGCGGTCAACGAGCACCTGGGAGGAGAAGTCGATGGCGACGACACCGACGGATCTTCCGAACAGCCGTAACGGCCGGACCGCGACGACCCCACGACGGACGAACGGCGCGATCGTCGCCGTCAAGAACGTCTTCGTCGCGGAGTCCAGCACCTTCTACACGATCCTCGGCGTCACGCTGTTCCTCGTCGTCTTCGGCGTCGTGATGGTGCTGTCCTCGTCGAGCGTCGAGGAGTACGCGGCGACCCACGACTTCTTCGGGGCGGCGTCACGCCAGGGCCTGTACGCCGTGCTCGGCGTGCCGCTCATGCTCATCGCCAGCCGGGTCCCGACCCGGATCTGGCGGAAGTGGGCGATGCGGCTGCTCGGTGCGGCGCTCGTCCTGCAGCTGCTCGTGTTCACCCCGCTCGGCATCGACATCCAGGGCAACCGGAACTGGATCGAGCTCGGGTCGTTCACCGCGCAGCCGTCCGAGGTCGTGAAGCTCGGCCTGGTGCTCGGCATCGGCGCCATCATCTACGTCAAGCGGGACAAGCTCGACGACTGGAAAGAGGTGTTCATCCCGATCGGGATCGCCTCGATGCTCTCGCTCGGGCTCGTCGTCCTCGGCGGTGACCAGGGCACCGCGATGGTCATGCTCATCCTGGTGTTCGGCGCGCTGTACATCGGCGGCGTCCGCGCCCGGCACCTGCTCGTCGGCCTCGGCGCGTTCGCCGTGATGCTGCCCTTCGTGACGATGGCCTCGGCCTCGCGCTCGACCCGCATCAGCGCCTGGCTGTCCGGGTGCACCGACACCAGCCAGTACCAGGACATCTGCTGGCAGCCCGTGCACGGCATGTGGGCGCTCGCGTCCGGCGGTGTGTTCGGCGTCGGCCTCGGCAACTCGAAGGCGAAGTGGTCGTGGCTGCCCGAGGCGGACAACGACTACATCTTCGCGATCATCGGCGAGGAGCTCGGCCTGATCGGCGCCGTCGTGGTGCTCAGCCTGTTCGTGGTGCTCGCCGTCGGCATGATCAAGATCATCCGGCAGTCCCGCGACCCCTTCGTGAAGACGGTCACCGGTGGCATCCTCGCGTGGATCATCGGCCAGGCGCTCATCAACATCGCCGTCGTGCTCGGCCTGCTGCCCGTCCTCGGTGTGCCCCTGCCCCTCATCTCGGCCGGTGGTTCGGCCCTCATCATGACCCTGGTGGCGATCGGCGTCGTGCTCTCCTTCGCCCGTGACCTGCCCGGCAAGAACGACCCCGGCCTGACGAACGCCCCACTCGGCCGGACCTCCACGAACGGATCACTGCGGTGAGCAAGTACCTCTTCGCCGGCGGCGGCACCGCCGGCCACGTCAACCCCCTGCTCGCGGTCGCCGACCGGCTGACCGAGCGGGAGCCGGGCGCCGAGGTGCTCGTGCTGGGCACCGCCGAGGGCCTGGAGTCCCGTCTCGTCCCGATGCGCGGCTACGAGCTGCTGACGATCCCGCGCTTGCCGTTCCCGCGGAAGCTGAACGGAGCCGCCCTGCGCTTCCCGCAGCGGTTCGCGGCGGCGGTCAAGCGGACCGAGCAGATCATCCGCGACCACGAGATCGAGGTGGTCCTCGGTGTCGGTGGCTACGCGGCCGCTCCGGCGTACGTCGCCGCCCGCCGCACCGGCACCCCGATCGTCGTGCACGAGCAGAACGCGAAGCCCGGGCTGGCGAACCGCCTCGCCGCGTTCCTCACCGAGCACGTCGGCCTCACCTTCTCGAACACCCGCCTGCGTCACGGCCGCGTCGTCGGCATGCCGCTCCGTCGCGAGATCGAGTCGCTCGACCGCCGTGCCGTCCGGGCCGAGGGGCTCGCCGAGTTCGGGCTCGACCCGGACCGGCCCGTGCTGCTCGTGACCGGTGGCTCCTCGGGCGCACGGAGCATCAACCGGACGATCAACAAGTCCGCCGCCGCGATCGTCGGAGCCGGCTGGCAGGTCCTGCACGTCGTGGGCGCCGCGTCGGACATCGGCCCGAGCGACCTCGACGGCTACCACGTGCTGCCCTACTGCGACCGGATGGACCTGGCGTACGCGGCGAGCGACTTCGTCGTGTCGCGCTCCGGCGCCGGCATGGTGTGCGAGCTGACCGCCGTCGGGCTGCCGAGCGTGCTCGTGCCGTACCCGGTGGGCAACGGTGAGCAGCGCCACAACGCGAAGGACGTCGTCGACGCCGGGGGCGCCGTCCTGGTGGCCGACGGGGAATTCGACCAGGACTGGGTGACGTTCCAGCTGCTGAGCATCCTGCAGGACCGCTCCCGCATCGCGGACATGACCGTGCGGGCGGGCAGCGTCGGCCACCGCGACGGCGCCGACCGGATGACCGACCTGGTCCTCGACGCCGCGAAGCAGGCCCCCAGCACCACGGAGGAACGATGACCATCAAGCCGGACCTGACCCAGCCGATCCCGGACGACCTGGGCACGGTGCACTTCGTCGGCATCGGCGGCGCGGGCATGAGCGGGATCGCGCGGATGTTCCTCGCCGCCGGGCACCGCGTGACCGGCAGCGACTCCCGCGAGACGGAGACGACCGGCACGATGCGCGACCTCGGCGCGACCGTGCACATCGGTCACGACGCCGCGAACGTCGGCCAGGCCGACACCATCGTCGTCACGAGCGCGCTCTGGCCCGACAACCCCGAGCTCCTCGAGGCGCAGCGCCGCGGTCTGCCGGTGCTCCACCGCTCGCAGGCCCTCGCCGCCCTGATCGCCGAGCACCGCCTGGTCGCGGTGGCCGGTGCGCACGGCAAGACCACCTCGACCGGCATGATCGTCACCGCGATGGTCGAGCTCGGCCTGGACCCGAGCTTCGTCAACGGCGGCGTCATCCAGTCCCTCGGCACCAGCTCGGCCCCGGGGTCCAGCGACCTGTTCGTGGTCGAGGCCGACGAGTCCGACGGCTCGTTCCTGCTCTACGACGTCGCCGTGGCCCTGATCACCAACGTCGACGCCGATCACCTGGACCACTACGGCAGCGAGGAGGCCTTCACCGAGGCCTTCGTCGAGTTCGCCGCGAAGGCGAGCGAGCGCGTCGTCATCTCGAGCGACGACGCCGGAGCAAAGACGGTCACGGCCGGCATCCGCCAGCGCCCGGACGCCCCCGAGATCGTCACGTTCGGCGAGGCCGTCGACGCGGACGTCCGCATCGAGGGCATCACCGAGTCGGCGGGCGTCGAGGTCGACTTCCGCGCCGGTGGCGAGGCGTACCACCTGACCCTCCGCGTGCCCGGCCGCCACAACGCGATCAACGCCGTCGGCGCCTTCGCGGTCCTGACCGGCCTCGGCGTCGCCCCGGCCGACGCGGTCCGCGGGCTCGAGGCGTTCGGTGGCACCCAGCGCCGCTTCGAGCTGCACGGTGTCGAGCGCGGCGTCTCGGTCTACGACGACTACGCGCACCACCCGACCGAGGTCGCCGCGGCGCTCAAGGCCGCCCGCAACGTCGTCGGCGACGGTCGCATCATCGCGATCCACCAGCCGCACCTGTACTCGCGCACCCGCCTGATGGCCGGCGACTTCGCCAAGGTGTACGAGGAGCTCGCCGACCACACGGTCGTGCTCGACGTCTACGGCGCCCGCGAGGACCCGGAGCCCGGCGTGACCGGTGCCCTGGTGCAGGAGCGCTTCGCCGACCAGTCGCGCGTCGAGTTCCTGCCCGACTGGGACGAAGCGGCGGCCCGCGCGGCCGCGGTCGCCCGTGACGGCGACATCATCATGACGCTCAGCTGCGGCGACGTGTACCGGATCATCCCGCAGGTGCTCGGCGCCCTGGGCACCGACGGAGCGTCGTCCCGGTGAAGCGCCCCGAGGGGTTCGACGAGGGGGACGCCCGCAGGGACGCCCCGGCCGAGGCCGCGGAAGCGCCCCGGCAGCGTCGTGGTCCCTCGAAGCCGCGGCTGCCGTTCCGCGGACGCGTCGCCGACGACCGGGAGGCCCGTCCCGCGTCCGCCGAGTCGGCTGCGGCCGTCGCGACCCCGGCCCCCACCACCCCGGGCAACACTCCGGCACCCGGTGCCTCCGGATCGCGCCCCCCAGCGGTCGGTGCGCCCCCGAGCGTCGGGGCGCGACGACCGTCCGCGGGAGCGGATCCGACCACCGATGCCGCCGACTCGACGCGCGACCGCGTCGGCGCCCTCGCGGGCGCGGCCGGCCGTCGCGTCGGCGCCGGCTTCGGGGCGGTCGCCGACCGCCTGCGCGAGTACACGCCGGACGAGGACCACCGCGATCCGCGCTCCGACGCGGGCAACGCGCCCCGAGGAGACGGGGCGCGACGACCGTCCGGGGGCGCGGCGGGCAGTGCACGCGACCACGACGCGACCGTGACCGACGTGCTCGACGCGGGCAGTGCCTCCCGGACCGACCAGCACACCGAGGCGCCCATCGGGGCGCGGGTGCGCGCTGCCGAGACCGCCCGCGAGGCGCGCATCGCGAAGCGACGCCGTCGGCTGCTCGAGCGTGCCGAGGTCCGCCGGTTCACCCGGCGCAGCCGGCACCGCCGCGCCGCGTGGATCACGGCGGCGAGCGTCGTCCTGGTGCTCGGGGTCTCGATCCTCGTCGCGGTGTTCTCCCCGTTGATGGCGCTCCGCACGATCGAGGTCAAGGGCACGAACCGCGTCGACGAGTCCGCGCTCCGCCAGGCCCTGTCCGACCAGATCGGCACGCCCCTGGCCCGGCTCGACTTCGACGCGATCAAGCGGGACGTCGCCGGGTTCCCGCTCATCGAGAGCTACGTGACCGAAGAGGCCCCGCCGCACACGCTCGTCGTCACGGTGACCGAGCGCACGCCGGTGGTCGCGGTGCGCTCCGGCAGCACCTTCGACCTCGTCGACCCCGCGGGCATCGTCGTGCAGTCGTCGCCGAAGCGCCCGGCGACCATGCCGCTCGCCGACATCGCCCGCGCGCGCCTGGGGTCCTCGAGCTTCCGCACCATGACCGAGGTCGTGCTGGCGCTGCCCTCGACGGTCCGGTCCCAGGTGACGCGCGTCGCCGGGTCGACGGCCGACGACGTCACCCTGACGCTCAAGGACGGCTCGACCGTCGTGTGGGGGAGCCCGGACGACTCGGACGCGAAGGCCGAACTGCTCGCCGCGCTGGTCAAGGACCACGCGGCGCGGAACCCCGGCGTCGTCGTCGAGTACGACGTCTCGGCACCGGACAACGGCGTGATCCGCGCCAAGGACTGAATTGCCGGACCTGATCGGCGACACGCGGCGTGGCGGGGCGACACTGCGCCGAACGCACCCGTAGCGTCGGAGCCAGCACCACATCTACCAGCATTGCCCCTGAACTTCAAGTAGAGGTTGAGGGTTCTACCGGAGGCCTGACTGACGTGACCACGAACCACAACTACCTCGCCGTCATCAAGGTCGTCGGTGTCGGCGGCGGCGGCGTCAACGCCGTCAACCGCATGATCGAGCTCGGTCTCCGTGGGGTCGAGTTCATCGCGATCAACACCGACGCCCAGGCGCTGCTGCTCAGCGACGCCGACGTCAAGCTCGACGTCGGCCGCGAGATCACCCGCGGCCTCGGTGCCGGCGCGGACCCCGAGGTCGGCCGTCGTGCCGCCGAGGACCACGCCGAGGAGATCGAAGAGGCCCTGGCCGGCGCCGACATGGTGTTCGTCACCGCGGGCGAGGGTGGCGGCACCGGCACCGGTGGCGCACCGGTCGTCGCGCGCATCGCGAAGTCCATCGGCGCACTGACCATCGGCGTCGTCACGAAGCCCTTCAGCTTCGAGGGCAAGCGTCGCCAGTCGCAGGCCGAGAACGGCGTCGCGGGCCTCAAGGACGAGGTGGACACGCTCATCGTCGTCCCGAACGACCGCCTGCTCGAGATCAGCGACCGCGGCATCTCCATGGTCGAGGCCTTCGCCACGGCCGACCAGGTGCTCCTCGCCGGTGTGCAGGGCATCACCGACCTCATCACGACCCCGGGCCTGATCAACCTCGACTTCGCCGACGTCAAGAGCGTCATGCAGGGTGCGGGTTCGGCGCTCATGGGCATCGGCTCCTCGCGCGGCGCCGACCGTGCGATCAAGGCGGCCGAGCTCGCCGTCGCGTCGCCGCTGCTCGAGGCCTCGATCGACGGTGCGCACGGCGTGCTGCTGTCGATCCAGGGTGGCTCGAACCTCGGCATCTTCGAGATCAACGACGCCGCGCGTCTGGTGCAGGAAGCCGTGCACCCCGAGGCGAACATCATCTTCGGTGCGGTCATCGACGACACCCTGGGCGACGAGGTCCGCGTGACCGTCATCGCCGCGGGCTTCGACGGCGGCGAGCCGGCGCAGCAGCAGAAGGAACGTCGCTCGAGCTACGTCGACCCGGAGTCGAGCGCAGCGGCGCCCGTCGCCGCCTCGACCGGCGCGATCGAGGACTCCACCACATCGAGCCCGTCCTGGGCCTCGCAGGAGCACCAGCCGCCGGTGCAGCGCGCCGCCGACCCGGCGTTCGACGACGACGACGAGCTCGACGTCCCCGACTTCCTGAAGTAACCCACCCTTGGTAGCCGACACGCGCCTCCCGTCCGCCTCGTCTCACGACGACGGACTGGAGGCGCGCGTTGCGTCCGTCCGGAGCGGCATCGCCGACGCGGCGCGCGCCGCAGGGCGCTCACCCGACGAACTCACGCTCGTCGTCGTCACGAAGTACCACCCGGCGTCACTCGTGCGCGAGCTCGCCGCACTCGGCGTGACGGACGTGGGGGAGAACCGCCACCAGGAAGCGCAGGCGAAGGCCGCCGAACTGGCGGACCTCGGCCTGACCTGGCACTTCGTCGGGCAGCTGCAGTCGAAGAAGGCCCGGCAGGCCCGGCGGTACGCCCACGTCGTGCAGTCGCTCGACCGTGGCTCCGTCGTCGACGCGTTCGCCCCGACCGAGGCCGAGCCGGAGCCGCCGGTCATCGACGGCTTCGTGCAGGTCAACCTCACCGACGACCCCGGCCGTGGCGGGGTGCAGCCGGACGACGTCGAGGCGATGGTGGCCGGTGTCCTGGCCACCGGGACCATCCGACTGCGGGGTGTGATGGCGGTCGCGCCCCTGGACGAGGAGCCCCGAGCCGCCTTCGCCCGACTCCGCTCGATCTCCGAACGGGTCGTGTCGCTCGAGCCCGGCGCCACCGACATCTCGGCCGGCATGAGCGGGGACTACGCCGAGGCGATCCTCGAGGGCGCGACACACCTGCGGATCGGCACCGCAATCACGGGAAACCGGCCGCCCGCACCCTAGCCTCGTTGCAGGGCACCACGAGCACGAACCCCGGAGGAACCATGGCCAACCCGCTGAAGAAGACGATGGTCTACCTCGGCCTCGCCGATGAGGAACTCGACTACGAGGACGAGCAGCAGGCCGAGCCCGCGCGCCAGCAGGCAGCCCCTGCTCGCCAGGCCGCAGCGGCTGCTCCGGCGCCCGCCGAACCGCAGGAAGCCCCCGCCGCGGCAGCAGCCCCGGCGGCCGCTCCCGCAGCGGCGCCGGCTCCCACCAAGACGCACACCCACCAGCGCGGCGCCCAGGTCACTCCGCTCCGCCGCTCGCACACGACCGCACAGAAGGCGACCCCGGTCCAGGAAATGAACGAGATCCTCACCGTCCACCCGCGCGAGTACAAGGACGCCCAGTCCATCGCCGAGAGCTTCCGCGACGGCATCCCCGTCATCATCAACCTCTCGCAGATGACCGAGGGTGACGCCCGACGCATGATCGACTTCGCCTCCGGGCTGTCGCTCGGCCTGTTCGGCAAGATCGAGCGCGTCACGAACAAGGTCTTCCTCCTGTCGCCGGCCCACGTCGCAGTGAGCGGTGAGCCCGCTGAGGTAGAGTCCGACATCGAGGCGAACTTCTTCGCCCAGTCCTGAGCCGTACCCGGCACACCCGCCCCTGAGCGTCGTCTGACGACGCTCGCCCGAGACGAGCGAGCCCCATCGTGTCCGTGATCCTAGGGATCATCTCCCTCGCGTTGCTCCTGTACTTCTTCGTGATGTGGGGGCGCTTCGCGCTCGACCTCGTGCAGAGCTTCAACCGTTCCTGGCGGCCGCGCGGGGGCATGCTCGTGGTGTCCGAGTTCGTCTACACGGTCACGGATCCGCCCATCCGAGCGGTGCGACGGGTCCTCCCGCCGCTCCGCCTCGGGCCGGTGGCGCTCGACTTCGGCTGGACGATCGTGATGCTCGTCGTCATCATCGCCCGGTTCGTGGTCGCCGCTCTGGCACGCGGTATCTGAGCGGACTCCCGTCCGCGACACGCGCCACGCCCGGCGCAGGTCACGGTTCCGCCCCATCGTCGGTGTACGGTGGTCGGGATCGATGCCCGCTCCGGTGGCGCATCCGCACCGCACGGTACGACTGGTAGATTCGGTCGAACCGCACGCGGTTCCACACGTTCAGCAGTTCTATTGAGGTGACGGCAATGGCTTTGACGCCGGAAGACGTAGTCAACAAGCGGTTCCAGCCGACGAAGTTCCGCGAGGGCTACGACCAGGACGAGGTCGACGACTTCCTCGACGAGGTCGTGGTCGAGCTCCGTCGCCTGACCGCGGAGAACGACGAGCTCCGCCAGCGCCTGCAGGCGGCCGAGTCGGCCCCGCAGCCGGCGCAGGCCGAGCAGCCGGCTCCCGCAGCCGAGCCGGAGCCCACCCCGGCCCCGGTCGAGGCAGCACCGGAGCCCGCTCCGGTCGCCGCGGCGGCTCCGGCCACGACGGTCCCCGCCGACGAGGACACCGAGGGCACCACGAACCTCCTGACCCTGGCGCGGCGTCTCCACGAGGAGCACGTCCGCGAGGGCATCGAGAAGCGCGACGCGCTCATCGCCGAGGGCACGGCCCAGGCGGCTCGCCTGGTCTCCGAGGCCGAGGCGAAGCAGCGCCAGATCATCGCCGACACCGAGAACACGAACCGTCAGCGTGTCGCGGTGCTCGAGCAGGAGCAGCGCCAGCTCGAGGGCAAGATCGACGAGCTCCGGACCTTCGAGCGCGACTACCGTGCGCAGCTCAAGAGCTACATCCAGGGTCAGCTCTCCGAGCTCGACACCTCGGGCGAGCAGTCCGGTCTCACCCCGGCGCCGGCTTCGGCGCAGGGCTTCGGCAACTGACGTTGTCGCGACCAGCATCACGAGCGAAGGTCAGTGTCCGCGCGATCGCGGCACTGGCCTTCGCCGCTGTCGTGGTGGTGGCGTTCGACCAGGTCGCCAAGACGCTGGTCGTCGCGAACCTGCCCTACGGCACCCCCGTACCGGTCCTCGGCGGGGCGTTGCAGTTCCTGTACGTCCGGAACCCGGGGGCCGCGTTCTCGTTCGCGGTGAACATGACCTGGGTGTTCTCGGTCATCTCGGCCGCGGTCGTCGTCGCGATCATCGTGTACTCGCGTCGCATCCGGTCGATGTGGTGGGCCATCGTGCTCGGCATGCTGCTCGGCGGCGCGCTGGGCAACCTGCTCGACCGGCTCTTCCGTGAGCCGGGCTTCGGTCGCGGCCACGTCGTCGACTTCATCTCGACGCCGTGGATGATGCCGGCGATCTACAACGTCGCCGACTCCTTCATCTGCATCAGCATGGTGGTCTTCGTGCTGCTGGTGATCCTCGGGGTGAACCTCGACGGCACCCGCACGCTCTCGGCCAAGCGCCAGGCGCAGCTCGACGCGGCGCAGCCGGTCGACGCGGCGGAGCCGCTCGACGGTGGGGCCGCGTTCTCGTCGACCGATGCCGCTCTCGACGAGCCGACCCGCGCCTCCAGGCCGGAGGACCGCGACCGTCGCGACACGCTGGGCCACGACGCCACGTGAGCGAATCGCGTTCTCTTCCCGTGCCCGACGGGCTCGCCGGTGAGCGCGTCGACGCCGCCATCGCGAAGCTCCTCGGCTTCAGCCGGTCGTTCGCGGCCGACGTCGTCGCCGCCGGTGGCGTCCGCGTCGACGGTGTCACCGTCGACAAGTCGGACCGGCTGCACGCCGACTCCTGGCTCGAGGTCGAGTGGACCCCGAAGGAGCCGCCGCGCATCGTCCCGGCGGCCGTGCCGGGCATGACGATCGTGCACGACGACGAGGACATCGTCGTGGTGGACAAGCCCGTCGGTGTCGCCGCGCACCCCTCGCCGGGGTGGGACGGCCCGACCGTGCCCGGAGGCCTCGCCGCCGCCGGGTTCACGATCGCGACGTCGGGCGCCGCCGAACGCGCCGGGATCGTGCACCGCCTCGACGTCGGGACCTCGGGCCTGATGGTCGTCGCGAAGACCGAGCTGGCGTACACGCACCTGAAGCGGGCCTTCAAGGAGCGCACGGTCGAGAAGGTCTACCACGCACTCGCGCAGGGCCACCCCGACCCGACCTCGGGCACGATCGACGCCCCCATCGGCCGGCACCCGTCGAGCGACTGGAAGTTCGCGGTCACGTCGGAGGGCAAGCCGAGCGTCACTCACTACGAGACGCTCGAGGCCTTCCGGGCCGCCACCCTGCTCGAGGTGCACCTGGAGACCGGGCGCACCCACCAGATCCGGGTGCACATGGCTGCCACACGCCACCCGCTCGTCGGGGACACGATGTACGGCGCCGACCCGGTGCTCGCGGCCGAGCTCGGGCTGACGCGCCAGTGGCTCGACGCCGTCCGGCTGGGCTTCGACCACCCCCGTACGGGCGAGTGGGTGTCCTTCGAGGCGCAGTACCCGGACGACCTGCAGGCAGCGCTGGAGCAGATCCGGAGTGCGTCGCTCTGACGCGCCCGGGCGCTTGCGCCGAGGGGTCGCGAACTGTCGGCTGCGGCGCCGCCAGGCGACGCTTTCTGCGCCCGCGGCGGCCGGCGTGCGGCGTGTCCTGCTCCCTCGGCGGGGCGGCCCGCGCGTGTCCTGACCGACGCGCCCGGGTGCTCGCGCCGAGGGGTCACGAACTGTCGGATGCGGCGCCGCCAGGCGACGCTTTCTGCGCCCGCGGCGGCCGGCGTGCGGCGTGTCCTGCCCTCTCGGCGGCGCGCCCCGCGCGCGTCGCGGCCCGGTGCCGGCCTGGAGGCGCGGTGCGGCCCCGACCCGCGCCTCCAGGCCGACGCGCCCGACCGCACGCGCCGAGGGGTCACGAACTGTCGGCTGCGGCGCCGCCAGGCGACGCTTTGTGTGCTCGCGGGGGAGCGCGTGCGGCGTGTCCTGCTCTCTCGGCGGGGCGCCCCGCGCGTGTCCAGACCGACGCGCCCGGGCGCCTGCGCCGAGGGGACATGAACTGTCGGCTGCGGCGCCGCCAGGCGACGCTTTCTGCGGAATAGGCGGGGCGCCCCGCGGGGGTCGCGACCCGGTGCCGGTCGGGAGGCGCGGTGCGGGCCCTCCACGCGCCTCCCGGCACGCCCGGGCGCTTGCGCCGAGGGGTCACGAACTGTCGGCTGGGGCGCCGCCAGGCGACGCTTTCTGCACCCGCGGCGGTCTGCCTGCGGCGTGTCCTGCCCCCTCGGCGTGGCGCCCCGCGCGCGTCGCGACCCGATGCCGGCCTGGAGGCGCGGTGCGGCCCCGCCCCGTGCCTCCAGTCCGCCCCGACGCGCGCGGGAATGTGGGCGGCCGCGGTTAGGCTGTTCCCACCCCGCAGCACACCGTACGAACCGGAGGTTCCGTGTCGGATTCCGACTCCTTCGTCCACCTGCACGTGCACAGCGAGTACTCGATGCTCGACGGTGCCGCCAGGCTCTCCGACCTCGTGGCGGAGACCGCCGCGCAGGGGATGCCCGCCGTGGCGGTGACCGACCACGGCAACATGTTCGGCGCCTTCGAGTTCTGGAAGGCCGCCAAGGCCGGTGGCGTCAAACCGATCATCGGGACCGAGGCGTACATCACGCCCCGCACGCACCGCTCGGACAAGACCCGTGTGCGCTGGGGTGACGGTGGTGGCGACGACGTGTCCGGCGCCGGCTCGTACACGCACATGACGATGTTCGCCGAGAACACGACGGGCATGCACAACCTGTTCCGGTTGTCGTCCAAGGCGTCGCTCGAGGGCTACTACTTCAAGCCCCGCATGGACATCGAGCTCCTGCAGGAGTACCACGAGGGCATCATCGCCACGACCGGCTGCCCCTCGGGGGAGATCCAGACGCGCCTGCGGCTCGGCCAGTACGACGAAGCGGTGCAGGCCGCCGCCGACTACCGCGACATCTTCGGCAAGGAGAACTACTTCGCCGAGGTCATGGACCACGGCCTCGAGATCGAACGCCGGATCATGAGCGACCTGATCCGCCTGGCGAAGGACCTCGACATCCCGCTGGTCGGCACCAACGACCTGCACTACACGCACGCCCACGACGCCAAGTCGCACGCGGCACTGCTCTGCGTGCAGTCCGGCTCGACCCTGAACGACCCCAACCGCTTCAAGTTCGACGCCGACGAGTTCTACCTGAAGACCCCGGCGCAGATGCGGCACGTCTTCCGCGACAACCTCGAGGCCTGCGACAACACGCTGCTCATCGCGGAACGCTGCAACGTCGAGTTCGACACCTCGGCCAACTACATGCCGAAGTTCCCGGTGCCCGAGGGCGAGACCGAGCACTCCTGGTTCGAGAAAGAGGTCGCGAAGGGGCTGGACTACCGGTACCCGGACGGCATCTCGAAAGAGGTGCAGGACCGAGCCGACTACGAGGTCGGCATCATCAACCAGATGGGGTTCCCGGGCTACTTCCTGGTGGTCGCGGACTTCATCAACTGGTCCAAGAACAACGGCATCCGCGTCGGTCCGGGTCGTGGCTCCGGCGCCGGCTCGATGGTGGCGTACGCGATGCGCATCACCGACCTCGACCCGATCCGGCACGGCCTGATCTTCGAGCGCTTCCTCAACCCGGACCGCGTCTCGATGCCCGACTTCGACGTCGACTTCGACGACCGGCGCCGCGGTGAGGCGATCAAGTACGTCACCGAGAAGTACGGGTCGGAGCGCGTCGCGCAGATCGTCACGTACGGCACGATCAAGGCGAAGCAGGCGCTGAAAGACTCCTCGCGCGTCCTCGGGTTCCCGTTCGGTATGGGCGAGAAGCTCACGAAGGCCATGCCGCCGCCCGTGATGGGCAAGGACATCCCGCTCACCGGGATCTTCGACAAGGACCACCCGCGCTACAAGGAAGCCGTCGACGTCCGCACCGTGGTCGAGACCGACCCCGAGGCGAAGACCGTCTTCGACACCGCACTCGGGCTCGAGGGGCTGAAGCGTCAGTGGGGCGTGCACGCGGCCGGCGTCATCATGTCGAGCGACCCGCTGATCGACATCATCCCGATCATGAAGCGGGAGCAGGACGGCCAGATCGTCACGCAGTTCGACTACCCGGCAGCGGAGTCGCTCGGCCTGATCAAGATGGACTTCCTGGGGCTCCGCAACCTGACGATTATCAGTGACGCCCTCGACAACATCAAGACGAACCGTGGGACCGAGCTCGACCTCGAGAACATGGGGCTCGAGGACCCCGAGGCGTACGCGCTCCTGCAGCGCGGCGACACCCTCGGTGTGTTCCAGCTCGACGGTGGGCCGATGCGTGGCCTGCTGCGGCTGATGAAGCCCGACAACTTCGAGGACATCTCCGCGCTCATCGCCCTGTACCGCCCGGGGCCCATGGGTGCGAACTCGCACACGAACTACGCGCTCCGCAAGAACGGCGAACAGCCGATCACGCCGATCCACCCGGAGCTCGAGGAGCCCCTCAAGGACATCATCGGTACGACCTACGGCCTGATCATCTACCAGGAGCAGGTCATGGCCATCGCGCAGAAGGTCGCCGGGTTCTCCCTCGGCCAGGCGGACATCCTCCGCCGCGCGATGGGCAAGAAGAAGAAGTCCGAGCTCGACAAGCAGTACGCGGGCTTCCAGCAGGGCATGAAGGACAACGGGTACTCCGACGCGGCGATCAAGACGCTGTGGGACATCCTGCTGCCCTTCTCCGACTACGCGTTCAACAAGGCGCACTCGGCGGCCTACGGTGTGGTGTCCTTCTGGACCGCGTACCTCAAGGCGCACTACCCGGCTGAGTACATGGCGGCGCTGCTGACGAGCGTCGGCGACGCCCGGGACAAGCTCGCGCTCTACCTGAACGAGTGCCGCCGGATGGGCATCAAGGTGATGCCGCCGGACGTCAACGAGTCGATCGGCTTCTTCGCCGCAGTCGGCGACGACATCCGCTTCGGCATGGGTGCCATCCGCAACGTCGGGTTCAACGTCGTCGACGACATCGTCAAGGCGCGGACCGAGAAGGGCGCCTTCGAGTCGTTCCACGACTTCCTGCGCAAGATCCCGATCTCGTCGGCGAACAAGCGCACGGTCGAGTCGCTCATCAAGGCCGGCGCCTTCGACGAGTTCGGTGACACCCGCCGAGCCCTGGTGGAGATCCACGAGGGCGCGGTCGAGGGCGCGGTGAAGGTCAAGCGCGACGAGGCCCACGGCAACGTCGGGTTCGACTTCGACTCGCTCTTCGCCGAGGCAGCCGAGGACGCCCCGAGCGCCGCGGTGTCCCAGGTGCCGGACCGTCCGGAGTGGTCCAAGCGCGACAAGCTGGCCTTCGAGCGGGACATGCTCGGGCTCTACGTGTCCGACCACCCGCTCGCGGGTCTCGAGATCGAGCTCGCGAAGCACCAGTCGATCACCATCGCCGACCTGCTCACCGCCGACGACTCGATCGAGGGCGAGACGGTCACCGTCGCCGGCCTGCTGACGAGCGTGCAGCACCGGGTGGCGAAGACGAGCGGCAACCCGTACGGCATCGTCGACATCGAGGACTTCGGCGGCCAGATCGGCGTGATGTTCCTGGGCAAGACCTACCAGGAGTTCGGCCCGTCCCTGGTGCCCGACTCGATCGTCGTCCTGCGCGGCCGCGTCAACGTCCGCGACGACGGCAAGGCCCTGCACGCGGTGAGCATGTTCCAGCCGAACGTCGGCGATGCGATGGGCTCCGGCCCGCTCACCCTGTCCCTTCCGGAACGACAGGCCACGACGACCACGGTGACGGAACTCGCCGCCGTGCTCGGCCGCCACCAGGGTGACACCGAGGTCCGGCTGAAGCTGCTCAAGGACGACGTCGCGCGCACGTTCGAGCTGCCGTTCCCGGTGAACCTGACCCCCGACCTGTTCGGCGAGCTGAAGAGCCTGCTCGGACCCCGCTGCCTGGTGTAGGAGCACCGACCATGGCCGGTCACCGGATCTTCGGGACGCCCGTCGCGGACGTCTACGGGCACTACCTGGCGAAGGTGGAGCGGAAGGGCCACACGAAGGCGGAGCTCGACACCGTCATCGAGTGGTTGACCGGTTTCGACGACCGGGCGCTCGCGCAGCACCTGGCCGACCGGACCACGTTCGAGGACTTCTTCGCCGGCGCGCACCTCAACCCGAACGCCCCGCTCATCACCGGGGTGATCTGCGGGGTGCGGATCGAGGAGCTCGACGACCCGCTCATGCGGCAGATCCGGTACCTCGACAAGCTCGTCGACGAGGTGGCCAAGGGCCGGCCGATGGCGAAGATCCTCCGGACCGCGTGACCCACTCGCGGCCGGCGCCCCCGGACCCCGGATTGCTCGCCGCGTTCGGTGCGGGAGCAGCCACACCGGTGCCACTCGTGGGGGGCCGCGGGCTCTCCTGGCGGGCGGGCGACATCGTCCTCCGGCCCCACGACGGTGTGCTCGTGACCGACTGGCGCGCTGCGGTGCTGACAGACCTGGGCCACACGTCGGCGTTCCGGACTCCGAGACCGGTGCCCACTCGCGCCGGTGCCTGGAGGTGCGGGGAGTGGGAGACGTGGGAGTTCGTCGCCGGGGTCGCTGACGAGACCCGTGTCGACGACGTCATCCGAGCGGGTCGGGCCTTCCACCGCGCAGTCGCCGACGTCGGGTGCCCCGCGTTCCTCCGGACGGCCGACCCCGAGACCGACGACCCGTGGCGTCGCGCCGACCGCATGGCCTGGGGCGAGGCACCACTGCCGACCGACCCGACCCTCGACCGCCTGGCCGCGGCGTTCCGTCCCGTCCACGCGCCGGCGCAGTTGATCCACGGGGACCTGCTGAGCAACGTCCTGTTCGCGGAGGGACTCGCGCCCGCGATCATCGACTGGCCACCGTACTGGCGTCCGGCCGGCACGGGAGCCGCGATCGCCGCGGTGGACGCGGTCTGCTGGCACGGCGTGTCCGTCGACCGCCTCGACGATCTCGGCGAGGGCGAACACGAGTGGCGGCAGTTGCTCCTGCGCGCCCTCGTGTTCCGGATCGCCACGCTGCACCTGCTCGGTGCGTTCGACGTGGCCGGCATCACGCGACACCGCGCGGTCGTCGACGCACTCGCGTGACGGACGGGAGGCCCGTGGCGGCGCCGCCACGGGCCTCCCGTCCACTCGTCGGTCGTCGCTCAGGCGCCGCGGCCGGCGATCGCGCGGAGGCGGGCGACGATGCGCGGGTTGCGCGCACCGAACGTGAGCGCGGCGAGGCGTCGGACCGACACCGTCGCGCGGTGCACCAGGAGGCCGGTCGCTTCGGCGATGTCCGAAACCGCATGCCAGCGAGCACGAAGGGACGCCGGGTCGATCTCGTTCGCGGCGGCTGTGCGGACGAGCCGGACGAGGTCGTCCCCGTCGCGCCAGCTCGTGCTCTGGTTCTCGAAGCGGCGCAGGATGCGGTCGATCGCCGACGCACGGTGGTTCGCGACCGCGTGTGACCACCGGACGTCCTGCGACACGGGGTCGACGAGGATCCAGCGGGGAGCGTTGGCGTTGAGCGCGGAGAGCTGCGCGAACGTGGTCAGGGCGCCGAGCGCGACCGCGACGTCGAAGATCTGTCGTGGCCGGCCCCCGACGGCGATCGCAGCGCCCGGGAACGCCTCACGGGCGTCCCGGATCTGCGACTTCGCGACGATGACCGTGACGACGACGTCATCCGGCGCTGCAGTGAGGGTGCTGCGGGTCCGGGCGATGACCTCGTCGGTCAGGTCGGCCGGGAGGTGCAGCGCCACGCGGACGACGTCGTCGTCGGGCAGGAACGCATCGGCGAACACGTCGACGGCGTCACGGTACCGGGCGAGGAAGAGCGCGATCGCGCCGCCGTAGAAGGGGTAGCGCTCGAGCAGGATCCGCTCGTGCTCGAGTCGGAGCGAGGGACCGCGATCCCCGCTGAAGCTCGTCGAGCCCGTGTGCAGGACCAACGCGCGGTTCGCCAACACCGAGGTGAAGCCGTGCTCGTTGATCCGCAGGCAGAAGTCGTTCTCCTCGCCGTAGCCGGGGGAGAAGACGTCGTCGAACAACCCGAAGCGGTCGACCATCTCACGCCGGATGAGGAAGCAGAAGCCCATCGCCACCGGGGAGACCGTGTGCCGCGGGAGCAGGTACTTCGTCCGGCCGTGCAGCTCGCGGGTGCGGCGCGGTGCGAGGCTCGCGCGCGGGTTCCGCCGCGCGTAGGGGAAGGACGCGATCGTGGCGTTGTCGCTCCTCGCGCACACGACGCCGATCGAGTCGTCCGAGGCCAGGACCGCGGTCATCTCGTCCAGGAACCCCGGCATCGGGACGGTGTCGCTGTTGAGGAGCAGGACGTCGTTGCCCGTGCGGTCGAGCTCGAGGACCGCCCGGTTGCAGTTGCCGACGAAGCCGAGGTTGCGGCTGTTGCGGGTGTACTCGAACCCCTCGTGGTCACCGACGAGCTCGAGCACCCGGGCCTCGATCGCGTCGACGCGGGGGCCCATGTCGTTCGCCAGGAGCACGCGGTCGACGGCGAAGTCCACCGTCTCGAGCAGTGCCTCGATGCAGCGCTCGAGACCGGGGAGGTCGTCGTAGATCGGGACCACGATCGTGACCGGACGACGGTCGCGCGTCATCGCCGAGCCAGCTTCCGGACGACGACGCCCGGCCGGGCGAGGAGTCGGCCGACGGCCCCGGAGCGGGATCGCACGCGGCTCGCGAGGAGTCCGACGGCGGCTCTGGCGCTCGTCGCACCGAGCGAGGCGTACGCGCCGGGCAGCTCGAACCAGTAGCGCGCCGCCTGGGGGAGCCGGTAGCCCTCGGTGCCGACCAGCGCGACCAACCGTGCGATGGCCGCCGCGTTGTCGTGGCCCGCACCCGTGACGGTGGCGAGGCGGTCCGGTGCAGCCGCACCGTGCCTCCTGGCCGTGTCCGGGTCGGCCGCGTACGCGGCGAGGGCGTCGGCGAGGGCGTTCGTGTCGTCGGCATCGACCAACGCGCCGGTCACGCCGGGCTCCACGAGTTCCGCGCTGCCGCCTTGGCGCGTGGCGACGACGGCCCTGCCGAGCGCCATGTACTCGGCGGTGGTGCGACCGAAGGCCTCGATGGTGGACGGCGTGACGCAGACGTCGGCCGCCTGGATGAAGGGCGCGGGCGTGTGCTGCTCGCCAGCGAAGACGACGTGCTCGGCGACACCGAGCGCGCGGGCGCGGTCGGTGAGCCGCTGGTCCTCACCCGGGTGCTTCCAGCTCCCGACGAAACAGACGCTCGCGGTCACGCCTCGTCGGCGCAGCGCGCCGAGCGCGTCGACGACGCGGTGTTGCCCCTTGGACTCCTCGACGCGGCCGAGGACCGTGATCCGGAGGCCGGGTTCTGCCTGCGGGAAGGGGGTGACGGCAGGCGTGTCGTCCTTCGTCGCCAGGAGTCGGCTCGTGTCGACCGTCGGGTACGCGACGGAGAGCTTGTCGGCAGGGATGTACTGCGCCAGGTGCTCGCGCATCGCCTCGGAGTTGGTGACGACGGCCCCGGACAGCAGGCCGATGTCGCCGAGGACGCCCGCACGGCCCGTCTGGAACTGCAGACCGTGGTCGAGGTCGCCGTACTCGCGGACGAACCACGCCTGCGGGATCCCGAGGACCGCGGCGGCGAACGACGCCCACGGGGCGACGAGTGTGTTGGTGACGACGAGGTCCGGGCGCTCGCGCTCGTACTTCCGGATGATCGCGTTGACGGCGGCGTAGTCGACGGTCGCGAAGGCGGCGCGTTCGGCAGCCGGTGCGGGCTGTGGACTCGGCAGGGCCCAGCCGCGGAACCGCAGCGCGTCGTACGACCAGCCACGCTCGTCGAGGGCATCGATGAACTTGCCGCGCGGGGCCTTGGTGATGAAGGTCGGCGTCATGGCCGGGTCCTGCGCCTGCCAGTCCTCCACGAAGCGGATGAGTGACCGTTCCGCCCCGCCGAGGTTCACCGGCGCGGTGGAGTGGTTGGCGAAGCTGACGATCACCCACCAACCCTACTCAGGTTTCACCAGGTGTTCGTCTCCGCGGCACCCGCAGCAGACAAGCATCACCGAGTCGAACGTGGCAAGTGCAACCTTTGTGCGAGAATGTCTCGTCCCCGAATCCCTGTGAGGAGCGCTGCGTTGCGCCCCGGAGGAGCCTGCACCCGAAGCATGACGTACCTGAACGAGCTCATGTCGTCGCGGGAACTCCTGGCGAACCTCACCGCCCGCGAGGTCAAGGGCAAGTACCGCCGCACGGTCTTCGGGCAACTGTGGTCCCTGATCAACCCGCTCGCGACGATGCTGATCTACACGATCGTGTACTCGTTCATCTTCCGGGCACGACTCGAGGTCGGTGACCCCAGCGGGCTGAACATCTACCCGCTCTGGCTCATGTGCGGGCTGCTGCCCTGGATCTTCGCGCGCAACGTCATCAACTCCGGCATGACGTCGATCGTCGCCAACGGCTCACTGATCAAGAAGGTGTACTTCCCGCGGATGACCCTGCCGCTCGCGGCCGTCGGGTCCTTCGGGTTCACGTGGCTGGTGGAGATGGGGGTGCTGCTCATCGCGCTCGCGATCGCCGGGTCGAACTTCTGGCTCTACCTGCCGCTGATCGCCCTGACGATGGTGTTCCTCGCCATGTTCTCCGCCGGCCTCGGGCTGATCCTTTCGATCATCAACGTGCACTTCCGCGACATGCAGCACCTGGTCGGCATCGCACTGCAGATGTGGATGTACCTGTCGCCGATCATCTACCCGCTCTCGCTCGTCGAGGACGCCGCCAACAAGGCCGGACACCCGTGGATCATCCACGTCTACAAGCTCAACCCGATCGAGCGGTTCTCCGAGGTCTTCCGGAACCTCATGTACGACAACCGCCTCCCGAACTGGACCGACCTGGTCGCGTGTGCCATCGCGGGGTGCGCCTCGCTCGCCATCGGCTACGTCGTGTTCTCCCGCAACGAGAAGAAGCTGGCTGAACTCCTGTGAACGACTCCGCCGTCTCCGTCGAACACGTCTCCAAGCGCTTCCGCATGTACCACGAGCGCAACGACTCGCTGAAGAGCATGGTCATGCGCGGGAAGAAATCGGTGCACGAGGACTTCTGGGCGCTGAAGGACGTGTCGTTCGAGGTCCCGCACGGATCGACGTTCGGCCTCATCGGCAAGAACGGGTCGGGCAAGTCGACGCTGTTGAAGTGCCTCGCCAAGATCCTCTGGCCGGAAGAGGGCTCGATCACCGCGCGTGGCAAGCAGGCGTCACTGCTCGAGGTCGGCTCTGGGTTCCACCCCGAGCTCTCCGGTCGCGAGAACGTGTTCCTGAACGGCTCGATCCTCGGGATGAGCCGCAAGGAAGTGGCGCGGAAGTTCGACGACATCGTGTCGTTCTCCGGTGTGGGCAACTTCATCGACCAGCCGGTGAAGAACTACTCGTCCGGCATGTACGTGCGGCTCGGGTTCTCCGTCGCCGTCGCGGTCACGCCGGACATCCTGGTCGTGGACGAGGTGCTGGCCGTCGGCGACGCGACGTTCCGAAAGCGCTGCCAGACGAAGTTCAAGGAGATGAAGGACGAAGGCCGCACGGTCATCCTCGTCTCGCACTCCATGGGGACCGTCAAGGACATGTGCGACCAGGTCGCCTGGCTCAACGAGGGCGAGCTGAAGATGATCGGCCCGACCAAGAAGGTCGTGTCGGCGTACGAGGCGACCGTCTGAGCGTGCTCCTGCGCTGCACCTAGGCTGGAACCGTGCAAACGGATGTTGAGGAGCTGTCGGCCTACTCGGACGACCGCGGGAACCGTATCGAGTACGCCGGCCCGAAACGGGGGAGCGTCAAGATTACGTTCCGCGGGTCGAACAACGTCGTGCGGGTCCACCAACGTGCGCGTCTCGGGCGGATCGTGGTGAGCATGGACTGTGACAACGGTCTCCTCGACATCGCGGAGAACCACGGTGCGCCGGCGTTCGTCGCGAACATCAGGATCGGGCAGGACTCGTCCGTGCTCGTCGGCGCCAACGCATCCACCACCGCCAACTGCGTGATCTCGGCGACGGAGGGGACGACCGTGCGGATCGGCGACGACGTCATGATCGCTTCGCACGTCCAGATCCGGGCGGACGACGCGCACCCGATCTTCGACGTCCGCACCGGAGCGCGGGTCAACGTGTCGAGGTCGATCGACATCGGTGACCACGTCTGGCTCGCACTCGGCGTCACGGTCCTCGGCGGTACCACCGTCGGGCGCGGCTCCGTGATCGGGACCGGGTCGATCGTGACGGGCCGGGTCCCCAACAACTGCATCGCCGTCGGGACACCGGCACGGGTCGTGCGGCGCGACGTCGCCTGGGAGCGGCCGCACCTCTCGCTGAAGGAGCCCTTCTACAAGCCGGACGCGTCGACGGTCGAGCGTTCGCCGTTCTGGGAGCTCACGGAAGCCGAGGACTGATCCTCGGCGGGCAGCGCGGCCTCGGGCTCGGCTGGTCGTGGTCCGCCCGTCAACCACTCCATCATCTGGATGACGCGTTCCGAATTGCGCCCGTCCCGCGTGACGAAGGTCCGTCGCGCGCGTTCCCGGAACGTGTCCGACGGGCGGAACCCAGCCTCTGCGATCCGTTCGACAGCGCCTTCCACTTCCCGGACGGACCCCGTGACCTCGCCGAACCCGGCTTCGTCGTAGTCGAAGTACCCGCGACGACCACTGTGCGAGCCGCCGAAGAACTCGCGGAGGTCGAAGTGGAAGTACACCACCGGGACGTCGATGAATGCGGCGTCGAAGGCCAGCGACGAGAAGTCGGTCACGAACGCGGCACTCCGCGCGAGGACGTCCTGCACGCCGTCGACGGCGAAGTCGAGGATCGCCACGTCGTCGGGCAGGTGGAAGTCGGTCAGGTACGGACGGAGGAGCGGGTGCGGCATGAGCGCGAGGCGCTTCCCGGTCCGCTTCGCGAGTGCGCGGAGCTCCGGCGACGACATGAGCGCCGTGTACTCCTTGGCGAAACGGCTCTCCATGAACCGGTCGTCACGCTCCCACGCTCCGGATCCGGCGACCTGCGCCCCGACGAGGTAGTGACGCCAGGTGGGCATGACGAGGATGAGGTCGCGCTCGGTTTCCTGCTTCGCCCGGCTCTTCTCGAGGAGCGCGTCGAAGCGGGGCAGCCCGGTCAGGACGACCTCGTGCTGGGAGAAGATCCACTGCCCGTGGCCCGCGATCGCGTCCCGCTCCTGCGGGGTCGAGACCACGAACAGGTCGGGTCGCTTCGAGTTGAGCCACCGCGACAGGTCGTAGTTGATCACGCCGTGCTGCAGGAAGGTGAAGTGGAACCGCGGCTGCCCGAACTTCGACGCGGGCAGGGGCTTGGTGACGAAGTCCGCGATGTGCGACGACGCGACGTGCTCGGCGTGGAGCATCAGTTGCACCCACTCGAGCGACCGGAACGCGATCATCCGGAACCCCTCGCGCTGCAGGCGGTCCCAGTCCTTGGAATCGCGGTTGAGCACGAAGTAGGCGTTGATGTCCGGACGGTGCCGTCGAACGTACCGGTAGGCGTGTTCCGCGTTGTCGTTCGCGTCCGTGTCCCGATCGATGAACACCCACGCGCCCTGGAACCGTTCGCGTGCGCGGCGCGTGCGGGCCAGCGTCGGTGCCAGGGCGTTCCGGAGTGCGGTCTTCTGCAGGGAGTTCCGGGTCGTGATCGCACGCTCGCGCACCGCTCGCCAGACGTGCTGCTTGTTGGTCAGCTCCACCTCGTTGGGATCGACCACGCGTCGGCGCTGCGCCAGGATCTGCGGTTCGAGCTGGCGGCGGGTCAGGGTTGCGTAGTGGTTCGGCACTTCACCCCGGGCGAAGACGACCTGCTGTCCGTCCACGTGCATCTCGGTGACGTGGCCGCGGGGGATCCAGATCACGCGCCGGCGAACCAGCGGCCGACCGTAGAAGACGAAGTCCTGGACGGTCTCGAACTCGGGGACGACCTCGTGTCCGTCGACAGCGATCTGTTCCGCCGGGATCTCGCCGGTGAACCAGTACTGGAGCTGCACGAGTTGGTGGGCCTCATCGACCTGGGCGAGGTTGACGGTGTTCGGGCGGTCCGGTTCGTCCCGGTACCCGACGAGCATCGCCCGCCGCACCGCGAACTCCACGGGCAGTAGGTCGAAGGAGCGGACCGCTTCCGGACCGACTCGCTGCAGGACCGCAGCCGCCAGCTCGTGGAACTCGTCGAACGCATCGGCGGGGGCGAGGGCCGAGGGCGACCGGATCGCACGCTCGCGCCGGAAGTACCCGACAAGGTCGTAGAGGACGGTGTTCGCCACCCAACGATCGATGCGTCCGGTCGCCGACGCCTCGTCGAGGAGCCCGAGGTGACCGTGACGGAGCACATCGGTGTACTTCCGTCGGTCCTCGTGGCTGGTCTGCATGGTGGAGCTGCCGTCGCCGCGCTGACGGTAGCGGTACTTGGCCGAGGCCATCAGACCGATCCGGTGCAGTCCGTTGCGGAGCAGGTAGCGCGCGACGAAGTGGGCGTCCTCGAACGTGGGTCGGACACGACCGTCGAACCGGAGACCCGCCGCCTCGACGAGGTCACGACGCATGAACGCCGCGTTCACGCCGGTCTGCACGATGGGGTCCAACCGCATGTCGACGATGCGCGATCCCTTCTCGAAGCGCTTGCGGGACGGGTGCCCGTCCGTCACGCCGCCGTCGTCGTCCAGGAGGAGCTGATGGGCCGCGAGGAGCGCGACATCGTCCGACGCGTGCAACTCGATGAACTTCGCGACCTCTTCGAAGTAGCGTTCCTCCAGCTCGTCGTCGGCGTCGACGAAGGTGACCCACTGCCCGGTGGCCCGGGCCAATCCGGTGTTCCGTGCGTCGGCGATCCAGGCGTTGTCCTGATGGATCACGGTCACGTCGGCTCCGGCGGACCTTGCCCAGTCGTCGAGGAGCGACCCCGTCGAGTCGGTCGACCCGTCATCGACGAACACGAACTGCACACGGTCGTGGTCGAACGTCTGCCGTTCGAACGACCGCAGGAGCGTCGGGAGGTACCGTTCCACGTCGAGTGCCGCCACGACGACGGAGATGAGTGGTGTGGTCCGGATCGCTGAGTCCATCGGTCGATCGGCTCCCTGTCGTCGTGATGCACGTGCTGCGATAGTTTAGGGCTGAAGTCGAGGTTGGCTCGTCGCGCACTGCGCAACCCGAACGTGATGAACTCCAGGAGAAGTGCTGTGGGCGGACCCCTTCCCCTGCTGTCGGTCGTCGTGCCGGTCGGCAGCGTCGGCCCGTGGTTCGACGTCGCGCTGGAGGCGCTCCGGTCGCAGAGCCACCGTCGGCTCGAGATCATCCTCGTGCTCGACGGGCTCAGCTCCGGGGTGACGGAGTCCGTCCGGTCGCTCGCCACCGAAGACCCGCGCATCGTCGTGCTCGAGATCGGGGAACGTGGCGGAGCCGGCAACGCCAGGAACACCGGGCTGCGCGTCGCGACCGGCGACTTCGTCGTGTTCGCGGACGCCGACGACCTCGTGCCGCCCGCTGCCTACGAACGGCTCCTCGCCGTGTTCGCCGAGTCCGGTCCGGTGCTCGTCAGCGGCAGGGCTGAGCAGTTCACCGGGGACGGGCGCGAGTCGACCTACTGGACGACGGACGACGCACTCTGGACGACCGGGGGGACCGGCCTCCGACTCTCGGACACGCCGCAGCTGGCCTTCGACCACACACCCTGGAACAAGGTCTTCAACCGCACGTGGTTGCTCGAGTCCGGCGTCGAGTTCCCGACCGGCACCACCTGCGAGGACGTTTCCTGGTGGGCGCGGCTCGCGGTGGGAGCGAGGGTCGACGTGCTGCCCGAGGTGGTGTACCGCCACCGGCGACACGACGAGTCGGTGACGTCGGGCATCGGCCGGGGCGACGACCTGGACGACTGGGTCGAACAGACCCGTGCAGCAGTCGAGACGTACGCGGCACACGGGGCGGATGGGGCGACGGCGGCTTTCGGACGGCGGCTGATCCGCCGAGAGGCGTGGACGCGGGTCCGCGGGATCGGCGTGCTCGACCCAGCCGGCGCCCGCCTGCTCGCCGATTTCGTGCGGTGGATCGGCACCTGGGTCGACGAGACCGAGTTCGACGACCTCAGCGCCTACCCCGGCGCCGCCTACGCCCTGCTCCGGGCGAAGGAGCCGGGACTCGCGGCCGAGCTCGTCGAGACGTTCGACCGCCCGGCAGAGGACGTCGTCCTGCGGTGGGGCAGTCTCGCCGCCGAGTGCGAGCGGGCCCTCGGTCCCGATACGGAGCGCGGCGCTGACCTGTGGCGCGAACGCCTGTTCCGGCCGGTCGTCGATGCCGCACAGCGCGGCGATCCGCTCCCTGTCCGTCCAGAGCTCGTCGCGGCGTTCTGGGACGAGTTCGTCGGCCGTGGGCTGGACGAGCACGAACAGGTCGTGCTGTCCGCGTTGCGGGACGGAGCAGTGGACGACGTCGTGTTCCTCCGACGCAATCGTCGCGTCCGTGCGACCGCCGACCGACACCGTGGTGGTCTCCGGATCAGCATGACGGGTCTCGAGCACCCGGCACCGGGGAGTGTCGTGCTCGAGCGCGACGGAACCCGGACGGCAGTGCACCGGGGCGTGCTGTCATCGGACACGGTCGTGTCGTCGGCGAGGCCTCGGCCGGGTGACCGGTGGAGCGTCGAGTTCACGCTGCGCGACGGGCGGATCCACCGTGTCGAGGTGGCCGTCGCACCGTCGGCACTGCGCCGCGTCGCCGCCGTGCTCAGGACGAGGAGTCGGCCGTGAGCGCACAGCTCTCCGTCGTCATGCCCGTGCACGACGTCGCGCCGTGGATCGAGGAGCAGCTCGACTGTGTCCTGCGGCAGGATGTCGACCTCGAGGTGATCGTCATCGACGACCGGTCCACCGACGAGACGGTCGCGATCGTGGAGCGGATCGCGTCCGGCGACCCCCGTGTGCGACTGCACCGATCCCGAGCAGCGGGGGGAGGCGCCGCCCGCAACCAGGGGATCGACCTCGCGCAGGGCGAGTACCTGGTGTTCGCCGACGGTGATGACCTGGTACCTGACGGGGCGTACCGGCCGCTCATCGACGCAGCCGAGCGCAGCGACGCCGTGATCGCGCTCGGCCGGCACCTCAAGTTCAGCTCCGGGTCGACCTGGGAGCCCATGTCGAGTTGGTACGACGTCCTGACCGAGTCGGTGACGGACCTCCACGCCATGCCGAGGCTCTTGGCGAACCGCGCATGCTGGAACCGGGTCTTCCGCGCCGACTTCCTGCGGGCGTCGGGCGTCCGGTTCCCGAACGCCCCGCGCTCCAACGACATCGTGCCGATGGTCCGCGCGTTCCTCGCCGCGGACCGTGTCGCGGTGGTGCCGGAGGTCGTCTACCTCTACCGCGAGCGTCCGGGAGCCTCGTCCATGACCGCGAGGGCGTCGGGCATCGATGGCGTGCTGAGCTACTTCGATCAGGAGATCGAGGTGGCATCACTGCTCGCCGATGCCGCCCCGGAGGTCCGCCGCGCGCACGCCGAGGTCGTCCTCGACGCCGACGGGTACGTCCACCTCGAACGGTTCCTCCGCGGCCAGCCGGATGCGAACGACCTGCACCGGGTCATCGGAGCGGTGCACGATCTGCTCGCGGTCGTGCCGACCGCCGATCGTCAGGCGCTCCGTGCCGAGCGACGAGCGCTCTGGTTCGCGGTGGCCAACGGAGCGGGGGAGATCGCCGTGCGCCTCGCGTCTGCGCTGCACGACGCGCGCGACGACCGCGACGTGCCGCCGGTGCTGCTCCGCGCCTGGGTGGACGTGATCCGCTCGGTCGGTGTGCTCGGAGAGGAAGCGGTCTTCGCACTCGATCGCGGATCCCTTGTGAACGACGGGCCGTTGGTCCTGCTGGCGAACCGCGCGGAGCACACCGACGTGTCGGTGCTCGGATCCGCCGTCACGGACCTGGGTCCGCTGACGGCGGGGGTCGAAGGGAACTCCGAACTCCTGCGCGCGATGGCGGGTGCCGTCCACGGGCAGGACCCGCTCGCAGTGCAGCTGGTCTCGATGGTGCGGCACCTCGCACCGCTCGTCGTCGACGAGGCGCACCCGGACGCCGGCGGCCTGACCTTGAGCGGACCAGTGGCCGGGACGGTGCCTGACGGGGTCTCCCTCGACATGGTCCTGACCGCAACCCCGACCGAAAACGCCACTCTGACCGGAGCCGGGGCAGCGGGTACCCAGGCCGTCCTCCGGGTCGATCACCGCTCATCCCGCTGGTCGCTGCGCCTGGAGAACGGCGACATCGCCACCGGCAGACACCGTGCCGTGGTCCGGATCTCGTTCCGTGGTTTCCGGCTCGACTTCCCGGTCGTGACCGCGAGGATGCCGCTCCCGCCCGTTCCGAGCGGCGTGCAACTGCAGCCCCTGGCCGACCGTGCGGACGGCTGGCGGTTCCTCGTCGACCGTCGGGTGCCGAGCGGGCACTTCGCCCGACGGCTCCTGCGCGCAGCGCGCGCCAGGCTCAGGAACTGAGGCTGGCGAGTTCGTCGGCCGGGTGCCCGGCGATCAGGGCATCGCCGATGACCATGCGGTCGAGGTCGGCCATGAAGTCCTGGAAGAACGGTCGGCCGAAGTGCCAGGGCGAGATGCCGTAGGGGTGCGCGCCGTCGGAGTGGTACGAACGGTCGCGGTTGTCGATGGTACGGAGGTCGTGACGGGCAGCGATCGAACGGTAGAGCGAGTCGTACCGGTCGTTCTCCCGCAGCAGCCGCTTGTACAGGTCATCCCGTTTCTGGTCTCCGCGGTACTTCACGAACTCCAGGTCGCCGGTGCTCGTCCGGTAGTACGAGCTGTACCGGAAGCAGTTCAACACCAGGGTCGTCTCCGGGAGCGCCTGTCTCTGCCATGCCACGAGCTCATCGACGGCCTGCTCGAGGAGCGGCACGTACTCGGCGCTCGCGTTCGCCATGTGCAGGGTCGTGAACCCCTCACCCGCCGCGAAGAAGTCCGTCTTCCGGAAGCTGTTCGGGTTGTTCGTGATGGTCGCGTCGCCGATCCGCGCGAGCCCGTACCGGACGTCGGAGTAGAGGTCGAACAGCAGGTAGTCGGGCGCGAACGACTCGAGTTCTGCGCGGTCCGACTTGGCGATGTCGCGCGCCATCGTGCGCGCCCCGTGCTCGTTGACCTTGTCACCCGGCTGGATCCGTTGCGCGATGTCCGGAGCGACGGGCGCCGACAGGAAGCTCACGAGACCGGTCTGCCACGCGAGCGGACCGAGGTCGTAGACGTCCTTGTAGTGCGGGTTGTTCCGCGTGATGAACGCTTCTCGCGTGACGCACGAGCCGATGATGGCCACCTTGATCCGTGACACCGAGTTCTCCGTTCGATCGAGCATGAGCCAGCAACAAGGGTTGATTATGCCTCAGGGCGCGTGGCGGTCCGCGTCGGCAGGCCAGCCGTCGTGCGCCGCAGGAGCGCCTCGTACCGGCGGGAGACCGCGAACGGCGCGAGCCGGGCCGTGAACCCGAGTGCGGCACCGCCTTCCGGCAACGGCTCCGACAGCACCCGGGCGAGCGCGCCGGCATCACCGGGTTCGAACCACCGGACCCAGGCTTCACCGCCGAAGTCACTCCGGAGGTGCGCTTCGTCGGGCAGCACGACCGGCACGCCGAAGGTCGCGGCGAGGTGGAGGCTGCCGGAGTTCAGGACGCGCCGGTACGGCAGCACCGCGATGTCCGCGGCGTCGAACCAGCGCTTGACCTCGGCGTCGGCCACGTAGTCGTGGTGACGGACGGTGCGGAGCCCTTCGGGCACGAGCCGATCGATGGTCGCTTCGTCCTCGGCCGACGTCCTCCCGGCGAGCAGGAGGACGAACCGGCCGGCGGCGGACGCCTGCTGCAGGGCCTCGATCAGGACGTCGACTCCCTTGTACGGACGGATCTGTCCGAAGAAGAGCACGGCGACGTCGTCGTCATCGAGTCCGAAACGTGCTCGTGCCTCCGCCCGGGACCCGTTGCCGTCGTAGATGCCGCGGTAGCTCGGGTGGGGGAGGTGTTCGACCGTTCGCCCGGAGAGGTCGTAGAACGGCGCCACCACGTCGCTCGTGCGGGAGTTCATGACGTGCACCGTGTCCGCGGTCGCGGCCAAGTAGCGGTTCAGCGCGATCTCGTGCTCCTCGTGCCGGACGTCGTGTGCGAGCGCGTTGTGGATCGTCCAGACGACCCGGGCGCCGTGTGCCCGCGCTCCGTCGACCGCGGCTCGGAACCGAGCGAGTCGGGCAACGGCCTCGGCGGCGTCGTCCGCACGCTGCACGATCGGAGCTGTCCAGTGCACGTGCACGACGTCTCCAGTGCCGAGGGAGCTCAGGTCGTGCTCGAAACGCTCGAGCCTCGCGGACTCGAGGACGTCCCACCCCGAGGCGCGTGGAGCCAGGAGCATGAGGTTCAGGTACGGGTTGTCGCGGTAGACGGGGAAGACCGCGAGCCGCGGTGGACGGCCGTCGCGAGGACGCGAGCGCGCTGTTGGAGCCACATGGCGATCCTACGAGGGGTCGCCGGTGCTCCGGTCGATAGCATCGAGGGATGTTCAGAGCTCGATCCAAGATCACCACCGATACACCGCTGACCTTCGCCGTGTCGGGTGACTCGGTCACGGCCCGCCCCGAGTCCTGGCGTGACCAGCTCGGCGATCGCCGTCTTCGGCTGGTCGGAGGCTTCGCCGAGGACGGTGCGACGTCCGAGCGTGCGTTCGGTCAGGTCCGTCGTTCACTCGCCGACGTGCTCGTGGTCATGATCGGCATGAACGACGTCCGGGAGGGCGTGCCCTTCGAGGAGATGACCGCGAACATCGAGAAGATCGTGCGGTTCGCGGAGTGTCAGACACCCCTGATCTGCTTGGTCCCGCCGAACAACCGCACCAACGGCACGGTGAACCAGCGTACGAACGGTGTCGTGGCGAACCGGCACCTGTTCGACCTCGGTGCGCGACGAGGGTGGGTGGTCGCGGATCCGTTCGCCTTCGCCCGGGCCTCCAACAACTCGTGGGGTGGCGGCATGTCCGAGGACGGCGAGCACCCGCTCCCGCACGTCTCCGCAGAGGCGGCGGTCCGCATGCGCCTGTTCATCCGGCAGGCAGCGGCGACGATGGGTCTCAACCAGTGAGATGAGGTCGGTCGGCGCTCAGTCCAGCGTCGCGACGATGTACTCGGCCTCGTGGAGGACCGAGCAGAACGCCAGCCCCTCGTGGTCGAGCGCATCGCGCTTCCGGATGACCGCGCCGCACACAGCGCACTTGGTCGTGAAGGTCGACCGCATTGCATCCGAGAGGAGCGACATGCGAGCAGCCTGCTCCGGCAAGGTGAACAGCAGGCCTCGTTTGTCTCGGAACCTGGTGAACGTGCCCGAAGAATCCGCCTCAGAATCGAAACGCTCAGCTCCGCGGGCTCGTGGTGTTCGCTCGCCACCTGCGCCGAGGGAGCGCTCACAGCGACCGGACGACCTGCCCCGCCTCCGCTGCAGCACCGACCACGACGGCGAAGTCCCCCTCCGCGACGGACTGCCCCTCCGCCAGCCACACGACGTTCCGCGCCCCCGGCTGCGGCACGAACGACGAACCACCCGGCCCCGAAGACGGTGCCCCCACGACCAGCACGGTCACCTCGTCCAACCCGCTGGATCCCCGGTACCAGGACGTCGGCATGTCGACCTGCACCACGTGTCCCGCGGCTTCGAGTGCGATGACCAGTGCGGACACGTCCGCGACGCGCGTGCCGTCGTGCTTGACGGCGATACGGAAGCCAGCAGCCCCCTCCTCCCGGACGACGACCGGTCGCGAGGACCGCACCATCACGCCGTGGCCCTTGGGGAGCCCGGGGGCCACTCCGAGGTAGCGCAGTCCGGCTGCGTCGTACCGGTCGACGGCGTCGGCGTCGGGGTAGCGCCCGCGCCAGCGCTCGTCGAAGATGCGGCGGTTGTCGACCCGGGCGTCGTCCCGGCCCGGCGTGCGGCTCTCGTGGTGGACGACGACCGACGACGGGACGACGACGAAGGCGGAGCCCGCCGGTGACGCCGTCAGTGCGCGGAGGCACAGGTCCACGTCCTCCAGTCCGTTGGCGTACACGGGGTCGAACCCGTGCCAGCGGATCAGGTCGACGGCACGGAACGCCGCGGCGGCTGCGGTGATCGCCGAGAACCGCACTGCGCCGGCGGAGCCCGACCCGAACACGCGGTCGGCGTCGTGCCGCGGGTGCTCGCCGAGGAAGTGCCAGGGCAGCACCTTGTCCCCGCCGAACACCGTGCCGGCGGCCTGCACGACGCCGTCCGGGTACAGGAGCAGGGGCTGCGCGCCGAGGACCGACGGGTCGTCCAGCGCGCCGACGAGCGGCCGCAGCCAGCCGGTGGTGACCTCGGTGTCGTTGTTGAGCATGACGACGGTGCCGCCCGAGGACCGGGCGAGTCCGAGGTCGCTGCCCAGGGCGAAGTTCCGGTTCCGGTCCTCGCGCTGCAGGACCACCCGGGGTTCGTCACGGAACCATGCACCGAGGATCGCGGAGACCGATCGCGGAGAGCCGTTGTCGACCAGGACGACCTCGACGCGGTCGCCGTCGTGGTCGGCCGCGCCGAGGACGGCATCGACGGCGCGCCGGGTCATCGTCCAGTCGCGGAACACCGGGACGACGATCGAGACGAGTCCGGTGTCGCGCGTCGGTGCTGCGGACGCCAGGGCGTCCCAGTCGATGCGGTGGTGGGCGAGCGCGACCTCCTGCCACGACGCGGGCTGGGCGGAGGAGACCCGTCGCTGGTCCCGCACGTTGTCGTAGTCGACGCCGATGACGGGCACGTACGCGGGCACCCCGAACCGCTGCCCGATGCGGAGCAGCCACTCCCAGTCGATCCAGCGTCGGAGCGTCTCGTCGAACGGGCCGACCCCTGCGGCGACGTCACGGCGGACCACGAGCGCGTTGAGGTCGATGAAGTTGCCCGCGAGCAGGTCGTCGAGCGTGCCGTCCTCGCCGCGGTACGTCTCGACGGGAGCGGTCCGGTCGTCCGCGTTGTTCGCGCCGACCATCCGCAGCCCCGTGTGCACGGCGGGCCCGTCGGTCTCGAGCAGTGCCGCGAGGGCTGCGGTCAGGTGTTCCGGACGCCAGGTGTTGTCGGCGTCGAGGAACGCGACGAAGTCGCCACGCACGGCCGCGAGTCCGGTGTTCCGTGCGGCGCCGGCACCGCCGTTCTCCCGCTCGAGGAGCCGGATGCGCCCGTCTCCGGCAGCGAGCCCGCGCACGACGTCGACGGTGTGGTCGCCGGACCCGTCGTCGACCACGAGGAGTTCCCAGTTCGTGTGCTGCTGCGCTCGCACCGAAGCGATCGCCGCACCGACCACGTCGGCGCGCCGGTACACCGGCATCACGATCGACACGAGCGGTTGCTCCGCGTCGCGCCGCGCGACACCGCGCGGGTACCGGCCGAGGGCCTCGGCGACCTCGGGCCCGTCCCACGTGGACCGGTAGCGTCGCCGGGTGCGGTGCTGCGCACCGGCGAAGGCGCGCGCATCGGCGACGGCTGCGTCGCGTGCGGCGCCCCAGGTGGGAGCGTCGCCACGGCGGCCTGGAGGCACGGGGAGCGTGGTCGCGTCGGTCGCGTTCCGCAGGAAGTGCCGGAGCGCATCGAGCGTGGTCGCCGGGCGGTCGGCTCCCGGCACCGAGGCGGCGTACACGCCTGCGTCGAAGAGCGGCCCGGTCTGGAAGAGCTCGGGGCCCTCCTGGTGCAGGGCGTCGTACCAGGACATCGCGGGGACGGGCTGGTGCTCGCGCATCCACTCGTGCTCGATGAGCGGGTGCAGCGAGAGCCCACGCTGCCCGTCGTTGTGCACGTAGAACGCGACGGCGTCGGCGTCGGTGTCGAACGTCCGTCCGGTCTGTGCCTCGAAGTACGCGCGGTCCAGTACCTCGAACTCGGCGATCCGCCGGGCCCAGCGGTCGAGCCGGTCGGTCACGGTCAGTGGTCGGTCCGGGCCCCGGAAGGGTCGGGCGAGGCGCCGTGCGACGCGGCCGATGCCCTTCGCCTCGGCCATCAGCGGCGCCCCGGCAGTCGTGCGGCGACCTTCGCGATCGCCTGGCCGGTGCGGAAGGACCTGCTCGCGCGCAGGTCGGTGAGCTCCCGGCGCAGGCGCACGACCTCGTCCGCTGCGCTGGCCGCGGCGACGTCGGCGGCCGTGAGGTCGAGGGGGAGCAGCGCCGCCCACCGACGTTCGAGCGCGTCGGCCGTGCCCGCGAGCGGGGCCGTCAGCGCGTCCTCGATGCGTGCACGGGCGTCGGTGACCGCGCCCGGTGCGACGACCACGGCGAAGTGGTCCACGACGGCCGCGAGGGCGTCGGCGCCCGTCCGGTGCGCTCGCGACGACCACGGCACCGCGTTCTGCGCGGCCCGCACGACCACCAGGTGGAGCGCCCGCCGGTTGGCCGCGACGACGTCCGCGGGCGCCGGGTCCACGAGCACGGCGACCGTGACGAGGTCGTCCGGGCTGGGGTCTCCGGTGGTGACGGTCCACGCGGCCGGTGCCGACGTACCGGCGGGGAGCCGGGCCTCCAGGTCGAAGCCGTCCCCGAAGGCCGCGTCGACCTGGCGGACGAGCGTGTCGGCGTCCTCGACGTGCCGCAGGTCCACGGCGAGCCGCGGGCGCTGCCCCGAGGGGACGAGGACGTCGGCGAACCGCTCGGTCGCCGTCATGCCGTGCCGCTGGTACGCGGCCACTGCGTCCGGCAGGAACGGGTAGCGACCCTCGAGCACGCGCTGGTGCGCGGCGCGCAGCGCGCTGCGGTTGCCGGAGAAGCTCTTGCCGCCGGCGTGCAGGACCAGCGCGCGGTTGGCGATCTTGGCGAGCCAGCCGTGGGCGGCGATCCGGAGGCAGTAGTCGTTCTCCTCGCCGTAGCCGGGCGCGAAGGCCTCGTCGAACAGACCGTGCTCGGCGATCAGCTCGCGGCGGGTGAGGAAGCAGAAGCCCATCGCGACGGGCAGGACCTGGGACACCGGGAGCAGCGGTGCGAGCTCGCCCCAGACCCGTCGCGTGCGGTCCTCGGTGCGGGCGGCTCCCCGGTTGGTCAGGCGGTAGGGGATGCTCGCGATCGTCGCGTTGTCACTGCGCGCGGTCACGACACCGGTGCGGTCCTCGTCGAGGACCGCGAGCATCGCGTCGAGGAACCCCGCCGTCGGCACGGCGTCGCTGTTGAGGAGCAGGACGGCCTCTGTGCCGGCGTCGTCGGCGCCGCGGTCGAGTTCGTCCACGGCACGGTTGCACGTGCCGACGAACCCGAGGTTGTGGTCGTTCCGCTCGTACCGGAACCCGGGGCGGTCGCCGATCCGGTCGAGCAGCGCCCGCTCGATGGTGTCCGCCTCGGGCCCGCAGTCGTTGACGAACAGCGCGCGGTGCCGTTCGGTGTCGAGGTGCTCGAGGAGCCCGTCGACGCACCGCAGCAGGGAGTCGAGGTCGCCGTACACGGGCACGACGACGAGGGCGGAGCGGGTCATCGGGTGGACTCCTCTGCTTCGAGTGCACGTGCGAGGGCGTCGACGGCGGTCTCCAGCGGGCCACCGAGCACCCCCGCGGCCAGGGGCACGTGCCCGGTCGGGCCGTCCGCAGCTGCCTGCCGGACGGCGTCGGCGACGGCCAGGCCGAGGGAACGGGCGTCGGCGGGGACCGCCTCGAGGTTCGGGTGCAGGTGCGCCCGGGTGCCCCGGAACTCGTTCGTCACGACGCGTGCGCCGGACACCGCGCCGTCGAACGGCGGGTGGCTCGGGTGCGGGCTGTGCTGGAGCGACAGCACCACGTTCGTCGATGCGATGAACCGGAAGTAGTCGTCCCAGGGCATGGTGCCGTGCGAGACGAGCTTCACGTCGCCCCGGCCCCCGTCGAGCTCGACGTCGCCGTGCTGTTCACCGGCCGAGTGGAACTCGACCCGGATGCCGTCGTCGGCCAGCTCCTGCACCGCGACCCGCAGCGCGGCGACGCCGAGGCGGAACAGGTTCCGGTGCTTGCTCGGACGGCCGTAGAAGAGGACCCGGACCACGTCCTCGTGCTTGCGGGCAGCGGCCACGCGTTCGAGCAGCTCGAGGTCGAGGTGCGGTGCGAAGGTGTGCTCGGAGGGGACGTCGAGGCCCTCGACGTCGGCCAGGTACCGGCGCAGCGGCTCGGAGTTCACGAGCATGCGGAAGCCGGCGCGGTAGGTCGAGGCAGCGACCGCGTACTCGGTCGACCACGGGCTGAAGCCGGGTTCGTAGTCCTGCACCAGGTACACGACGCGGTGTCGGGGGACGACCCCGGCGGTGACGGCGACGTCGATCGGGTGCGCGGTCTTCCAGTGCGTGGCGACCCAGACGTCGTCGCGGCCGAACTCGGTGTCCAGGACGTCCTCGCGCCGGACCACGCGGACGCCGGGACGTCCGTCGACGCGCGACTCCGGGAACCGGTCGGCGACGAGCGCCTCGGCTGCGGCGGCACTGTTGCCGGGTGTCGTCCACCGGACCATGACGACGCGGACCCGCCGGCCGAGCCGGTCGCCGAGCGCGAGGGCGACGGCCAGGGCGGTCTGCACCCCGGCGAAGGCGGCACCCTCGCGGAGTTCGTCGACCACGAGCACCACCTCGGGATCGCGGTCCACGGTGCGGATGCCGGCGAGCGACAGGCTCGTCTCCACCAGGCCGTCGAACGGGCGCGCGGCCAGCGGCGCACGATCGCGTTCCCGCCGAGCCACACCGACGTCGACCCGGGACACCGTCCGGCCGAGTCGCTCACGGACGTCGTTGCGGTAGTGGCCGTCGCGTGCGTACCGCTCGTTCACCCGGACGAGGTCGCTCACGAGGCGCCGTGCCTTCTCGAAGTTCATCAGCCCTCACGTTACTGGGCGTCGGCGTTCGGCTCGGTAGGATCGGACCCCTCATGATGCAGCGAATCGACCTCCGCGGCGGCCTCCCCGCCCGTGCCGAACTCCTCCGACTCATGCCCCGCGCCGCGGGTGACGTGTCGCACGCGGTCGACGCCGCGCGCGAGTTGATCGAGGACGTCCGACACCGTGGGGCCGCTGCCCTGCACGACCAGGCCGAGCGCTTCGACGGCGGGGCTCCCGCGAACGTCCGGGTGCCCGCTGCCGAGATCACCGCCGCCGTGGCCGGGCTCACGCCCGAGGTCCGGGCAGCCCTCGACGAGGCCATCCGCCGGGTCCGGGCCGCGAGTGCCGCGCAGATCCCCGCCCCGTCCGTGACCACCCTGGCCGACGGCGCCGAGGTCCACCAGCGCTGGCAGCCGATGCGCCGCGTGGGGCTCTACGTGCCCGGTGGCAAGGCCGTCTACCCGTCCAGCGTCGTGATGAACGTCGTCGCGGCCCAGGTCGCGGGCGTGCCCTCGATCGCCCTCGTGTCGCCGCCGCAGCGCGACCACGGCGGCGCGGTGCACCCGACGATCCTCGCGGCGGCGGGGCTGCTCGGCATCGACGAGGTCTACGCGATGGGCGGCGCCGGAGCCGTCGGCGCGCTGGCGTACGGCGTCGCCGAGATCGACCTCGAGCCGGTCGACCTGGTCACCGGTCCGGGCAACAACTACGTCGCCGCGGCCAAGCGCCTGGTGCGCGGGGTGGTGGGCATCGACTCCGAGGCCGGGGCGACCGAGATCCTCGTGATCGCGGACGACACCGCCGACGCCGGGTTCGTGGCCGCCGACCTCATCAGCCAGGCCGAGCACGACGAGCAGGCCGGCAGCGTGCTGGTGACGACGTCCGCGACGTTCGCCGACGCGGTCGAGGCGGCCATCCCGGAACGCACGGCGGTGCTCGGGACGGCTGCGCGCCTCCAGACCGCCCTGGACGGACCGCAGTCCGCGATCGTCCTGGTGGACTCGCTGACCGACGCCGCGACGGTGAGCAACGCCTACGGGCCCGAGCACCTCGAGATCCAGACGGTCGACGACGACGCCGTGCTCGCCGACATCGACGCCGCCGGCGCGGTGTTCGTCGGGCCGAGCACGCCGGTGAGCCTGGGGGACTACCTGGCCGGGTCGAACCACGTGCTGCCGACCGGCGGCCAGGCCCGGTTCGGGTCCGGGCTGTCCGCGTCGACGTTCCTGCGACCCCAGCAGATCGTCCGGTACACGCCCGAGGCCCTGGCCGAGGTCGCGCCGCACATCGTCGCCCTGTCCACCGAGGAGCAGCTCCCCGCGCACGGGGCCGCCGTGACGGAGCGCACGAACCGATAGCCTGGGGAACGACATGTTCTGCCCCTTCTGCCGCCACCCGGACTCCCGCGTCGTCGACTCACGGACGAGCGACGACGGAACCTCCATCCGCCGCCGTCGACAGTGCCCCAACTGCGGTCGACGGTTCTCGACCACCGAGACCGCATCGCTCAACGTCGTGAAGCGCAACGGTGTCACCGAGCCGTTCAGCCGCGACAAGATCGTCTCCGGCGTCCGCAAGGCGTGCCAGGGGCGCCCGGTCACCGACGGTGACCTGGCCGTGCTCGCGCAGCGCGTCGAGGAGACCGTGCGGTCCTCCGGATCCAGCCAGATCGACGCGAACGACATCGGCCTCGCGATCCTCGCGCCCCTGCGGGAGCTCGACGAGGTCGCCTACCTGCGGTTCGCGAGCGTCTACCAGGCGTTCGACTCGCTCGAGGACTTCGAGGACGCCATCGGCCAGCTCCGCCGCGACCACCACGCGGCGTCCGACACGGCCGCCGGGTCGTCCACATCGTCCGGCACGCGCGCGTGAGCGGCATCGCCGAACGCATCGTGCGCGGCGGCTACCGCGTCGTGTTCCGCTCCGTGTTCGCGAACATGGACCCGGAGCGTGCCCACCACCTGGCCTTCGCCGTCATCGCCGGGCTGCCCCGCGTGCCGTTCCTGAGCGGCGTCGTCGAGCGGTACTGCCGTCCCGCGGCGGCCGACGGCATCACCACGATGGGCATCCACTTCCCGTCGCGCTTCGGCCTGGCGGCCGGGTTCGACAAGGACGCCCGCGGCATCGCCGGTCTGGGCCTGCTCGGCTTCGGCCACGTCGAGGTCGGCACCATCACCGCCAAGCCGCAGCCCGGCAACGAGCGCCCGCGCCTGTTCCGGCTGATCGGCGACCGTGCCCTGATCAACCGCATGGGCTTCAACAACCACGGCGCCGCAGCGGCCGCCCGGCGCCTCGAGCGCGCCCGCCGCAACCCCGGCCGACCGGTCATCGGCGTGAACATCGGCAAGAGCCGGGTCGTCTCCGTCGAGGACGCCATCGACGACTACCTCGAGTCCACCCGGCGGCTCGCGACGTTCGCGGACTACCTGGCGGTCAACGTCAGCTCGCCGAACACGCCCGGTCTGCGTGGACTGCAGGAACTCGACCAGCTCCGACCGCTGCTGTCCGCGGTGCGCGACGCCGCCGGCCGGACGCCGGTGCTCGTCAAGATCGCACCGGACCTGACCGACGAGCAGATCGACGCGATCGCGGGCCTCGCGGTCGAGCTCGGGCTGTCCGGGGTGATCGCGAACAACACGACGATCTCCCGCGACGGGCTGACCGCCGATCCGTCCGACGTCGAGGCGATGGGTGCCGGGGGACTCTCCGGTGCGCCGGTCGCCGCCCGCTCGCTCGAGGTGCTGCGTCGCGTCCGCACCGCGGTGCCCGCCGACTTCTGCGTCATCGCCGTCGGTGGTGTGACCACCGAGCAGGACGTGCAGGACCGCATCGACGCGGGAGCCACGCTCGTGCAGGGCTACACGGCGTTCCTCTACGAGGGACCGACCTGGGCCGCGCGCATCAACCGGCTGCGCCGTCGGCGGCTGCGTCGCGCCGCGCGGTAGACGCGACCACCTGACGGACTGGAGGCCCGTGGCGACACCGCCACGGGCCTCCAGTCCTTCCTGGGGGCGCGCCTGCGCCATCGGGTGAGCAGAACACGCCGTGGCTCGCCAGTCGACCCGTCGTGTTCTGCTCACTCGATCGCCGATGCGCGAGCGGGGGAGTGGGGAGCAGGGGAGCGGGAACGACGAAGCGCCGCCCGGCAGGCCGGGCGGCGCTTCGTCGCGTGCGTGTGGCTAGAGCGTGGGGTACTGCCCACGCCGGACCTGGGGCTTCGGCAGCCGCAGGAAGCGCAGCTGCCACGCCCGCGTGAGGATGTAGAGGAACGTGCCGCGCTGGAACTCGCCGAACTTGTTGGTGAGCTTCCGGCGGAGCGACAGCCACAGCACCACGCAGTCGATGATGAACAGCGCCACGAACGCCCACACGAGCAGGAGCGAGTAGGACGCGATGACCGTCTGCGCGGCCGCGAACCCGACGATGAGGAACAGCACGAGCACGGGCATCATGACCTCGCCGACGTTCCAGCGGGCGTCGATCCAGTCGCGGACGAAGCGTCGCTGCTCACCGCGGTCCTTCGCCGGCAGGTAGCGCTCCTCGCCGTTGGCCATGCCGACCCGGGCACGCTCGCGCTCCGAGTTGAGGCGGGCGCGGGCGGCCTTCTTGTCGACCGGCGTGTTGCCGACGAGGGGGCGGCGGTTCGCTGCCTCTCGCTCGCGACGGGACGGCGTGGGGCGGCCCTTGCCCTGCTCGAGGAGCTCGGCCTCGGTCGGGTTGACGGTCGTGTTGGTCTTGGGGGCTGCCTTCGCCACGGTGCGTTCCTAACGGCGGTGTGCGTGCGGGATCTCCTCTAGATTACCGGGCATGACCGACAGCGAACAGCACAGCCCCGCGACCGACCCCGCGCTCCTCGACGCCCTGCGCGAACACGTGCAGGGTGCACTGCCCACGACGATCGCCGACCTGTCCGCGCTGGTGCGCCTGCCGTCGGTGTCCTGGTCGGCCTTCGACCCGGCGAACGTGCGCGCGAGTGCCGAGGCCGTCGCGGACCTCGCCCGGTCGACCGGGGTCTTCGGCGCGGACGACGTCCGGATCGTGCGGTCCGCGGTGTCCGGGTCGACGGCCGACGTCGCCGAGGCCGACGCGGAGACCGAGCTCGGCCAGCCCGCGGTGCTCGCGGTGCGCCCGGCGCGGAACGGCAAGCCGACGGTGATGCTCTACGCCCACCACGACGTGCAGCCGCAGGGCGACGAGGCCCTGTGGGAGACGCCGCCGTTCGAGCCGACCCTCCGCGGTGACCGCCTGTACGGCCGCGGTGCCTCGGACGACAAGGCCGGCGTGATGACGCACATCGCGTCGCTCCGCGCGGTGCACGCCCAGTTCGGTGACGACCTCGACCTCGGGGTCGTGCTCTTCGTCGAGGGCGAGGAGGAGTTCGGCTCCCGCTCGTTCCGCACGTTCCTGCGCGAGCAGAAGGAGCACCTCGCCGCCGACGTCATCGTCGTGGCGGACAGCGACAACTGGTCCACCGAGGTCCCGTCGATCACGGTCTCCCTGCGCGGCAACGTCACCTTCAAGCTCACCCTCACCACGCTCGAGCACGCCAGCCACAGCGGCATGTTCGGAGGAGCGGCCCCGGATGCGATGATCCCCATGGTGCGGCTGCTCGCCTCGCTGCACGACGCCGACGGTTCGGTCGCCGTCGAGGGGCTGTCCTCGTACGAGGCCGACGTGCCGGAGCGCACCGAGGACGAACTCGCCGTCGACGCCGCGCTCGTGCCCGGTGTCCGCCCGATCGGCACCGGCGCCGTGCTGTCCCGCATGTGGTTCCAGCCGTCGATCACGGTGACCGGCATGGACGTGCCGAGCGTCGCGAACGCCTCGAACACCCTGCTGCCCACGGTCTCGGCACGGGTCTCGGTCCGCGTCGCCCCCGGTCAGGACGCCCGGCAGGCGTCCGCGGCCGTCGAGCGGCACCTGCGCGAGCACGTCCCGTTCGGCGCACGGATGGAGATCACCGAGCCGGACAGCGGCGACGGGTTCCTCGTCGACACCGCCGGCTGGGCCGTCCAGGAGGCCCGAACGGCCATGCGGGAGGGGTGGGGCGCCGAGGCGGTCGAGCAGGGCATCGGCGGGTCGATCCCGTTCGTGTCCGACCTCGCCGCGGAGTTCCCGGACGCGCAGATCCTGGTCACCGGCGTCGAGGACCCGGACACGCGCGCCCACAGCCCGAACGAGTCGCAGCACCTCGGCGTCCTGCACCGTGCCATCGCGTCGGAGACGATCCTGCTCGCCAGGCTCGCGACGCGCAGCTGAGGGTGCTTACAATCGACGCCAGGCGCGGTGACCAGCACCGCCCGGAGGGAGACGCGCGATGAGCGACACCATCACCGAAGCACCGGCGACCGAAACGCAGTCGCACGGCGTCCTCCTGAGCGACGCCGCTGCCGGCAAGGTGGCGAGCCTGCTCGAGCAGGAGGGCCGCGACGACCTGCGCCTGCGCCTCGCCGTCCAGCCCGGTGGCTGCTCGGGCCTGATCTACCAGCTCTACTTCGACGAGCGCCTGCTCGACGGTGACGTCACCGCCGAGTTCGACGGGGTCGAGGTCGTCGTCGACAAGATGAGCGTCCCGTACCTCGACGGCGCGACGATCGACTTCGAGGACACGATCCAGAAGCAGGGCTTCACGATCGACAACCCGAACGCGCAGGGCAGCTGCGCCTGCGGTGACAGCTTCCACTGATCGCCAGCGATCCGACACGCGAGCGGGGAGCGACCGGAAGGGTCGCTCCCCGCTCGCGTTCGTGTGACCGGACGTGGCGCGCCGGGGCGCGGTGTGACCGGGCGAAATCGTGCCCGCAGACGTGCGGATCGAGGCCAGAACCGTGTCGTGTGTGCGCGAGCGGTACCGAGCTGCGAGTAAGCTAGGAGTGTTCCAATCAAGCTGGGAGCCAGCCATGCGCCGCCTTCGTGCGGCTCGCCGTCGGACTCGACGGGCTGACCTCCGAAGCTCACGTCTTTTGCGAGAGGTAACAGTGCGTTCGAATCGCCGTATACGTTGGGCGGCCGTCCCGGTGGCCGTCGGTCTGGTCATCGCACTGGCTGGCTGCACGCAGCAGCAGATGAACGGATGGCTCCCCGGCACGGAGGAGACGAAGGACGTCACCAACCACACGAGTCGCATCGTCGGCCTGTGGACCACCAGCTGGGTCGTTCTCCTCGCCGTCGGTCTCATCGTGTGGGGCCTGATCATCTGGGCCGCGATCGTCTACCGCCGCCGGAAGGGCCAGACCGGCCTGCCCGTGCAGATGCGGTACAACATGCCGCTCGAGATCTTCTACACGATCGTGCCGCTGATCCTCGTGCTCGGCTTCTTCGCCTTCACCGCGAAGGACCAGGCCGCGATCGAGAAGCCCTTCGCCGACCCGGACGCCACCGTGCACGTGTACGGCAAGCGCTGGGCGTGGGACTTCAACTACATCAACAAGGACAACCCCGAAGAGAGCGTCTACTACCAGGGCATCCAGGCCCAGGAAGAAGAGAACGCCAACGGGGCGATCGACGAGTCGCAGCTGCCGACCCTCTACCTGCCGAAGGGCAAGAAGGTCGCGATCGAGCTCTCCTCGCGCGACGTCGACCACTCCTTCTGGGTCATCGACTTCCTCTACAAGAAGGACATGCTCCCGGGCAAGACCAACTGGGAGTACTTCATCCCGGAGAAGCTCGGCACGTACCAGGGCAAGTGCGCGGAGCTCTGCGGTGAGTACCACTCGCTGATGCTCTTCCAGGTGAAGGTCGTCACGCCGGCGCAGTACCAGGACTACCTCGACACCCTGAAGGACCAGGGCAAGGTCGGTCTGCTCGGTGACGAGTACAACACCAACACCAACGAACCGAACAACAAGGCGCCGGTCGAGGCGTCCAGCGAGAACAAGTAGGGGCTCGTCAGATGACAACGTCACTCGTCGGCCAACCGACCCAGACCTCGTCGCCGGACTTCCAGGCGTCGAAGGTGGGTCGGAAGGGCAACATCGTCGTCCGGTGGATCACCTCCACCGACCACAAGACCATCGGGTACATGTACCTGATCGCGTCGTTCATCTTCTTCCTGCTCGCAGGTGTGATGGCCCTCGTGATCCGTGCCCAGCTCTTCGAACCCGGCCTGCACGTGGTCGCGACGAAGGAGCAGTACAACCAGCTGTTCACGATGCACGGCACGATCATGCTGCTGATGTTCGCGACGCCGCTGTTCTCGGGCTTCGCGAACGCGATCATGCCGCTCCAGATCGGTGCGCCCGACGTCGCCTTCCCGCGACTCAACGGCTTCGCCTTCTGGCTCTACCTGTTCGGCTCGCTCATCGCGGTCGGCGGCTTCCTCACCCCGCAGGGTGCTGCATCGTTCGGGTGGTTCGCCTACGCGCCACTGAGTGACACGACGTTCACACCAGGGCTCGGCGGCACACTCTGGGTCTTCGGGCTCGGCATGACCGGCTTCTCGACGATCCTCGGCGCGGTGAACTTCATCACGACGATCATCACGATGCGTGCCCCGGGTCTGACCATGTTCCGCATGTCGATCTTCACGTGGAACACCCTCGTGACGGCGCTCCTCGTCCTGATGGCCTTCCCGGTCCTCGCGACGGCACTCTTCGGCCTCGGGCTCGACCGCGTGTTCGACGCGCAGATCTTCAACCCGGCCAACGGCGGGGCCCTGCTCTGGCAGCACCTGTTCTGGTTCTTCGGGCACCCCGAGGTCTACATCATCGCGCTGCCGTTCTTCGGCATCGTCTCCGAGGTCTTCCCGGTGTTCAGCCGCAAGCCGATCTTCGGGTACAAGACCCTGGTCTACGCGACCATCTCCATCGCGGCCCTCTCGGTCACGGTGTGGGCGCACCACATGTACGTCACCGGCGGAGTCCTGCTCCCGTGGTTCTCGCTCATGACGATGCTCATCGCGGTCCCGACCGGCGTGAAGATCTTCAACTGGGTCGGCACGATGTGGCGCGGTTCGGTCACGTTCGAGACGCCGCTGCTCTGGGCCCTCGGCTTCCTGATCACCTTCACCTTCGGTGGTCTGACCGGTGTCATCCTGGCGTCGCCGCCGCTCGACTTCCACGTGTCCGACTCGTACTTCGTCGTCGCGCACTTCCACTACGTGGTCTTCGGAACCGTCGTCTTCGCGATGTTCTCCGGCTTCTACTTCTGGTGGCCGAAGTGGACCGGCAAGATGCTCAACGAGCGTCTCGGCAAGATCCACTTCTGGCTCCTGTTCATCGGGTTCCACACCACGTTCCTCATCCAGCACTGGCTGGGCGTCATCGGCATGCCGCGTCGCTACGCGACCTACCTGCCGAACGACGGCTTCACCTGGATGAACCAGCTGTCGACGATCGGCTCGATGATCCTCGCGATCTCGTTCCTGCCGTTCATCTTCAACGTCTACGTGACCGCCCGGAACGCGCCGAAGGTCGCTGTGAACGACCCGTGGGGCTACGGCCGCTCGCTCGAGTGGGCGACCTCCTGCCCGCCGCCGCGCCACAACTTCACGTCGATCCCGCGTATCCGTTCGGAGTCCCCGGCCTTCGACCTGAACCACCCCGAGGCCGGTGTGCCGATCGGTGTGGGTCCCGCGAAGGACGCCCCCGATGCCCCGACCTACGACGCCGCGAAGGGCGAGGTGAAGTAACGCCATGCGCGCGAACACCAACCTGTTCTGGATCCTCTTCGGGTTCTTCATCCTGGCGGACGCCGCCTACACGATCTGGGCGCTGATCTACTACGGCGAGCCCGAGTGGGTGGGCACCGTCGCGATCGGCCTGACCGGCCTGATGTCGGCGTTCATCGCCTTCTACCTCGGCAAGGTGATGGCGTCCCAGGGCGGCGTCCTGCCCGAGGACCGCCCGGACGCCAACATCGAGGACGGCGACGCCGAGCTCGGGCACTTCAGCCCCTGGTCGTGGTGGCCGATCCTGCTGGCCGCCGCGGTCGCCGTGTGCTTCCTCGGCGTGGCCGCCGGCCTGTGGATCGTCCCGATCGGACTCGTCCTCGTGGCGATCACCCTGGTCGGCTGGGTCTACGAGTACTACCGCGGCAACTTCGGGCACTGACCCGGCGCTGCAGCGCACCTGACACTTCGGGCGGCACCAGAACGGTGCCGCCCGAAGTGCGTCCAGGCGACGATCTCCGGTCCCGATCCGGAACAAACGGGCCCGCCCGCGACTTGACTGGAGCGGACCTCCCACCACAGCGAAAGGAGTCACCTCAGGTGACCGACAAGCGCACCCTCATCATCTTCGGCGCGACGGGCGACCTCGCCTCCCGCCTGCTCCTGCCGGGCCTCGGCACGTTCCTGCAGAGCGGCCGTGCCGTCCCCGTGCAGCTGATCGGCACGGGCCGCAGCGAGCGCAGTCCCGAGAAGTGGAAGGACATCGTCACGCAGTCCTTCGCGTCGCAGGACGTCAAGGGGCCGGAGGTCGACGCGACCATCGAGTCGACGCAGTTCATCCAGGGCGACCCCACCGACCCGAAGCACCTCGAGGCGCTCCTGGCCGCGGCCGACTCCGAGCCGATCCTGTACTTCGCCCTCCCGCCGCAGATCGCCTCCGACATCTGCGAGGCGCTCGAGCACGTCGAGCTCCCCGAGGGCACGACCCTGGCCTTCGAGAAGCCCTTCGGCACCGACGTCGCCAGCGCCCAGGCCCTCAACGAGACGGTGCTGAAGCTGGTCCCGGAAGAGCGCGTGCACCGCACCGACCACTTCCTCGGACGCACCACGGTCCTGAACATCATCGGTCTGCGCTTCGCGAACCGCCTGTTCGAGCCGATCTGGAACGCCGACAACATCGAGAAGGTCGACGTCTTCTACGACGAGACCCTCGGGCTCGAGAACCGCGCCCAGTACTACGACGAGGCCGGCGCGATGGTGGACATGATCCAGTCGCACCTGCTGCAGATCCTCGGCATCGTGACGATGGATGCCCCGGCGGACATCGACGCGGTCGAGTTCCGCTCGTCCCTGGCCCGGGTGCTCCGTTCAACCCAGCTCAAGGGCGGCGACCCGAAGATCGCGTCGCGTCGCGCCGTCTACACGGCCGGCACGATCGACGGCAAGGAGCTGCCGTCGTACCAGGACGAGGACGGCGTCGACAAGTCGCGGAGCACCGAGACGCTCGCCGAGATCTCGGTCGAGGTCGACACGGCCCGCTGGAAGGGCGTTCCGTTCACGCTGCGGTCCGGCAAGGCACTCGGCAACAGCCGGAAGGAGGTGCTGATCACCTTCAAGCCGGTCACGCGTCTGCCCTCCGGTCTGAGCGGTCGCCCGAAGGCGGACACGCTCCGCATCGTCCTGAACCCGGACGAGATCGAGCTGTCGGTGTCGGCCAACGGCGGTGGCAACCCGTTCGAGATGGGCCAGGTCACCCTGTCGTCGTCGTTCAGCGACGGCGAGCTGACCCCGTACGGCGAGGTCCTGAACGGCATCTTCCACGACGACCCGCTGCTCTCCATCCGCGGTGACGTGGCCGAGCGCTGCTGGGAGATCGTGGAGCCGGTCGTTGCCGCCTGGAAGGCCGACGAGGTCCCGCTCGAGGAGTACCGCGCCGGTTCGCGCGGCCCGGCGGACTGGGAGTCGTCGTCCTGACGGACGCTGACGTCCTGAACGGACGCCCTGACGGACGGGAGGCCCGGTGCCAGCTGGCACCGGGCCTCCCGTCCGTCGTGGGGTCGCCATCAGGGCATGGCGAGACGCATCAGGCGGGGGAGCCGGCGCGCTCACCCTCGCCGGTCCACGACCGGGTGCCGCCGTCGTGGACTGGCAACCGCGTGCGGTGCCCGACGGTCGCGCCACGGGCGCGCTCGATGGCGTCCGCTGCCGACACGAGCGTCAGGTGCGACAGCACCTGCGGGGTGTTCCCGATGTGGTGTCCGGTGGCGACGTCGATCTCCTCGGAGAGCATGCCGACGTCGTTGGCGTACCCGACGAGCACGTCCATCAGGCGCTCGGCGTCCTCGACCCGGCCGGAGGCGGCGTACTGCTCCACCAGCCAGAACGAGCACGCCAGGAACGGGTGCTCGGCGCCGGACAGCCCGTCGAAGCCTGCCGTCGTGCGGTAGCGGAGCACGAGGCCGTCGTCGCCGACCCGCAGGTCCTCCTCGATGGCGCGCACGGTGCCCGTCATCCGGGGGTCGTCGGCGCGGCAGAACCCGACCTGCGGCAGGACGAGCAGGCTCGCGTCGACCTCGTCGGTGTCGTAGTGCTGGCGGAACGAACCGCGCTCCGCGTTCCAGCCGTGCTCCTCGATCTCGGCGCGGACCGTGTCGCGTAGGGTGCGCCACCGGTCGACGGGGCCCTCGAGGCCGAACTCCTCCACCGCGGCGACCCCGCGGTCGAACGCGGCCCAGATCATCACCCGCGAGTGCGTGAAGCTCCGCCGGGGGCCGCGCATCTCCCAGATGCCGTTGTCCGGCTCCTGCCAGTGCTCCTCGACGTAGCCGAGCAGTGCCCGCTGCAGCGCCCACGAGTCGGCGTTCTCCTCGACACCGAGCTCGCGGGCGTCGTGCAGTGCTGCGAGCACCTCGCCGAAGACGTCGCCCTGGTACTGCGTCGAGGCGCCGTTGCCGACGCGCACGGGCGTCGAGCCGAGGTACCCGGGCAGCTCGGGCAGCTCCCGTTCGGGCAGCTCGCGTTCGCCGGCGATGCCGTACATGATCTGCACGTCGGCGGGGTCACCAGCGATCGCGCGCAGCAGCCAGCCGCGCCAGTGCGTGGCCTCGTCGCGGTACCCGTGGGCGATGAGCGACGCGAGCGCGAGGGACGCGTCGCGCAGCCACACGTAGCGGTAGTCCCAGTTGCGTTCGCCGCCCGGGTCCTCCGGCAGGCCCGTGGTCGCGGCGGCGACGACGCCACCGGTGTCGCCGTGGGTCATCGCGCGGAGGAACACCAGCGACCGTCGTGCGGCGTCGGCGTACCGACCGGTGGTCTGCGCCGGGGCGGTCCACGCCGTCCACCACTGCACCGTGTGGGCGAGGGCCGCGTCGACGTCGAGTGGCTCCGGCGGCTCGCGGTGCGACGGGTACCAGGTGAGCACGGTGTCGAGCACGTCGCCGTCGTGGATCGTCGTGACGGCGGTGTGCCGGTGGTCGTCGGCGCGGAACTGCGGTCCCCGCACGATCACCGAGCCCGGACCGGCCGTCGCGAGCAGCGCCGGTTCGTCGTCGTCCCCGATCTGCCGGATCCACGGCAGGGCCCGTGCGTAGTCGAACCGGATCCGGAGCGTCTGCCGGAGCTCGACGGTGCCACGGAGCCCGCGCACCCGGCGGACGATCGAGGGGCGGTGCGCGCCGACGGGCATGAAGTCGGTGACCTCGACCACACCGTCACGGGTGGTCCACACGGTCGAGAGCACCAGGGTGTCGCCGTGGTACCGCCACTCGGCCGTGGCCTCGTCGTCGACGGGTCGCAGGGTCCAGTGGCCGTGGTCCTCCGTGCCGAGCAGTGAGGCGAAGGTGGACGAGCTGTCGAAGCGTGGCAGGCACGCCCAGTCGACGGTCCCGTCGCGGCCGACCAGGGCAGCGGTGCCGGTGTCGCCGATCAGGGCGTGGTCCTCGATGCGGTTCGGCGGTGTGTGCGGTGCGGCTTGGTTGGGTGCAGCTTGGTGCGGCGCGGCCGGCTCGGTGCTCATGGACCGATCGAACACCCGGTGCCCGAGCGCCGCGGTCGACCACGGGTGCTCCGGGCCGCGATCGTGATGAAGGGTCGCTCAGGCCGGGTCGGAGGCGTCGGACTCGATGATGCCGATCCGCGCGAGCTCGCTCCACAGACCGGCGCCGTCCGGTGCGTACACCCAGGGTGCCGACGAGTCACGGGAGCGTTCCTGCGCCCGCGAGCGTCCACCGGCCAGGACCGCTTCGCTCGTGGACAGCTGCCGGATGGCGACGCCCGCGACGTTGTCCGGGTGCTCCCGCGAGAAGTCGCCGTAGAGGCTCTCGTCGTGCTGTCCGTCGTCGCCGACCAGGAGCCAGCGGATGTCCGGGAAGTCCTTGGCGAGCCGGCGCAGGTTCTCCTGCTTGTGCAGCTGCCCACTGCGGAAGAACCGGTCGTGGGTGGGACCCCAGTCGGTGAGCAGGAGCGTGCCGGACGGGTACATGTTGCGCGACAGGAAGCGCTGCAGCGTCGGGGCGACGTTCCACGCTCCGGTCGACAGGTAGACCGTCGGGGAACCGGGGTGCTGCGCGAGGATCCGCTCGTACAGCACGGACATGCCGGGCACGGGGCGGCGGGCGTGCTCGGTCAGCACGAACGAGTTCCAGGCGGCGAGCATGGGGCGGGGGAGCGAGGTCACCATGACGGTGTCGTCGATGTCGGACAGCAGCCCGAAGCGGGTGTCCGGGTGCACGACGAACACGTCGGCCTCGACGTCGCGCCCGCCGCCCGCCGACAGCCGCACCGTGCGCCAGCCGGGCTCGAGGTCGATCGGGACGATGGTGTCGACGACGCCGCCACGGTCGGTCTGCACCACGTGGGAGACGCCGCCGGCGGTGACGGTGACCTCGGCGTGGTCGACGGCGACGCTCGTGAAGCTCTTCCAGCCGCGGACTCCGGCGTAGGAGACGTCGGAGGCGAGACCGCGGCGCGTCAGCAGCACACGGCAGAGGATGCGCACCCAGCCGGGCGCGCCGTAGCCGGTGTACGGGACCACCGTCGGGACGAGTCCGCGACGGCGTGCACGGTGCTCGCGGAACTCCTGGACGGCGTCCTCGATGCGGGCCGCGCGGTGCAGGAGCGGCTCGGCCAACGACGGCTCGTGGGGCGTCGGGTCGGGCATGGCGTCATCCTCCCACGGGCGGCTGACGAAACCCGCGCGCTGTACAGAACTGGTGCGTCGCAAGTGGTGAGTCGCAGCCACGTTCCAGGTGCGTTCTGCGAAAGTTGTCCCCGTCACACCAACCAACCGCGCTGGAGCGCAAGAGGAGAACACGTGCTCGTCACCGAGGTAACGAACGCTCTGCCGGGGGGATCATCACTGCTCAGGAACGAGCCGGTCCAAGCCCGCAGTTCGGCGCGCCTCGCCGGCCTCCTCGACGCCGCAGCCGCGGTGATCGACGAGATCGGGTTCGAACGGCTCACGACCGCCATGGTCGCCGAGCGCGCGGGGGCGTCGATCGGCACCGTCTACCGGTACTTCCCGGACCGCATCGCCGTGGTCGAGGCACTCGCGATCCGCTGCACCCAGCGGCTCGCCGCCCGCTTCGTCGAGGCGCTCGACGCCAGTGGCGCCGAGACCTGGCAGGACGCCAACGACGCGCTCATCGACATGACCGCAGAGATGTACCGCACCGAGCCCGGCTTCCGGGCCATCCGCTTCGGCGACCCGGCGGACACCGGAACGGGCGACGCGGAGGACCGCATGGGTGCGCTCGGCGCGGCCGTCGGCCAGATCATGCGCGACCGTTTCGGTCTGCCGGACGACGAGCGCATCACCCGCGCGTGGGTCGTCCTCGCCGAGTCCGGCCACGCGGTGCTGGCGCGGGCGCACCGCGACCGCGAGCAGCCCGACACGGAGCTGATCGAGGAGTACCGCCGGATGAACCGTGCGCACCTGGAATCGGTGATCGCCGCTTCCTGACCGTCCCGTCGAACCGGCGCGACACGCCGGAGACCGAACCGATCCGCCCGCGCCTCCGAACACCGAGGCGCGGGCGTCGTCGTCCCCGCCGATCCCGTGGTGCCCGTCGGCATCCCCACCGACCTGTGCACCGCCGCGGGTCCGTCACGGATCGTCACAGCGAACCGATGTCGGCACCCCCGGGTACTCTCATCCGGAGTCGGGCTACCTCCGAACAGAAGGGCACCCCATGATCGAGTTCCGCTCGGTGCGCAAGACCTACCCGGACGGCACGACTGCGGTCGAGCACTTCGATCTGGTCATCCCGTCCCGGACCACCACCGTCTTCGTCGGATCCAGCGGCTGTGGCAAGACCACGCTGCTCCGCATGATCAACCGCATGGTCGACCCCACTTCCGGAACCGTTGAGATCGACGGCTCGGACGTCGCCGGGATCAACCCCGTCGAGCTCCGTCGCCACATCGGCTACGTCATGCAGAACTCCGGGCTGCTGCCGCACCGCAAGGTCGTCGACAACATCGCGACCGTCCCGCTGCTGACCGGCGTCTCCAAGGCCGACGCTCGCAAGCGCGCCCTCGAGCTCATGGACACCGTCGGACTCGACCGTGCCTTCGCCGACCGGTACCCGTCACAGCTGTCCGGCGGCCAGCAGCAGCGCGTCGGTGTGGCCCGCGGGCTGGCCGTCGACCCGAACATCCTGCTCATGGACGAGCCGTTCGGTGCGGTGGACCCGCTGGTGCGCAACGACCTGCAGGACGAGCTCATCCGCCTGCAGCGCGAACTCGGCAAGACCGTCGTGTTCGTGACGCACGACATCGACGAGGCGTTCAAGCTCGGCGACCAGGTCGTCATCCTCAAGAAGGGCGGCGAGATCGCCCAGCAGGGGACGCCGGCCGAGATCCTCGCCGCACCCGCCGACGACTTCGTCGCCACGTTCATCGGCGCCGGCCGCGGGCGCCGCGCGCTCCGCGTCGAGCAGACCCCGACCGGTCCGATCGTCGTCGACGGTGAAGGCCGTGCAGCGGGCGTGCTGACGGGCCCCGTCGGGGTCGTCGACGCCGCCGAGGCCGTTCCGCAGTCCGACTCCCGAGCAGCAGAGGCCGGAGCGTCCCACGACGCACCGGGTGCTCCGGCGCAGGGTGGGGGCACCCGGTGAAGTGGGTGCTGGCGAACCTCGACACGATCTGGGACAACACGGTCTCCCACCTCGCGATCGCGATCCCGCCGATCATCGTCGCGTTCCTGCTGTCGATCCCGATCGGGTGGCTGGTGGTCCGGCTGCAGCGCCCCGGTGGGTCGCGCTTCGCATCGGGTGTGGGCAGCAGCATCGTGACCCTCGCCGGTCTGCTCTACGCCATCCCGTCGCTCGCCCTGTTCGTGGCGCTCCCGAGCATCATCGGCACCGGCCTGCAGAGCCCGATCAACGTCGTCATCGGTCTGACGCTGTACGGCCTCGCGCTGATGGTCCGTTCCACGGTCGACGGGCTGACCTCGGTCGACTCCGAGACCAAGTCCGCGTCGACCGCCATGGGCTACTCGCCAGCGCAGCGGTTCTTCCGTGTTGAGCTCCCGCTCGCCGGTCCGGTCCTGCTGGCCGGCCTCCGGGTGGTCTCGGTCTCCACGATCTCGCTGACCACGGTCGGCGCGGTCCTCGGCATCCCGAGTCTCGGCCTGCTGTTCACCGACGGCCTGGGGCGCGGGATCTACGAGGAGATCCTCTCCGGCATCGTGATGGTGCTCGTGCTCGCCTTCGCCCTCGACGGCCTCCTCGTGCTGCTCGGGCGCCTGGTCATGCCGTGGACCCGGACGAACTCGGTGTCACGCCGACAGGCTCGCCGAGTCCTGCAAGCAGCGGAGGTCTCCTCGTGATCATCGGTCAGGCCTTCGCGTGGGTGTTCGACCCCACGAACTACGGCGGGTACAACGGCATCCCCACGCGCCTCTGGGAGCACGTCTGGATCACCCTGCTCGCGGTGCTCATCGCCGCGGTCATCGCTGTGCCGGTCGGGTACGCGATCGGCCACACCCGCCGTGCTCGTGGCTTCTCGATCGCGGTGTCCGGCGGGGTGCGGGCGCTCCCGACGCTCGGCGTGCTCTCGCTGTTCGGGCTGCTGCTCGGCATCGGGCTGCAGGCTCCCTTGCTCGCCCTCGTCATCCTGGCGATCCCGTCGGTGCTCGCCGGTGCGTACTCCGGCATCGAGTCCGTCGACCCGGGGGTCGTCGACGCCGCGAAGGCCCAGGGCATGACCGGCTGGCAGATCCTGTGGAAGGTCGAGATCCCGCTCGGGCTCCCGCTCCTGATCGGTGGCATCCGCGCCGCGGTGCTGCAGGTCGTCGCGACGGCCACGCTCGCCGCGTACGTCGGGGCCGGTGGCCTCGGCGGGTACTTCTTCCTCGGCCTGAAGACCCAGGACTACGCCGAGATGCTCGGCGCCTCCATCCTCGTGATCGCCCTCGCGATCGCGTTCGAGATCGTGTTCGCCGTGCTGCAGCGGGCGGCGGTGCCGAAGGGCACCGCGGACCCGTCGGCCCGACAGCGTCAGGGGTCGCGTGAGCGAGCCCGCAATCCACTCCCGGAAGGAAATCCCTCGTGATCACAGCACCCAAGATCCGCGCCGGTGTCGCCGCCGCGATGGCGGTCGGCGTCGTCGCCGCCCTCGCCGGCTGCGCGTCGAGCGACCCGCTCGACAGCGGCTCCAGCGACTCGTCCGACTCGAAGACCATCGTCGTCGGCTCGCAGCAGTACTACTCGAACGAGATCATCGCCGAGCTGTACGCCCAGGTCCTCGAGAAGGACGGCTTCGACGTGAAGCGCAACTTCAACATCGGGCAGCGTGAGGTCTACATCCCGCAGCTCGAGAAGGGCGCCATCGACGTCATGCCCGAGTACAGCGGCAACCTGCTGCAGTACTTCGACAAGGACTCGGACGCGAAGACCGCCGACCAGATCGACGACGGGCTCGACACGGCCCTGCCGAAGGGCCTCCGGGTCCTCGACGAGGCCGACGCGACCGACCAGGACAGCTACACCGTCACGAAGAAGTTCTCCGAGGACAACGACGTCACGAGCCTGGCCGACCTGAAGAACGTCGACGAGAAGCTCACCGTGGGCGCCAACTCCGAGAACCAGACGCGGCCGTACGGCCCGAAGGGGCTCAAGTCGGTCTACGGCGTCGACGTCGACTTCAAGGCGATCGAGGACGGCGGCGGTGCCCTGACCGTCAAGGCGCTCAAGGACGACACCGTCCAGCTGGCCGACATCTACACGGCCGACCCGAGCATCAAGGCGAACGGCTTCGTCACGCTGAAGGACCCGGAGAACCTGATCCTGCCGCAGAACGTCGTGCCGGTCGTCTCGAAGAAGGTCAACGAGAAGGCTGCGGACGCGATCGACTCGGTCAACGAGAAGCTCACGACCGAGGCCCTGATCGAGCTCAACACCAAGAGCACGGCCGACAAGGAGAAGGCGTCCACCATCGCCGAGGACTGGCTCAAGGCCGAGGGTCTGCTGTAACCACAGCCCTCCGAACAAAGCGACAGGCGTCGGGTGTCCACCCGGCGCCTGTCGTCGTTCGTGGAGCAGGCAGCGCGAACATCTGTGCCGCACGGTTGTGCCGTGCAGGGGCCGTGCACGTTTGTGCAGAGACTGGTTCTACAAGTTGTCGAAGTGGAGTCCATAGCGATAGCGTTGGGGTGTCCCAAGGGCTGTGACACCTGATGTATCCGTTCCACAGGAAGCAACTGACGTGCACGAACAGCGCGCGGCCACCCGTCTCGGAATCGCCGCATGAACGACCTCCTCGATCCGCTCCTCCTGTCGCGGTGGCAGTTCGGTCTGACGACCATCTACCACTTCCTCTTCGTCCCGCTGACGATCGGCATGGCAGCCGTGGTGGCCGTGTTCCAGACCGCCTGGTACCGGACCGGCCGCGCGCACTACCTGCAGCTGACGCGGTTCTTCGGGCGGATCTTCCTGATCAACTTCGCGATGGGTGTCGTGACGGGCATCGTGCAGGAGTTCCAGTTCGGCATGAACTGGTCGAACTACTCGCGCTTCGTCGGTGACGTCTTCGGCGCACCGCTCGCGCTCGAGGGGATCCTGGCGTTCTTCTTCGAAGCGGCCTTCATCGGCATCTGGATCTTCGGCTGGGACCGCCTGCCCAAGGGCCTGCACCTGGCGAGCATCTGGTGCGTGAGCGCCGGCACGATCATGTCGGCGTACTTCATCATCGCCGCGAACGCGTTCATGCAGCACCCGGTCGGCTTCGCGATGAACGAGGCCAAGGGCCGTGCGGAGCTCACCGACATCTGGGCGGTGCTCGGCAACAAGGTCGCCCTGGCCGCGTTCCCGCACACGCTCTTCGCCTGCTTCATGGTCGCCGCGGCGGTCATCATCTCGGTCGCGGCCTACCACCTGGCCCGCAACCAGAACCTCGAGACGATGATGCCGGCGCTCAAGTTCGGCATGTGGACCATGCTCGCGGCCGGCGCGCTGACCGTCCTGACCGGCGACCAGCTCGGCCTGACGATGGTCGACACGCAGCCGATGAAGATGGCGGCGGCCGAGGCGCTGTACAACACCGCGACCGGCAAGGACGCCTCGTTCTCGATCTTCACGCTCGGCACGCCCGACGGCGTGCACGAGCTGTTCTCGATCCGGGTGCCGTACCTGCTGTCGTTCCTGTCGACGCACACGTTCAACGGCACGGTCGAGGGCATCAACGACCTGCAGGCGCAGTACATGCAGGTGTACGGCCCCGGCGACTACAAGCCGATCATCTGGGTCACCTACTGGTCGTTCCGCTGGATGATCGCCCTCGGCGTCGGCGCGGTCATGGTCTCGCTGGTCGGGCTGTGGCTGACCCGCAAGGGCCGGTTCCCGACGCAGCGCTGGGTGTGGCGCATCGCCACCTGGACGGTGCCGCTGCCGATGGCCGCGATGATCGTCGGTTGGGTCTTCACCGAGATGGGCCGCCAGCCGTGGCTCGTGTTCGGGCTGCTCCAGACGAAGGACGGTGTGTCGCCGAACGTGACCGGGCTCGAGGTCCTCATCTCGCTGCTGGTCTTCACCCTGATCTACGGCTCGCTGGCCGTCGTCGAGTTCAAGCTCATCAAGAAGGTCGCGCAAGAGGGGCCCGCCGACCCGGACGAGGTCGACGAGGAGACCGGCGAGGTCAAGCACGAAGTGACGGTCTACTAGAAATGGACGCTGCCTGATGGATCTCCCCGTTCTCTGGTTCGCGATCGTCGGCGTCTTCTTCGTCGGCTACTTCGTCCTCGACGGATTCGACTTCGGTGTCGGCATGTCCCTGCCGTTCCTCGGCAAGGACGACACCGACCGTCGGGTCCTGATCAACACCATCGGCCCGGTCTGGGACCTCAACGAGACCTGGGTCATCGTCGCCGGGGCGTGCCTGTTCGCGGCGTTCCCGGAGTGGTACGCCACGATGTTCTCCGGCTTCTACCTGGCGCTGCTGCTCATCCTCGCTGCACTCATCCTGCGAGGGGTGTCGTTCGAGTACCGGCACCAGAACAAACACCTCGAGTGGAAGCGCCGCTTCGACCTGATGATCATCGTCGGCAGTGCGGTGCCGTCGTTCCTGTGGGGCGTCGCGTTCGGCAACGTCGTCCGTGGCATCCCGATGGACGCCGGGCACAACTACACCGGCACGATCTTCGACCTGCTCAACCCGTTCGCGCTGTTGACCGGCGCCGCGACGCTGCTGGTGTTCTTCACCCACGGGGTCGTCTTCGTCGCACTGAAGACCGAGGGCGACATCCGCGTCCGCGCCAAGCGCCTGGCGACCCGTGCGGGCATCGTCACGATCGTCGTCGGCGCCGCGTTCCTGGTGTCGATGGCCTTCGTCCGGGCCACCCCGGCCTCGCTGGTGCTCTCCGTGGTCGCCGCCCTGGCCCTGGTGCTCGCCGTGCTCTGCAACGCCTGGGGCAAGGAGGGGCGTGCCTTCACCCTGATGGCGGTCACCATCGCCGCGATCGTGCTCGCGATGTTCACGGCGATCTTCCCCGACGTGATGCCGGCCTCGAACGACGTCGCCAACAGCCTGAACGTGTACAACGCCTCGTCCGGGTCGTACACGCTGACCGTGATGAGCTGGGTCGCGCTGATCTTCGTGCCCCTGGTCTTCGCGTACCAGGCCTGGACCTACTGGGTGTTCCGCAAGCGCGTCTCCCGCGCCCACGTCACCGCGGCCGCGCACTAGGCGGACGACGATGAAGCCCCTCGACCCCCGACTCCTGCGGTTGTCCCGGACGGCGCGCGGCTTCATCGTCGCCGCCGCCGGCACGGGTGTCCTCCGCACGCTCGCGACCATCGCGATCGCGTGGGGGATCGCCGCGGCCGTCACCCTCGGGGTCGACGCCGTCGGCGACGGCACGGTGCCGGCGGCGTTCGGGCAGGCGCTCGCGCTGCTCGGCGGGGCGTTCGTCCTGCGTGCGGTGGCCGCGTGGGCGACCGACGACCTGGCGGCACGCGCAGCGGCGAAGGTGAAGAGCGAGATGCGCACGACGGTGCTCGCCCGCGCCGCCGAGCGCGGTCCGTCGTGGCTCGCGGGCCGGTCGAGCGCCGGCTTCGCCACCACGCTCGGCCCCGGGCTCGACGCACTCGACGCCTACTTCGGCCGGTACCTGCCGCAGCTCGCGCTCACCGCGATCGCGACGCCGATGCTCCTGGTCGCGATCGGCCTGGGCGACCTGACGAGCGGGCTGATCATCCTGTTCGCCCTGCCCGTGATCCCGGTCTTCATGATCCTGATCGGCCTGGCCACGCAGTCGCTGCAGCGGAAGCAGTCGGACGCCCTCGCGAAGCTGGGTGGTGCCTTCACCGAGGCCGTCGAGGGGCTCGCCACGCTCAAGGTCTTCGGCCGTGCGCGCCGCCAGGTCGGTCGCATCGGGGCGGTCACCGACGAGTACCGCCGCGGCACGATCGGCGTCCTCCGGCTGTCCTTCGTGAGCGGCTTCGCGCTCGAGCTCGCCGCGAGTCTGTCCGTCGCACTGGTCGCCGTCTCGATCGGCATCCGCCTGGTGGACGGCTCGCTCGGCCTCGGTGCCGCGATGTTCGTGCTCGTGCTGGCACCGGAGGCCTTCGCCCCGATCCGCCAGGTCGGCGCCGACTTCCACGCCGCCCAGGACGGCGTCGAGGCCTCGGCCGCGGTGCTCGACGTGCTGGCCGACGACGACGGTGACGCCCCGGCCCCCGGCCGCAGCAGCCGGAGCCAAAGCGGCGGGAGCGGGACCGACGGCGCCGACACGGACGCCGTCACACTCGCCACCGCCCTGGACGTCCTCGGGCTCACCGTCCGCCGACCCGACGTCGTGATCGGGCCGTTCGACCTGCACGCCGAGCCCTGCACCGTCGTCGTGCTGGCCGGCCCGAGCGGTTCCGGCAAGTCGAGCATCATCGCCGCACTCCGCGGCGTCCTGCCGCACGACGGCGTCGTCACCGTGCCCGGCCCGGCCGATGCCTCCGTCGCCGAGCGCACCACCTGGGCCGACCAGCGGCCGCGTCTCGTCCGCGGGACGATCGCCGAGAACGTCGCGCTCAGCGCGACCCCCGACGACGCCGACGTGCGCACCGCCCTGGGCGACGCGGGGCTGGGACTCGACCCGGGCCTCCCGGTCGGCGCCGGTGGCAGCGGACTGTCCGGCGGCCAGGCACAGCGTGTCGCCGTCGCCCGCGCGCTGTACCGCGCACGCCGCGCCGCCACGCCCCTCGTGCTGCTCGACGAGCCGACGTCCGCGCTGGACGCCGAGGCCGAGGAACGCGTCATCGCGGCCGCCCGTGCCCTGGCGGCCGACGGCGCCGTCGTCGTGGTCGCCAGCCACCGACCCGCGGTCGTCGCCGCGGCGGACGTCCGCGTGGACGTCGGCGCCGGCGGGTCCGTGACGGTCCGCAGGGGGGTGCGCGCATGAGCCGGGAGGCCCGTGGCGGCTCCGTCCTACGGCTCGCGATGCCGCACGGGTCGGGTTGGGCGAAGGCGGTCGCCGCCGGGTCGCTCAGCGCGGTCTGCGCCGTCGCGCTCCTCGCCGCGAGCGGCTACCTGATCACCCGTGCCGCCGAGCACCCGCCGATCCTGTACCTGACGCTCGTGATGGTCGGCGTGCGTGCCTTCGCGCTGGGGCGTGCCGTGCTCCGGTACGTCGACCGGCTCGCCGGGCACGACGCGTCCTTCCGGCAACTGGCCGTGGTGCGGACGGAGATGTACCGGCGGCTGGCGTCGATCGCGCCCGCCGGACTCGGGCGGACCGGACGCGGCGACCTCATGACGCGCCTGGTGACCGACACCGACCGGCTGCAGGACCTGCCGATCCGCGTCGTCGGGCCGCTCGTCTCCGCCGGGGTCGTCGCGGTGCTGTCGGTCGTCGCCGTGGCGCTCGTGTCGGTACCGGCGGCGCTCGTACTCGTCCTCGCGCTGGCGGTCGCGGCCCTGGTCGGCACGATCGTCACCCGGGCGATCGCCGAGCGCTCGGACCGCGAGACCGCCGCCGACCGGGGTCGCGTCGCGGACCTGGTGCTCGACACCGTCCGGACGCTCGACGTCTTCGCCGCCTACGGCACCCTCGACGAGCGGCTCGCGCACATCGCCCGGCTCGACGCGGGGGTCACCCGGGCCGTCCGCCGCCGTGGCACGGTCGAGTCGCTCGTCGGTGCACTCGTCGGCCTGGTCGGTGGCGGTGCGGTGATCGGGATCCTCGCCGTCGGTGCCCCCGCCGTGGTGTCCGGTGCGCTCGACGGTCCGCTCTGGGCACTGGCGGTCTTCGTGCCGCTGGCGCTCTTCGAGGTCGTCGGGACCGTCCCGCTCGCCGTCCTGACGCTCCGCCGGGTGCGTGCTGCGGCCGAACGGGTCGAGCAGGTCGTGCCCGCCGAGGTGCCCGTCGGCATCGTCCCCGAGCCCGACGAGCACGCCGACCCGGCGTCGCTCGTGGTCGAGGGGCCGGTCACGCTCGCCGTGCAGGACCTGACCGTCCGCTGGCCTGGTGCTGCCGAGCGTGCAGTCGACGGGGTCTCGTTCACGCTCGCCCCCGGCGAGGTCGTCGTGCTCGAGGGGCCGAGCGGTGCCGGCAAGTCGACCCTGGTCGACGCGCTCGTCCGGTTCGTGGAGCACGAGGGTTCCTACACGCTCGACGGCGTCGAGGCGAAGGCGATGCACCCCGATGCGGTGCGGGCCCGGGTCGGCCTGATCGAACAGGACCCGTTCGTGTTCGACCAGTCGGTGCGGCAGAACCTGCTCTTCGCCCGCGAGACCGCGACCGACGAGGAACTGCTCGCCGTGCTCGACCGGGTCGGCCTGGGGGAGTGGGTCGTCCGGCGGGGCGGGCTGGACGCCTCGGTCGGGGAACGCGGCGTGCTCGTCTCCGGCGGCCAGGCGCACCGGCTCGCGCTCGCCCGCGCACTGCTGCACGCGTTCCCGGTGCTGGTGCTCGACGAACCGACCGCAGACGTCGACCCGGACCTCGGTGACACCGTGCTGCGTGACCTCGTCACCACGGCCCGCGCAGCGGGCCGGACGGTCGTCATCGTCTCGCACGTCCCGGTGGCGCCGGACCTGGTCGACCGCACCCTGCGGATGCGGGACGGACGCCTGCTCGCCGGGTGAGCCGACAGGCGGACGCGGGACGGGCCTCCCGGCTTGTATCGTTGACGACCGTGACCACCGAGCAGCACGCCGAGGACCCGAACGCCTACGACTTCCGTCGTATCCAGGAGAAGTGGCAGCCCCGCTGGGAAGAGCTCGGGCTCTTCACCACCGACCTCGACGACACCCGTCCGCGCAAGTACATCCTCGAGATGTTCCCGTACCCGTCCGGCGACCTGCACATGGGGCACGCCGAGAACTGGGCGCTCGGGGACTTCGTCGCGCGCTACTGGCGTCAGCAGGGCTTCAACGTGCTGCACCCGATCGGTTGGGACTCCTTCGGGCTGCCCGCCGAGAACGCGGCGATCAAGCGCGGGGTGGACCCGAAGGACTGGACCTACGCGAACATCGAGCAGCAAAAGGCGTCCTTCAAGCGCTATGCGCCGTCGTTCGACTGGACCACCGAGATCCACACCTCGGACCCCGAGTACTACAAGTGGAACCAGTGGCTGTTCCTGAAGATGTACGAGAAGGGCCTGGCGTACCGCAAGGACAGCTGGGTCAACTGGGACCCGGTGGACCAGACCGTGCTCGCGAACGAGCAGGTCCTGCCCGATGGCACCTCGGACCGCTCCGGCGCCGTCGTCGTGAAGAAGAAGCTCACGCAGTGGTACTTCAAGATCACCGAGTACGCCGACCGGCTGCTCGACGACCTGAACCAGCTCGAGGGGCGGTGGCCGGCGAAGGTCATCGCGCAGCAGCGCAACTGGATCGGCCGCTCGGTCGGTGCCGACGTCGACTTCGTGATCGAGGGCCGCGACGAGCCCGTCACGGTCTTCACCACCCGCCCGGACACGATCCACGGGGCGACGTTCCTGGTCGTCGCGCCGGACTCCGACCTGGCGGCTGAGCTCGTCGCCGACCCGTCGGTGCCGGCCTCGGTCCGTGACGACTTCGACGCCTACCTGACGGCGACGCAGAAGACGTCCGAGATCGACCGGCAGAACGCCGACCGCCCGAAGACCGGTGTGCCGCTCAGCCGTTCCGCGATCCACCCGCTGACGGGGGAGCGCCTGCCCATCTGGGCCGCCGACTACGTGCTCGCCGACTACGGCCACGGCGCCGTGATGGCCGTGCCCGCGCACGACCAGCGCGACCTCGACTTCGCGCGGGCGTTCGACCTGCCCGTCAAGGTGGTCGTCGACACGAACGCCGCCGTCACCGGCGCGATCCCGGTCATCCCCGAGGGCGCGACGCTCGACGACTTCGACGTGCCGACCCTCGACCCGGTCGCCACCGGCGAAGCGCTGACCGGTCAGGGCCGGATGATCAACTCCGGGCCGCTCGACGGCATGTCGAAGCAGCACGCCATCACCGCTGCCATCGCGCTGCTCGAAGAGCGCGGCACCGGCCGTGCCGCCAAGACCTACCGCCTGCGCGACTGGCTCATCTCGCGCCAGCGCTTCTGGGGCACCCCGATCCCGATCATCCACGGTGCCGACGGCACCGAGCACCCGGTGCCCGAGGACCAGCTGCCGATCGTGCTGCCCGACACCGAGGGGCTCGACCTCAAGCCGAAGGGCACGTCTCCGCTCGGTGGCGCGACCGACTGGGTGAACGTCCCGAACCCCGTCGACGGCACGCCCGCGCTCCGCGACACCGACACGATGGACACCTTCGTCGACTCGTCGTGGTACTTCCTGCGGTTCCTGTCGGCGAACGACGACACCCAGGCGTTCGATCCGGCAGCCGCGCGCCGCTGGGCTCCGGTCGACCAGTACATCGGCGGCATCGAGCACGCGATCCTGCACCTGCTCTACGCCCGCTTCGTCACGAAGGTGCTCTTCGACCTCGGGTACCTCGACTTCACCGAGCCGTTCTCGGCCCTGCTCAACCAGGGCATGGTGCTGTCCGGTGGCTCGAAGATGTCGAAGTCGAAGGGCGGCGTCTCGCTCGGCGACGAGCTCGACGCGAACGGCGTCGACGCGATCCGCCTGGTGATGGGCTTCGCGGGCCCACCGGAGGACGACATCAACTGGGAGGACGTCTCCCCGTCCGCCTCCGCACGCTTCCTGGCGCGGGCGTACCGCCTGGCGCTCGACGTCACGTCCGCACGCGACGTCGTGTGGGCCGACGGCGACCGGGCTCTCCGCCAGGTCACGCACCGGTTCCTCGCCGACGCCCCCGGGATGATGGAGTCGTTCAAGTTCAACGTCGTGATCGCGCGACTGATGGACCTGGTCAACGTCACCCGCAAGGCGATCGACAGCGGCCCCGGTGCCGGTGACCCCGCCGTGCGCGAGGCCGTCGAGACCATCGCGCTCGGGCTGAGCGTCTTCGCGCCGTACACCGGCGAGGAGATGTGGGAGCGGCTGGGCTACGAGGCCACCGTCGCCACGTACGGCTGGCGGAAGGCCGACCCGACGCTGCTCGTGCAGGAGACCCTGACGGCCGTCGTGCAGGTCAACGGCAAGGTGCGTGACTCGTTCGAGGTGTCGAAGTCGATCGAGGCGGACGAGCTCGAGCAGCTCGCACGGTCGTCGGCGAACGTGCAGCGGTACATCGGTGACCGGGAGATCGTGAAGGTGATCGTCCGGGCGCCGAAGCTCGTGAACATCGCCATCAAGGGGTAGCGACCGTCGCTGGCGTCGTCCCTCACAGCAGGGGCGTTCGCGGAACCCGTCCACGGGTGTGACCTCCGGAGCCCGGCCGATCGGCCGGGCTCCGTAGCGTTCGGGGCATGTCGTCCCCGTCGTCTCCCGGACCCTGGTGGTCCCGTCTCGCGCTGTCACCGCGGGCCGCCGTGGTGCTGGCGGCTGTCGTGGTGGTGGTCGCCGTCCTCGTGGTGCTCGTCGGGGCGCTGGTGTCGGGTGGTGGCGAGGGCGCTGGAGGAACGGGCGGGGTCGTCGTGCGTGGGGCGCCGACGGCCGGTGCGGCGTCGGGCGGCCCGTCGCCGTCGGCTGGTGCGTCTGCCGGTGCTGCTCCGTCCGCTCCTGGTGCGGGGCGCGTCGTGGTGCACGTGCTCGGGGCGGTGCGGCGGGGCGGTGTCGTCGAGCTGCCGGCATCGAGCCGGGTCGGTGACGCGCTCGAACGTGCTGGTGGGGCCACCGACGACGCCGACCTCGACCGCCTGAACCTGGCCCGGGTGCTGACGGACGGCGAGCGGTTGTACGTGCCCCGGGTCGGGCAACAGGAGGTACCTGAGGCGCTCGGGCCGGTGGCGGACGGTGCTGCCGCCGGGCCGACTGCCACCGCCGGAGCCGGGAGCGTCGGTGGCTCGGCGGGCACCGGGGGCGAGGGGTCGGCCGTCGTCGACCTGAACACCGCCGACCAGGCCGTGCTCGAGACCCTGCCCGGCATCGGACCGGGGCTGGCCGGCCGGATCATCGCCTGGCGTGACGAGCACGGCCGGTTCACCGCGGCCGAGGACCTGCTCGACGTCAGCGGCATCGGCGACGTGCGCTTCGCCGAGCTCCGCGATCGCGTGCGGGTCTGAGGGGCGACGGTGCAGCTCGCGCCGAGTGCGATCGACCTGCGGGTCGCGGTGCCGATGGCCGTCGCCTGGATCGCGACCACCGTGCTCATCGGCGTGCCCGACGTGGCACCCGTGGTCGGTGGGGCTGCGGCGCTCCTGACCGGCGTCAGCGGGATCGTACTCCGGTGGCGGTGGGGCACCGGGATCGTGGTGGTCGTCGCCGGGCTGCTGCTCGTCGCGGGGGCCCTGACGACGCTGCTCGCGGTGTCGGTCACCGTTGGGGAGTCCAGGCGGGCCCCGGAACCGCTCCGTGCGCTCGTCGCCGGTCCGGGGGCGGGGCGCGTCAACGTCGAGGCGGTGCTGACCCGCGACCTCGTGCCGGGTGACCGCTCCGTCACCGCGACGCTCGTGCGCGCCGACGAGCTCGACGGGCTCCGCGTGCCGATCCGACTCGTCCCCGACCAGCACAGCGGTGCACCGGGTGCCGTGCTGGCAGCCGGTGCCCGGGTCGCCGTGACCGCCGCCGTGCAGCCGGACGAACCCGGATCGGCGACCGCGTTCGTGGCGTTCGCGCGCGGGACGCCGTCGTCGGTGCCGCCCGACGGACTGCTCGGCGCCACCGACACCGCGCGACAGGCCTTCGTGCGGGCCACTGCCGACCTGCCGCAGCCCGGAGCGGCACTGCTGCGCGGACTCGCGATCGGGGACCGCTCCGGCCTCGACCCGATGACCGAGGCAGCGATGGAGACCTCGGCGCTGACGCACCTGACGGCGGTGTCCGGGGCGAACTGCGCGGTGGTCGTCGGCCTCGTCGTGGTCCTCGGCCGTGCCTGCGGGCTACCGAGAGGCCCCCGAGCGGCGGCGGCCGTCGGCGTGCTCCTGGTGTTCGTCGTGCTCGTGCGGCCCGACCCCTCGATCGTCCGGGCGACGGTGATGGCGATCGTGGTGCTCGTCGTGCACCTGGCCGGTCGACCGGTGCGGGGCGTCCCGCTCATCGCCCTCGCCGCGGTCGGCATGCTCGTCGTCGACCCCTGGTTCGCCCGGTCGTTCGCGTTCGCCCTGTCCGTGCTCGCCACGAGCGGGATCGTGGTGCTCGGCCCGCCGCTCACCGAGCTCCTGGCGCGTCGTGTGTGGCCGCCGCTCGCCGCGGCACTCGCGATCCCCGTCGCGGCGCAGGTGGCGTGCTGGCCGGTGACGATCCCGCTGTCGGCGGCGCTCCCGACCTACGCGGTGCCGGCGAACCTGCTGGCGGAGCCGTTCGCGCCGGTCGTCACGGTGGTCGGGCTCGCCGCGTGTGGCCTCGCTCCGGTGTGGCCGGTGGGTGCGCAGGGGCTCGCGGCCGTCGCGTGGGTCCCGGCCGCCGCCGTCGGGGGCATCGCACACGGGGCGGCCGCCCTGCCGTACGCCTCGGCGCCCTGGCCGGCCGGGGTGCTCGGTGTGGCCACCGCCGTGCTCGTGTGCGGCTGCATCGCGGTCGCCGTGCTGGTCCGGGGTCAGCTCGGCTCCCGGCTGCTGCTCGCCGCGGGGGTCGTGGTCGTGGTCGGTGTCGCAGCGGTCACCGTTCCGGTGCTCGTCGTCCGGGGATCGGTGCCGGATGACTGGTCGGTCGCCGCGTGCGACGTCGGGCAGGGGGACGCCGTGCTCCTCCGCGGTGACGACGCCGTCGCGCTCGTGGACACCGGCGACGACGAGGAACGGCTCCGGGCGTGCCTGGACCTGCTCGGGGTCACCCGGATCGACCTGCTCGTCCTGACGCACTTCGACCGCGACCACGTCGGTGCGGTGGATGCTGTGGCCGGCGCCGTCGAGACCGCCCTGGTCGGACCCGTCGGCCGTGCGTCAGACGAACGGGTGGTCGACGACCTCCGGCGTGCCGGTGTCGACGTCCGGACGGCGGACGACCGGGTCTCCGGCACCCTCGGGCCGCTCGCCTGGCGCGTGGTGTGGCCGCTGGTCGGCGACCGTGCCGCCGGCAACGACGCGAGCATCGTGCTGGCCACGGGGCCGGCCGACGGAGACTCCTGTCCGGCGTGCCTGACCGGGGTCTTCCTCGGCGACCTGGGGGAGTCGTCGCAGCGTCGGCTCCGGAACGCCGGGGCGCTGCCGGTGGGGCCGATCGACGTCGTGAAGGTGGCGCACCACGGCTCGGCCGACCAGGACCCGGAGCTCTACCGGGGGCTCGCCGCGCGGGTCGGGCTCATCGGGGTCGGCGCGGACAACACCTACGGACACCCGACGGCATCGGCCCTCGGCATGCTCGAGGCCGCGGGCACGCTGCCGCTCCGCACCGACGAGCTCGGCACCGTGGTGCTCGCCCGGTCCGGCAGCGACGAGGTGCGGGTGTGGACGGAGCGCTCGTCGTCGGCGGCCGCCCGTAGGATCGACGGTGCACCACTCGACCCGGCACCGTCCGGGCCGGCATCACCGGAAGGACCACATGGCCGCCAAGAAGCCCGCGCGCGCCGCAGCGAAGATCGACCAGGTGCCCTGGTCGGGGATCCGTCCGGCGCCCGTCGTGCTCATCACCGGGCCCGAAGCGTTCCTCGCCGACCGCGCCCGCGGTGTGCTGAAGGACCTGCTGCAGGGCGAGGACCCCGCGCTCGAGGTGCACGACCTCGAAGCCGACCAGTACGCCCCCGGGCTCCTCGCCACCCTCGCCAGCCCGTCGCTGTTCGGCGAGCCGCGACTCGTGCAGGTCACGAACGTCGAGAAGTGCACCGACGCCTTCATCACCGAGACGATCTCGTACCTGCAGGCCCCGGCCGACGACGTCACCCTGGTGCTCCGGCACGGGGGTGGTGTGCGCGGCAAGAAGCTCCTCGACACGATCCGCAGCGGTGTCGGCGGCGGGGTCGAGGTGCTGTGCGACGAGCTCAAGCGCGAGACCGACCGCATCGACTTCGTGAACGCCGAGTTCCGCGCCGCACGACGCCGGATCGCGCCCTCCGCCGTCCGCACCCTGGTGACCGCGTTCGCCGACGACCTCGCCGAACTCGCCGCCGCGTGCCGACAGCTCCTGGCGGACGAGGCCGAGGAGATCACCGACAAGGTCGTCGACAAGTACTACGGCGGTCGCGTCGAGACGAACGCGTTCAAGGTCGCCGACATCGCCCTCGCGGGCCGGTCGGCACCGGCGATCGTCGAGCTGCGGCACGCCCTGGCCACCGGCGAGGCACCCGTGCCGATCGTCGCCGCGTTCGCGAGCAAGATCCGCACGATGGCGAAGGTCAGCGCCTTCCGGGGCCCGAGCGGGCAGGCGGCCTCGGCGCTCGGTATGGCGCCGTGGCAGGTGCAGCGCGCGCAGCGTGACGTCGCCGGCTGGAGCGAGTCCGGGCTGGCGAACGCGATCATCAGCATCGCCGAGGCGGACACCGCGGTGAAGGGTGGCTCGCGCGACGCGCACTACGCGCTCGAGGTCATGGTCCGCACCATCGCCCGACGCGGCGAGCCCCGCTGAGGCGAGTCGGGCCTCCCGGCCGTCCCTCGCGCCGGTCGGCCGGCGCTTCGTGAGCAGAAACGGTCGGGTCCGCCCTCGCGACCCGACCGTTCCTGCTCACGAAGCGAACCCAAAGCCCCACACACGACGAAGGCCCCGCACCAACGGTGCGGGGCCTTCGGACCAGAAGGGTCAGGACGTCAGAGCGACGAGACCTTCTTCGCGATGGCCGACTTGCGGTTCGCGGCCTGGTTCTTGTGGATGACACCCTTGCTCACGGCCTTGTCGAGCTTCTTCGACGCGAGGGCCAGGGCGGCAACGGCCTTGTCCTTGTCACCGGCGGCGACGGCGTCGTTGGCACGACGGATGTGCGTCTTGAGCTCCGACTTGTACGCCTTGTTGCGCTCGGTGGCCTTGAGGTTGGTCTTGATGCGCTTGATCTGCGACTTGATGTTCGCCATGAATTGCTCCTGCTCGTCTCGTACGGGTGGGCGCGACCGCAGGGTAGAGGGGCCCTTGGTCGCATCGCGTTCCACCCGTGGGCGGGGAACGCGGAAGCCAGCCACCAACACTACCAGGCAAGCGGGCTGCCACCAAAGCACGAAACACCGCCGGATCGGCGGAAGCCCGCGGCCGACCGCGCCGAAACCCCACGGCAACACGCACCGGATACCGTGACGGACATGCCCTCCCTCGCACCGCGCATCGACACCGTGCCCGCCTCCGGCATCCGGAGGGTCTTCGAGCAGGCAGCCCTGCTGCAGTCGAGCGGCACGGACGTCACGATGCTCGTGATCGGCGAGCCGAACGTCCCGGTGGCGCCGCACATCGGTGAGGCCGCCCGTCGTGCCTGGACCAAGGACCGCACCGGGTACACCCCGAACGGCGGGATCGCGCCCCTCCGCGAAGCCGTCCGCGACAAGCTCCGCCGTGAGAACCGGATCGAGGCCGACCTCGAGCAGATCTGGATGACGATCGGTGCGACGCAGGCGCTGTTCCAGGCGATGACGCTGACGCTGAGCCCGGGCGACGAGGTCCTCGTGCCGGACCCCGGCTATACGACCTTCACGATGAACGCCCACATCATCGGGGCGACCCCGGTGCCGTACCGGCTGGAGCCGCAGCACGGGTTCGAACCCGACCTGCAGGCCCTCGAGGCGAGCGTCACCGAGCGCACCCGGGTCCTGATCGTCAACTCGCCGTCGAACCCGCTCGGCTCGGTCTTCGGCGAGGAGACCCTGCGCGCGCTGCTGGCCTTCGCGAAGCGGCACGACCTCTGGGTCATCAGCGACGAGGTCTACGAGTACTTCACCTACGGCACCCGGCACGTCAGCCTGGCGGCGCTCGACGAGGACGACCGCGTGTTCTCGGCGTTCTCGCTCAGCAAGACGTACGCGATGACCGGCGTCCGCGTCGGCTACCTCGTCACGCCGAAGGGGCTCGGCGCGACGATGCGGACCACGCAGGAGGCCATGATCAGCTGCGTCGCCGAACCCGACCAGTACGCGGCCCTCGCGGCGATCGTGGGGGACCACTCCGCGGTGCGCGACGCCCGGGAGCACTACCGCGCGAACCTCGAGGTCGCGAAGGAGACCCTCGACGCCGCCGGCATCCGGTACCTCGACCCGCGCGGGGCGTTCTACCTGTGGGTCGACATGTCGCACGCCTCCGACGGGGACATCGCCGAGTGGGCGCTGGGGTTCCTGCAGCGCGAGCGGGTCGCCGTCGCACCGGGCAGCGCCTTCGGACGCACCGGCGAGGGCTGGATCCGCGTCTGCCTCGCAGCCACCGCGGATGACCTCCGGCGTGGCCTCGGCGCCCTGCCGGCTCCGGCGCACGCGACCGTCTGACGCGCGGTCCACACGGCCGGGAGGCCCGGTGCCGGTCGGCAGGACGGCGCACGGTGCGTGGTCCTCCACCTGGTGCGAGGCTGCTCGCCCCGTGCCGCGCAGCATCCGGTCACCGGGCGGTCGACTGCGCACGGCCCCGCCGACGTCGCACCGTGCGGCGTCCAGCACGCCGGCGCGAGGGCGCACCAGACGCGCACCGAACGCGCACCGTGCGTGGCGGACGCGCGCCGTGCCTCCAGGTCGGGTGAAGCGTGGGAGACTGTTGCGACCGTCCGACCCACCTGAGGAACCGTGAGCCCACAAGCATCCGCACCGCTGGAGCCCGCAGCGACCCCGGCCGACGCGATCCGCAACTTCTGCATCATCGCGCACATCGACCACGGCAAGTCGACGCTGGCCGACCGCATGCTGTCGATCACCGGCATCGTCGAGGACCGCGCGATGCGTGCGCAGTACCTCGACCGCATGGACATCGAGCGCGAGCGCGGCATCACGATCAAGTCGCAGGCCGTGCGCATGCCGTGGGAACTCGACGGTGAGACCTTCGCGCTGAACATGATCGACACCCCCGGGCACGTCGACTTCTCGTACGAGGTCTCGCGCTCCCTGGCCGCCTGCGAGGGCGCGATCCTGCTCGTCGACGCCGCCCAGGGCATCGAGGCGCAGACGCTCGCGAACCTGTACCTGGCGCTCGAGAACGACCTCGAGATCATCCCGGTCCTCAACAAGATCGACCTGCCGGCGGCCGAACCGGACAAGTACGCCGCCGAGCTCGCACAGCTCATCGGTGGCAAGCCCGAGGACGTCCTCCGGGTGTCCGGCAAGACGGGCGTCGGGGTGCCCGAGCTCCTCGACCTGGTCGTCCGTCGTGTTCCGGCCCCCGTCGGCGACGCCGAAGCGGCGCCCCGCGCGATGATCTTCGACTCGGTCTACGACAGCTACCGCGGCGTCGTCACCTACGTCCGCATGATCGACGGCACCATCTCGCCCCGCGAGAAGGTCCAGATGATGTCGACCAAGTCGACGCACGAGATCCTGGAGATCGGGGTCTCGAGCCCGGAGCCGAAGCCCACGAAGGGGCTGTCCGTCGGCGAGGTGGGCTACCTGATCACCGGTGTGAAGGACGTCCGCCAGTCCAAGGTCGGCGACACCGTCACGAGCGCGCAGAAGCCCGCGACCCAGGCGCTGCCCGGCTACACGGACCCGAAGCCGATGGTGTTCTCGGGCCTGTACCCGATCGACGGCAGCGACTACCCGGTGCTCCGCGAGGCGCTTGACAAGCTCAAGCTCTCCGACGCCGCACTGGTCTACGAGCCGGAGACCTCGGTCGCGCTCGGCTTCGGGTTCCGCTGCGGGTTCCTCGGACTGCTGCACCTCGAGATCATCACGGAGCGGCTGTCCCGCGAGTTCGGCCTCGACCTCATCACCACGGCCCCGAGCGTCATCTACGAGGTCACGACCGAGGACAACGCCGTGACCGAGGTCACGAACCCCTCGGAGTTCCCGACCGGGCGCATCGTCGAGGTCCGCGAGCCGATGGTCCGCGCCGCGATCCTGGCCCCGAAGGACTACGTCGGCGCGATCATGGAGCTCTGCCAGCAGCGCCGCGGCTCCCTGCTCGGCATGGAGTACCTCGGCGAGGACCGCGTCGAGATCCGCTACGAGATGCCCCTCGGCGAGATCGTCTTCGACTTCTTCGACCAGCTGAAGAGCAAGACCCAGGGCTACGCGTCGCTCGACTACGAGCCCACTGGCGACCAGGCCGCCGACCTCGTCAAGGTCGACATCCTGCTGCAGGGCGACCAGGTCGACGCCTTCAGCGCGATCGTGCACCGCGACAAGGCGTACGCCTACGGCACGCTCATGACCGAGCGGCTCCGCAAGCTCATCCCGCGCCAGCAGTTCGAGGTGCCGATCCAGGCTGCCATCGGCGCCCGCATCATCGCCCGCGAGAGCATCCGCGCGATGCGCAAGGACGTCCTGGCGAAGTGCTACGGCGGTGACATCACCCGCAAGCGCAAGCTCCTCGAGAAGCAGAAGGAGGGCAAGAAGCGCATGAAGACCATCGGTCGCGTCGAGGTCCCGCAGGAAGCCTTCATCGCGGCGCTCTCCGGCGACGTCGAAGAGAAGAAGAAGTAGCGCCGGTTCAGCCGGTCCGGCGGGCGTGGGCCCGCAGGGCGGCCAGGCAGAGGGCCGGGAGGCTCGCTGCGGCCAGTCCCGCCAGTGCGGTCCGCAGGATGGCCCAGTGGGCAGCCGCGTCGAAGTCGGTCTGCTCGCCGGAGGCCACCCCGGCGATCACGGCGCCGACCACCATCGCGAGCGTCACGACCGCGAGGGCCAGCGCCAGCCGGCGGCCGCGATCACGCCGCACCGCCGACACCAGCGCAGCACCGAACAGCAGCACCCCGGCACCGGCGCAGCTCGCCCCGACAGCGGCGATGACGTTCGCGGTGTCGAAGCCGTTCCACGACTCGGGGGCGATCGCGGCGGTGGCGTACCGCGCGGGTGACGCTGCGGCCGAGGTCGTCACGTCCACCAGCACCCGGGCGGTCGCCGCCACGCCGAACGCGACGAGCGTGAGCGCGGCGAGGACGGCGGTCCGGCGGGTAGGTCATGAGGTCCGACGCCTGGGTCGCCCCCACCGCGCCGTACGTCAGGGCGGTCCGGTAGCTCCCGCGGATGC
>NZ_QKSX01000016.1:0-103325 GCF_003234305.1 Curtobacterium sp. MCLR17_055
GTGCGGCGGGGCGGGGCGGCGCGCTGGTTTCGCACGGTGCGAGGTTCGTCAGCCGGAGCGGGGTTGGTGGCTCCGTGCGGCACCGCAACCCCGCACCGAGCCTCCGACGGCGCACCCGCCGACGAAGTCCGCACCGTGCGACCCCGGCTCCGCGAATCCCGCACGGTGCCGTCTCCGCCACACCGTGCGGGGCTGGTGGCTCCGTGCGGCACCACAACCCCGCACCGAGCCTCCGACGGCGCACCCGCCGACGAAGTCCGCACCGTGCGACCCCGGCTCGACAGCACGACAAGTCCGCACGGTGCGAGCCGAGCGCGTCAGCGTCGAGCAGGCCGCGCGGGCGGGGGCGGCGGGACGGGCTTCGCGGCGACGACGTCGGCGAGCCGGACCTCGACCGGGCCGCGGCGGCTCGCGATCGTCACGGCGTCCGGCGTCCGGGCGACCAGGTCGCCGAGGGCGTCCTGCGCGCCGTCCCCGTGGTGCGCCCGGACCACGAGGCGGTCCCCGATCGCGGCGTCGCGCAGCACCCCGAGGGCACGGGCCCGGGCGATCGCCGCCTGTTCGTCCGCATGCACCGCCCCAGGGTACGGGCCGCCTAGAGTGTCGGCATGGAGAAGGCCCGGGTCGACAGCTGGATCTGGGCCGTCCGGATCACCAAGACCCGGTCGGCCGCGACTGCCGCGTGCAAGGCCGGTCACGTCCGGGTGAACGGGGAGCGCGCGAAGCCGGCCCAGCCGATCGGCCCCGGTGACGAGGTGCGGGTGCGCCAGAACGGCTTCGACCGCATCGTCATGGTCACCGGCATCATCCTGAAGCGGACGAGCGCACCCGAGGCTGCGAAGCACTTCGAGGACAAGACCCCGCCGCGGCTGTCGAAGGAAGAGGCCGGCTTCGTCCCGATGCGCGATCGCGGTGCCGGACGGCCGAGCAAGCGGGAGCGCCGCGACCTCGAGAAGCTCCGCGGTTACTGACGTTCCGCGGACCCGGACCCGGACCCGGGCACGTGGACATCGACCACGATCTCGAACGTGTCGGACTCGACCTCGATCCGTTCTCCGGTCCACGGGGCCTCGAGGTGCCCGTCGTCGTCCGGATCGGATCCGCCCAGCGCGCGACCGGACGGGATGCGGTGGACGGGGATGCGGGTGCCGTCCTCCGCGACGACGAACAGATCGGCCACACGACCACGGAACTCCGTGATGCCGAACGGGTCGTCGTGGTGCCGGGACTCGGCGAACCGCGGCGTCCTGCCGTACGCGGTGAACGCCGCCGTGGTCTGCCGTTCGTAGGCGGGCCCGCAGCAGTCGTGCTCCCACCCGCCGACCACGACGACTACCTCTTCGCGCATGCCGTGATCGTACGACGCGTCGGACGGTGACGGTCGGAGCCCGGGTCGAGGGTCAGGCGTCAGGCGTCGGGCCGCAGGCGTCAGGGTCAGACGAAGCGGACGGTCTGCTGCAGGCGGTCGCGGATCTCGAACACGTCGACGGAACCCGCCGGCGACCAGCCGCCGTTCAGCACCTGGGCGAGCGCACTCCGGCGGACGACGAGCGCGGTGGGCTTCTTCGGGGAGCCGACGAGCTGCACGTCCTCGGTGACGGCGGCGTCAGGCACGACGAGCAGCCGCCCGGAGAACCGCACCCGGGTCTGCTTCTGCACGGCACGGGCGGCGCGGACGAGTTCCTTGACGGGTCGCTCCCCCGGTGCGAGCGTCTCGCCGACGATCTCGCCGTGCTCGACGCGGACCGGAGCGCCCCAGTCGATGGACTCGACGGCCCAGAGCCCGCTCGGGGTGAGGACGGCGTGGTCGAGCTTGCCCTCGGCTCCGGCGTCGAGGTCGTGCCACACCGTGACGCCGATCCCCATGTCGGAGACGATCAGCGCGGTCGCTTCTTCGGCCAGGGCCTCGGCGAGCAGGCGCCGGATGTGCCGGGGCGCGGAGCGGATGAGCGTGGGGTCGTACGGGTCCTCGATGGGGTCGCCGAGCCCGACCCACTCGCGTTCGGCCTGCAGGAAGACCTCGCGCGACCGACCGCCGGGGTGTCCGTGGGACCGGGCCCGGGGGCGGGTGTCGCGACGCGCTGCCGGGGGTGCGTAGGCGTCGCGACCGGTGTCACCCCTGCCGGCGGTCGCCCCGGACGCGCCGTACGCGCCGTACGCGCGGGACCCGACGTCGTACGCGCGCCGGGCCGCCGGCGTGCCGATGCGCTCCCATGCGAGCTGGACCTGGCGGAAGCGCTGGGCGTCGCCGCCGAGGTCGGGGTGCGTCTCGCGGGCCGCCCGCCGGTAGGCGCGGCGGAGCGCTTCGTCGTCAGCCGTCGCGGGGACGCCGAGGACTTCGTAGGGGGTGGCGTCGGCCGGGCTGTCCGTCATGGCCCTGCGACATTACCGGAGGCAGTGTCGGAGTCCGCCGCATGGTTGCTGGGTGCGGTCTGGAGGGGCGGTGCGGCCGGGCAGCCTCGGCACACGGTCCGCAGGTGGTCGCGTCAGACCACCGTGGTCGCGACGGGCGCACCGAGGAACGCCGCGAACCGCGCGGCCGCCGCCTCGAGTGCTCGGACGGACGACGCGTCGAGGGCACCGAAGGGTGTGACGGTCACGAGGTGCCCGGCCCGGCGCTCGGTGCGCTTCCAGGTGCCGACGACGCGACCGCGGACGACGGCCATCGGCAGGAACATGCCGTTGGCCCCGGGGACGACCCGGTCGGCGTGCTCGGGGTCGAGCTGCGCGGACCGGTCGGCGTACCCGAGCAGGTACTCGTCGAAGCCGGGGAGCAGGTGCCCGGTGGGGACGCGCGCGGCTGCCGGCCGGTCGGCGAGGTCGAGGAGCCCGTCGCCGAGGTCCTCCACCGCGTTCCCCGCCGCCGCCCGCGCCCGGCGGAGGTCACCGAGCGGCAGCTTCGTCCAGCTCGCGGCGTCGGCCTCGGTCGCGGGGCCACGGCCGCGCAGGTACCCGAGCAGGACCCGGCGGAGGGCTTCGTCGCGGTCCGGCGGGTCAGCGGTGGCGGGTGCCCACTCGTCGAGCAGCACGAGCCCCTGCCCGACGCGGGCGGTGGGGCCCCAGGCGACGAGGCCCTCCTGCGCGAGCTGCAGGACCAGGTGGTAGCCGCGGCCTCCGGCCGGGTCGATGCCCGCAGCGCGGTACGCCGCGAACAGGTCGTCTCGGACCAGCGCGCGACCACCGACCAGGGCCGCGATCGTCGCGTCCCGGGCCCGGCCGAGCAGGGCGTCGTCGATGCCGAGCTCGGCGGCGCGTCGGGCGATCGTGCGGAGCGTCCGTTCGGCGGTGAGCGAGAGCAGCAGGCGCAGGTCGTCGGGGCGCAGGGCGTGCAGGGTGCCGCGCATCGGCCACGAGCGGACGAGTTCCCCGCGGTCGAAGGCTTCACGGACGTCGTCCCGCGTCGATCCGGGAGCGCGGACCCCGATGGCCCAGAGCACCTGGCCGAGGTCCTGCCCCTGCACCGCCAGCATCCGCTCGACGACCTCGGTGGGTCGCAGTCCGGGTGCCGCGATGCCCTGCGCCGCGAACCGCGCCGTGCGGAGCCGCGCGGGGCTGGTGGTCACGCGACGGCGGCGGTGACGGCGTCGGCGTGCTGCTCCAGGTAGGCGACGTCGGCGCGGTACAGGTCGGCGTGGCCGTGCTGCAGGTCGCTGACGAACTTCGGGTTGCCGGCGGCGGCCTCGTGCTCGATCGTCGTGACCAGGGCGACGAGGGACGCGATCATCGTCTCGGCCAGGACGCCCCGGGAGCGGTCGTCGAGGGCGTAGGCGCGGCAGAACTCGGCGGCGCGCGCGAGCCGCTCGTCGAGGTCGGGGGCGGTCGATCCCTCGACAGCGCCGGTGGTGAACGGTGCGAACCGGTAGACGGCACTCGCGACGTCCCAGACGCGGGGGCCGGGGTGCGCGGTGTCGAAGTCGATCAGGCCGACGGCGGCGATGCCGTCGTAGACGCAGTTGTACGGGGCGAAGTCGCCGTGCACGATCGTCTCGACGGGGGCACGGTCGGCCTGGGACCAGAGGTCGTCGGTGGCGCTGCGCGGGAAGCTCGCGGCGGCGTCGTGGAACTGGCGGAGCAGTCGGGCGCTGGTGACGAGGGCGGCCTCGCTGGCGATGTCCTCGGTCCAGGGGTACTCGCCCGCGACACCGGGGACGAACGAGACCGTCTCGAGGGTGTCACCGAGGGCGATCGGTTCGGGGGCTGCGACGAACCCCTGCTCGTGCAGGTGGGCGAGCAGCCGGTGCACCGTGGGGGTCCACGGCCCGGCGGGGCGGTGGACTCGGTCGTCGGCCCTGGTGATGCGCTCCAAGGGGAACCTCCTGCATGTTGCGTCTCCGTTGACGGAGGGCCAGCGTACCGGCAGCGACCGACGGCCGCTCGGTCACCATCCGGAACACGGCGGTCCAGGCGGCTACAGCTGGTCGCGCAACCAGGACGGCCCGTGGACGACCGCGCCGAGGGCCTCGACGCGGTCGCGGAGCTCGCGGTCGGCCGTCACGACGACGACCGGCCCGTCGCCGGCCTGCACCGCGGCCCGCGCGGACGCGACGATGGCGTCGTCGCCGGAAGCCGGAGCACGGACGACGTCGACAGCGCCGGTGGCGGCGGCGCGGTCAGCGCCGACAGCGCGGTCCGCACCGCCGTCTCCACCAGCACCACCCACGTCCGCAGCGGCCCGGGCCTCCCCCTCGAGCACCACGGTCCACCGCGGCCACCACCGGGCGAACGGCAGGTCGAGCAACGATGCGGAGACCCCGCCCGCGGCGAGCGCCGACACCTGTGCCAACAGTCGCGATGCGGCGCCGGCTCGGTCCTTCCACCAGCCGTCGGGCACGCTGCCGACGACGTTGGCCGCGTCGACGACGACGTGCGGGGTGGTCGCGATCGTGGCGCGGAGCGTCGGCCACGACCTGCCGAAGCCGGGGTGCAGGGGCAGGTCGTCGACCTGGTCGATCGGGATCCACGACAGGGCGAGGCTCTCGCGGTCGGCGATGACGGGTTCGAAGGGTCGGGAGGCGCGCCCCACGACGGTCGTGTAGGTCCAGAAGCCCAGGTCGAGCAGCGCGGTGTGGCGCAGGGCGATCGCGTCGTCGGGCACGCCGGCTTCTTCGGCGGATTCGCGGAGGGCGGCGGTCACCGCTGCTTCGCCCTGGTGCCGTGCGCCGCCGGGGATGCCCCAGGTGCCGCCGTGGTGGCTCCACTCGACGCGGTGCTGCAGGAGCACGCGGCCGGCGCCGTCGTCGACGAGCAGGCCGGCGGCGCCGAAGCGTCCCCACGCCTTGGTGCCGTCGGGGCCGACCGCCCAGGCGTCGCCGGGGTCGCGGGGGCCGGGTGGGGGCCCGGGGGGCATTGCGTCTGGCACGGTCCAACCCTGGCACACGGTGCCCGGAGCGGGCCTCGAAGTGGTCACCGGGCGTCGTGTACGGTGTCGCTCGAGACACGGGGTGCCGCATCCAGCGGCTGAGATCACACCCGTCGAACCTGCTCGAGCTCGTACTCGCGAAGGGATCGTCCATGGAAACCGTTGCGCCCTCCCCTGCCTGGGCCCACCGAACCGCCGAACTGCTCGAGGCCGTGCGTGCCCGGGCCCCGCTGGTGCAGTGCATCACGAACACCGTCGTGCAGAACGTCACGGCGAACGTGCTGCTCGCGCTCGGGGCCTCGCCCGCGATGGTCGACGTGCCGACCGAGGCGGGGCCGTTCGCCCGCGTCGCCGATGCCCTGCTGGTGAACACCGGGACCCCGCACGCCGAACCGCGGGTCGCCGCGCTCGAGGCCGTGCACGCCGCCCGTGACGCGGGGACCCCGTGGGTCCTCGACCCGGTGGCGGTCGGCTCGCTGCCGGTGCGGACCGCCCTGGCACGCGACCTGCTCGCGCTGCGCCCGACGGTGCTGCGGGGCAACGCGTCCGAGGTGCTCGCCCTGCTCGGCGACTCGGCCGGTGGCCGCGGGGTCGACAGCACGGTGGGCACGGAGGACGCCCGGGTCGCGTCCGTCGCTGCTTCGGACGGGAGGCTCGTGGCCGCGGTGGCCGTGTCGGGTGCGGTCGACCTGCTGGTCGCGCCGGGCATCGGTGTGGTCCGGGTGGCGAACGGGACCGACCTGCTGACACGCATCACCGGTGGTGGATGTGCGCTCGGCGCGGTCGTCGCCGCGTTCACGTCGGTCGCGCCGGAGGACGCGGGTGCCGCTGCCGTCGCCGCCACCGCCGTGCACACGATCGCCGCGGAGCTCGCGGCGCGGGATGCCGGTGGGCCGGGGACCTTCCAGCCGCTGTTCCTCGACCGGTTGGCGTCGCTGACCTCGGAGGACGTCGTCCGCGAGGCCCGGATCACGGTCGAGACCGCTCCTGTCGGTGCCCGGGCGGTGTCGGCATGAGCGGGCTGCAGTCTGCGGGGTTCGGCGTCTACCTGGTGACCGACGGTGCCCTGGCCGACCGGCACGGCATCGGGGTGCTCGGGGTCGTCCGTGCCGCCGTGCACGCCGGGGTCCGGATCGTGCAGGTACGGGACAAGGACGCCTCGGCGCGTGACCTGCTGGCACTCACCGCGGCGGTCGCCCACGCCGTCGGGGACCGTGCGACGGTGGTGGTCGACGACCGGCTCGACGTCGCCCTCGCCGCACGGCACGCGGGACACCGGGTCGCGGGCGTGCACCTCGGCCAGTCCGACGTCCCCGTGACCGCCGCCCGTGCCCTGCTCGGCGCGGACGCCCACGTGGGCCTCACCGCGAACACGCTCGCGCACCTGGCTGCCGTCGAGCGACTCCCCCGCGGCACCGTGGACCTGCTCGGCGTCGGGGTCGTGCACCCCACGGCGACGAAGGCGGACCACCCGCCGGCGCTGGGCCACGACGGGTTCGCCCGGCTGGCCGCCGCGACCGACGTGCCGTGCGTGGCGATCGGCGGCGTGACCCTCGACGACGTCGCGCCGCTCCGGGCTGCCGGTGCCGCGGGGGTCGCGATCGTGTCGGGCATCTGCGCTGCGGCCGACCCCGGATCCGCGGCGGCGGCGTACGTGGCCGCGTGGGGCCCTGGACCCGACCACGGGACGGAGGCGAGGCCGTCAGGTGATGGCGATCCGCACCTCCAGGCCGACGTGACGCACCACGGGGCGGACGCATGAGCGTCCCACGGGTGCTGAGCATCGCCGGGACCGACCCGACGGGCGGGGCCGGGATGCAGGCGGACCTCAAGGCGATCGCCGCGCACGACGGGTACGGGATGGGGGTCGTGACGGCGCTCGTCGCGCAGAACACGCACGGGGTGCGATCGGTGCACGTGCCGGACGTCGGGTTCCTGCGGGAGCAGCTCGACACGGTGTCGGACGACGTCGTGGTCGACGCGGTGAAGATCGGGATGCTCGGCACGGCCGACGTCGTGCGGGTCGTGACGGACTGGCTGCGGGAGCACCGGCCGCCGGTGGTCGTCGTCGACCCGGTGATGGTGGCGACGAGCGGGGACCGGCTGCTCGACGAGGACGCGGCGGCGGCCATGGGGGCGCTGTTCGCGCTCGCCGACCTGGTGACGCCGAACCGGGCCGAGCTCGTGGTGCTGGCGGAGCTGGCCGGGGTGTCGTCGTCGGCTTCGTCGCTGGCGGCGGCGCGTGCCGTGGCGGCGCGCTGGGACGTCCTGGTGCTGGCGAAGGGTGGGCACGACGAGGGGCCGACCTCGGACGACGTGCTCGTGGCACCGGACGGCACCGTACGGGTGTTCACGGGTCCCCGGGTCACGACGACGAACACGCACGGCACCGGGTGCTCGCTCTCCAGTGCGATCGCGACGCTCACCGCGCGGCACGGCGACTGGGAGCTCGCGGTCGGGGTGGCGAAGGAGTGGCTGACGGCGGCGCTCCGCGGGGCCGATGCTCTGTCGGTCGGGAGCGGCAACGGTCCGGTCGACCACGGGGCGCAAACGCGGGCAGCCATGCCGGCGCTGTCGTACACGGACGTGTGGTGGGCGGATGCGGCATCGGTGCTGCAGGAGACGATCGACTGCGCGTTCCTGATGGGGCTCCGGGACGGGACGCTCGAACCGGAGGTGTTCGCGGGCTACCTGGCGCAGGACGTCCACTACCTGCGGGCGTACGAGCGGCACCTGGCGGCGCTCGGGGTCGGCGCTTCCGGTGCCGGTTCGGGTGCTGGTGCTGGCGATGGCGCTGCCGCTGGCGGTGCTGCTGCGTTCTGGGCCGCGGCTGCGCAGGGGTGTGCCGACGAGGCGCGCGACCTGCACCACCGTCGGCTGGCCGGCTCGCACGCCGACGATCCCGTGCACCCCACGTGCGCCGGGTACCTCGCGCACCTGCAGGAGGCCGCCGACTCCGGCTCCCGTGCGGTGCTCGCCGCCGCGGTGCTGCCGTGCTTCCGGGTCTACGCCTGGGTCGGGTCGCAGCTCGGGGTCGCTCCGGACGGGCACGCCTTCGCGGACTGGATCACGGCGTACGGGGACCCGGGGTTCGCGGCGTCGAGTGCCGAGGCGACCCGGCTCGTCGAGGAGGCAGCCCGTGCGGCGACGCCCGACGAGCGGGGGCGGATGGCGCGGGCGTTCCGGCGTTCGGCGGAGTGGGAGCTCGCGTTCTTCCGGATGCCGACGGCAGGGGCTGCTGGTGCCGGGGCCACCGCGGCTGCGGGCGGCGCGGTCACGGCGGGCGGTGCGGTCGGGGCCACCGCGGCTGCGGGCGGCGCGGTCGGTGCCGCCGAAGCGACACTGCTGCGCTGACGGCCGTCGAACACCCCGCGAAAGCGACAGATGTCCGGAGAAGTTCCGCAGGGATCTGTCGCTTTCGGGAACGGGGCGCGCCGACACAGGCCGGCGACCGGGACTAGCGGGCGGCCGGCGGCAGCCGCACCAGTTCGACGGAGAGCTCGGTGCCGTTCACCGTGCCGCGCATCCACGTGTGGTCGGGCTGGCGACGGCGGTCGGTCGGCGAACCGGGGTTCAGCAGGCGCATCCCCGACGGCGCCACGGTGTCCCACGGGATGTGCGAGTGGCCGAAGACGAGCACGTCGGTGTCCGGGTACTCGGCGTCCATCCGGCGCTCCCGACCGGTCGACGCCCCGGTCTCGTGCACCAGGGCGAAGCGCAGGTCCTCGACACCGAACCGGGCGACGAGCGGCAGCCGGTCGTCGAACTCCGGACCGTCGTTGTTGCCCCGCACGCCCTCGAACCGGCTGGACCGCGCCTGCACGGCGTCGAGGGTGGCCAGGTCGACCCAGTCCCCCGCGTGCACCACGAGGTCGGCCGCGTCGACGTCGTGCCACAGTCCGGGCGGCAGGTCCTTCGCGCGCTTCGGCAGGTGCGTGTCGGACAGCAGGACGAACGACGTCGTCACGACTCGGTGGGCGCCGGCATCGGGAGCCCGGCCTCGTCCGAGGCGCCGAGGCGCTCCAGCAGCCCGGCGAGCAGTGCGATGTCGTCGTCCGACCAGTCGGCGAGCCGTTCGTCGAGCGCGTCCCGGTGCAGCTGCACCGACCGCTCGAGCGCGGCGCGGCCGGCGTCGGTCGCCTCGAGCGGCTTCGCGTTGCCGCTGCCGCCGTCGGTCGTCCGCACCAGTCCGGTCGCGAGGAGCCCGGACAGCTGCCGCGAGATCGTCGAACGGTTCAGGCGCAGGTAGCGGGCGATGTCGATGGCCATGCAGCCCGGGTGCTGGACGACGAAGTCGACGAGGGACTGGTCGACGACGCTCAACACCTGGTCCGAACCGCGGGCCCGGATGCTCGCCCGACGGGTGATGCGGGCGAGCTCGGTGTACGCCCGGCTGATGTCGCTGTTGCGGACCCTCGAACTCGGGTGGTCCATGGTGGCTCCAGCCTGTCTGTGCCGGCGCCGGCCGGCGGTCTTCTCGTCCGGTCACACTACCGGCGGGTCCGCGGAGAGTGGGGTCAGTGACCGGAGGCCGCGGCCTGCAGTGCGGGGATGTCCAGCTTGACCATCTGCATCATGGCCTCGAAGACGCGGGCGTTGGCCTCCGGATCACCCGATCCGCTCATCAGCTCCCCCAGCATCGACGGGTCACCTGCCACGCCAGACCCCAGCGGTCGGTCAACCACCCGCACGCCGTCGGGCTCCCGCCGTCGGCGAGCAGGGCGTCCCACAGCCGGTCGAGCTCGTCCTGCGTGTCCACGTCGATCTGGAACGAGACCGCGTCGGTGTGCGGGTGCCCGGGGCCGCCGTTCATCGCGCGGTACGGGGCGCCGAGCAACGTGAACTCCACGACCAGGGCACGGCCGTCGGGCATCCGGCTGACGCTGTCGACGCGGCTGTCGGGGAACAGTCCGACGTAGTACTCGGCCGCCTGTTCGGCCTGGTCGTCGTACCAGAGGAACGGGGTGATGGTGGGCACGGGAGCCCCTTCGTTCGGTGCTCAGTCCGCGGCGCTGCGGCTGAGCAGGTCGGCTTTCTCGGGGTGTTCGTCGAACCACTTGCCGACGAACCAGCACATCGGGACGATACGTTTCGTGGTCGACGACTCGACGTCGGCGACGGCGTACTCGACGAGTTGCGCCGCGTAGCCGTGGCCGCGGTGCTTCGGGACCGTGTACGTGTGCGGGAACGCCACCGCGTCACCGTTCACCCGGTAGTCGAGCACGCTCACGAGCTCGCCGCCGACGTACATCGCGTAGCGGTCCTGGTCGGTCTCGTCGCGGAAGTCGGGGTCCATGCCGCCATCATGCTCCCGGCGGGGCGTTCGCGCCCCCGGGGAATGCACGACGGCGGGCAGCGTTGCAGGGACACCATGACAACCATCGGAATCATCGGCGCCGGCAACATCGGATCCCAGCTCGCTCGACTCGCGGCACGGAACGGCCACCAGGTCGTCATCGCGAACTCCCGCGGCCCGGAGACCCTGACCGACCTGGTCACGGAACTCGGCGACGGCGCACGCGCAGCGACCCGCGACGAGGCAGCCGCAGCGGGCGAGATCGTCGTCGTGACGGTGCCGCTCGCCGCGATCGAGACGATCCCCGTCGAGCCCCTCGTCGGCAAGGTCGTCATCGACACCAACAACTACTACTGGGAGCGCGACGGCCACATCGCCGCCCTCGACGACCAGTCCACGACCACGGCCGAGATGCTGCAGGACCACCTGCCCGGCGCCCGTGTCGTGAAGGCGTTCAACCACATCGGCGCCGACGACCTCACCGGCCACGCGACGCCCGCCGGCACCCCCGATCGTCGTGCCCTCGTCATCGCCGGCGACGACGGCTCCGCCAAGCAGACCGTCGCCGAGCTCATCGACGCGTTCGGCTTCGACGTCGTCGACGCCGGGCCGCTCGCCGAGGGCTGGCGCATCCAGCGGGACACCCCCGGCTACGGCCCGCGGATGACCGCCGCCGAGCTGCGCGACGCCCTGGCCGCCGCGACGCGCTAGCGACGCGCCCCCGACGCAGTTTCGCGCTGAGCGACACCTCACGGGCTCCGCAGCCCGTGACCTGTCGCTCGGCGCGAAACAACCGGGCGCGAAAGCCCGCTCAGGCCCGGTCGAAGATCGTCGTCATGTCGGCGATGTCGTCCTCGGTCGGCGGCGACCCCGAACTGGGGCTGCGATCCGCACAGCGGTTGCCGCTACAACTGAGCATGGATCAGTCGACGGAAGGAGCGCCGCAGTGGCAGCGCATCGCATGCCCGAATCGGACCGGCCCCGTCGGCCCGTCCCGGCCTGGGTGACCGCGCCGCCCGTCGACGAGGTCGCGCCCGAGCGGGTCGCCGCCGCAGGTCACGTGAACGCCTCCGGCCGGGAGGCCCGCCCCAGCCCCGCCTCGTCACGCGCCGCCCACGCGGCGCCGGTCCCACCGACCACGGTCGCCCCGGCAGGGAACGCCGCGGCTGAGCAGGCACCCGCCGCGCATGCGCCGGCCGCGCACGCACCGACGTCCGAGCCCGCGTCGATCGCCGCACTGGTCGAGGCCGACGCCCCCGTGCCCGACTTCCCGCCGCAGCAGGAACTGCTGCCCCCGGCCCCGACGTCGCCGAACGTGCACACCGTGCCGTTCGAGACCCCCGCGGTGCCGCCGTCGTCGGTCGTCCCTGCCTCCGGGCTCGTGGTGCCGGTCTCCCCGGTCGCCGCCGCACCCGCCTCGGCGGACGCCGCACCACTCGTCGCACCGCTCACCACCCCCTCGCCGGAGGCACCGACGACCGCCACACCCGCGGTGCCCGTCGCCGGACAGCCCCGGTTCTCGGTGCCCGGCCTCGAACACGTGGTCGTCGAGGGCACCGAACCCGAGCCCGTCGGCCCGATCGGCTACCGGACACCCCGACGCTTCGCCCACCAGCAGGCCGCCGCACGGTCGGCAGCACCCACACCCGCAGCCGCGGGGTCGTTCGACGCCGTGCTGCACGCGGCGCCCACCACCGCCGCTCCCGGCGGCACCGCCGTCGCGACCCCGAAAGCCCGGGCGACCACGGCCCTGGTCGCACCCACCCCGGTGCCGCAGGGTGCTGGCGGGGGCGAGGCGGGCCTCCCGACCGAACTGCTCGACCAGCCCGTGACCGCAGGCGCCGTGCCGGGGCCACGCCGTGCGCTCGGCGCGACCGCCGGTGCGGTGCTCGGTGCCGTCGCCGGGATCGCGACGATCGGTCTGGCTGCCTGGTGGTTCACCGCTCCGGCGACCGTGCACGGCGTCGGCGTGGTGCTCGGACTGCTCGCGTTGGTGCTCTCGATCGTGACACTGCGCGACCGCACGGCCACGTGGCAGCGACCGGTCGCGCTGCTCGGTGCGGTGCTCGGCGGTGTCGGCACGGTCGTGCTGCTGTGGGCGGTCGCGGCGGCGTTGCTGCCGCTCGCGGGCGTGACGCTGCCGGACGTCACCGGCACCGGCACGACCCCGACGCTCGCCCCGTAGCGCGGCGAGCGCTCAGACGCCGTCGTCTCGGCAGGACGCCGCGTCGACGTCGAGACGCCCCCGAAAGTCGCGGCGTCTCGACGTCGACGCGGCGTCGAGCCAACACGCCGGCGTCTCGTCGCGCTCACCATCCCGGAACACGCCGGCGTCTCGCCGCCGATGCACGCGCTCAGACGGCGCGGACGACCCCACGGGACACGATCGCGTTCGTCAGCGCGTCGATCGGCTCCCGCTGCACCGTCGGGTTTGCGATGAGGACGTAGTCCACCGCAGGCAGGTCCGGCAGCCCGAGCCGCTGCGACACCTTCACAAGGTCCGCGGGGATCAGCGAGTGCGGGAACACCGCGACGCCGATGCCCGCGCGCACCGCGGCGAGCATCCCGTTGACGTCGCGGGTGTTGCAGGTGATCCGCCAGGTGCGGCCGGCGGCCTCGAGGGCGTCGATCGCCATCTGCCGGCTGATGCTCGGCGCCTGGTACGCGATGAGCGGGACGGGTTCGCCGGGTTCCAGGGCGATGCCGTCCTGCGCCATCCACACCATCTGGTCGGTGGCGACCCGGGTGCCCTCGGCGGACTCCCCCGCCGTCTGCTTGATGAACACCAGGTCGAGCTGGCCGGCGTGCACCCGGCGGAGCAGCGGTGCCGACTGGTTCACCGTGAGCTCGAGGTTCACCTGCGGGTGCAGTCGTCGGAAGTCCCGCAGGATCCGCGGCAGCTGGGTGATGGCGAGGTCGTCCGCCGCCCCGAACCGCAGCCGCCCGCGGGTGGCCGCGCCGGAGAAGTAGGCGTCGGCGGTGGCGTGCGCGGCGAGGATCGTCCGTGCGAACCCGGCCATAGCGTCCCCGTTGTCGGTCAGGGCGACGCCGCGGGTGTCCCGGGCGACCAGGGTGCGCGCCACCGCGGTCTCGAGGCGCCGGACGTGCTGGGACACCGTCGGCTGGCTGATGCCGAGCCGGGTGCCGGCCTGCGTGAAGCTGCCGGTCTCCGCCACGGCCAGGAACGTCTGCAACAGGACAGGATCGAGCACGTCGCGCCTTCCGTCGGTGCGACCTCATTCGACATCGCAATGGAGTGATAGCCACCATAGGGGTATCGAATGGCCCGGCGCCACGTAGTTTCGTTGGGGTACCAGATCCACACCGACGTCCGGAGAACCCCGCACCGTGAGCGCGTCACCGACGACCCTCCCCCCGCCCACCGAACCGCTCCCGATCCAGGCCACGCGACCGCCGTGGCGCCACACGCTCATCGCCCTGTCCGTGCCGAACTTCCGGCTGTTCACGGCGACCAACCTGGTGGCGATGACCGCCGGCTGGATGCAACGCATCGCCCAGGACTGGCTCGTGCTGCAGCTGACCGGGTCGGTCGCGCAGGTCGGCATCACGGTCGCCTGCCAGTTCGCGCCGATGCTGCTGTTCGGGCTGCTCGGCGGCGTCCTGGTCGACCGGTTCTCGAAGCGCGCGCTCATGATGATCACCCAGGGAGCCTTCGCGGTGCTGTCCGCGCTGCTCGCCGTCCTGACGCTGGCCGGCGTCGTCCAGGCGTGGCACATCTGGGTGATCGCGTTCCTGGTCGGCATGGTCACCGTGATCGACAACCCGGCACGGCAGGTGTTCGTCACCGAGATCGTCGGGCACAAGCACCTGCGGAACGCCATCAGCGTGAACTCGTCGGTGTTCCAGCTCGGCGGCATGATCGGTCCGGCGCTGTCCGGGGCCCTGCTCGTCGCGGTCGGCGCGGGGTGGTCGTTCGGCGTGAACGCGATCGCCTGCGTCGCCGTCGTCGTGACGCTCGGGTTCCTGAAGGTCTCCGAACTGCACCGCACACCACCGGCGCCCCGCGGCAAGGGGCAGCTCGTGGAGGGCCTCCGCTACGCCGTGCACAAGCCGACGATCATCGTGCCGGTGATCCTCGTCGCGTTCTTCTCGGTGTTCGCGCTGACGATGCCCGTGCTGCTGTCCGCCTTCGCGTCACAGGTGTACGACGTCGGCGCTGGCGGCTACGGGGTGTTCAACTCCGCCGTGGCGATCGGCGCCCTGGTCGGTGCGCTGCTCTCCACCCGGAGGGCCGTCGTCCGGCTCCGCACCATCGTCGGCGGGGTGTTCTGGACGGGCGTGCTGCTCGTCGTCTCGGGGTCGATCCCGGCGATCGCACCGTTCACCGTCGCGCTCGTGGCGGTGGGGATGTCGCAGCTGCTGTTCCAGACCGCGTCGAACTCGCTCGTGCAGCTGTCGTCGAACGTGGCGATCCGCGGCCGGGTGATGTCGCTCTACGTCCTCGTGCTGCTCGGTGGACAGGCGATCGGCGGGCCGCTGATGGGCCAGATCGTCGACCGCTTCGGTGCGCACGTGGGGATGATGGTCGCCGGAGGCGTGCCGGCTGCGGCCGCCGCCGTGATCGCGCTCGTGCTCGCCCGCCGGGGCGGCCTGCACCTGGCGGTGCGGATGCGCCACCACCTGCCGGTGCCGGCGATCGTCGCGCACTGACGCGGGCCCTGGCGGTGACCACCCGCCGGCCTGGAGGCCCGTGGCAGCCCCGCCCCGTGCCTCCCGTCCGCCCCTTGGTCACGTCGGGTGGTTCGCAAAACACCGGTGTTCACGCTCGACGCCGCGGGATCCCGCGGTGCGTTGCGTGAACACCGGTGTCTTGCGAGGGGCAGTGCCTCAGTAGGCGACGCCGAACCGCGCCTGGTGGTGCGCCGGGGTGACGATCTCGTCGACGAACGCGATGGCGTAGTCGGCGCCGGAGATGTCCGAGTTGCCCTCGGCGTCGGCGAGCAGGACCTCGTCCGAAGCGCGGTAGGTGCCGCGACGCTCGCCCGGGTTGTAGCTGCCGAAGGCCGCGGCGGGGCTCACGTAGAACCAGTCGACCTCGGTGTCCGACGCACGGAGGGCGTCGAGGATCTGCGCGTGGCTCTTCGCCTCGCCCTTGAAGGCGTCCGGGAAGCCGTCGGTGTCGAAGAGGCGGGGGCCGTCCTCGGACACGCGCATCGAGCCGGCACCGCCGACGATGCCGAGCCGCGCACCGGCTGCAGCGGCGGCGTCGACGAAGTGCTGGAACTTGTCCTTCAGCTCGCTGCCGTCGGCCTGCACGGCGTGGAGCGAGACGATGACGACGTCGGCACCCTTGGTGACCTCGGACACGAAGTCGGCGTCGAACGCGTCACCCTGCGCCAGGGTGAGACCCTCGGCCGGCTCGAGCTTGCTCGTGTCGCGGGCGACCGCGGTGACGGTGATGCCGCGGGAGAGTGCCTCGTGGGTGATGGCGGAGCCGGCGTAACCGGTGCCTCCGAAGACGACGATGTTGGTCATGGTGTTCCCTTCGTGGACGTGCTGGGCGTCGGTGACGTTGACAGTCACCGTACAAGAGTTACTCTCTTTGAGTAAGTAGGCACCTGGCGGTGCGTTGCGGAGGACACCATGTCAGCACTCGAGTACAGCCCCTACGCGGCGGACTGCCCCAGTCGGCAGCTGCTCGACCGCATCGGCGACCGGTGGAGCGTGCTGACGATCGGCGCCCTCGCCGACGGTCCCGCACGGTACTCGGCGGTGGCGGCCCGGGTGCAGGGGGTCTCGCAGAAGATGCTCACCCAGACGCTGCGGGCCCTCGAGCGCGACGGCATGGTGACGCGGACGGTGTTCCCCGAGATCCCGCCGCACGTGGAGTACGAACTGACCGAGCTCGGGCGATCGCTGCGCACGGTGCTCGTGCCGCTGGAGGACTGGGCCACCTCGCACATGCCCGACGTCGCCGAGGCGCGCGAGGGGTACGACGCGCGCTGAGCGACCTCGCACTCGGAATCCCCGACGGCGACGAGTGGTTGCCTGGGGACATGCGATCGATCGTCTACACGAAGCCCGGTGCCAGCAGCGTCCTCGAACTCGTCGAGCGGGAGATCCCGGAGCCCGGTGCCGGTGAGGTCCGCGTCCGCGTCGTCGTCTCCGGCGTCAACCCGACCGACTGGAAGGCCCGTGCCGGCGGCACGTACGGCGACGGACTGCCGTTCCCCGAGATCACGCCGAACCAGGACGGCGCCGGTGTCGTCGACGCCGTCGGCCCCGGAGTCGACGGGCTGGCCGTCGGCGACCGCGTCTGGCTGTTCATGGCGGCGGCGTCACGGCCGACCGGCACGGCACAGGAGTACACGGTCGTGCCCGAGTCGCGCGTGGTCCCGCTGCCCGACGGCGTCTCGTTCGACGTCGGCGCCTCGCTCGGCGTCCCCGCGATGACGGCGCACCGGGCCCTCACCACCCACGAGGACGGCCCCGCACGACTGGGGCCCGGAGCCCTCGACGGCTTCACCGTGCTCGTCGCCGGCGGCGCCGGTGCCGTGGGGCACGCCGCGATCCAGCTCGCCCACTGGGCCGGAGCGACCGTCATCACGACGATCAGCTCGGACGCGAAGGCAACCCTCGCCACGGCGGCCGGTGCCCACCACGTCGTCAACTACCGCGAGGAGGACGCCGCCGAGCGCATCCGGTCGATCGCGCCGGACGGTGTCGACATCGTCGTCGAGGTGTCGATCCCGCAGAACGCCGCGCTGGTCGCCGACGTGCTGGCGAACCACGGTGTCGTGTCGATCTACGCGAACAACGGCGGCGACGAGGCGAGCCTGCCGATCCGCCCGAACATGAGCGTGAACGCCCGCTACCAGTTCCTGCTGCTCTACACGATCGGCGACGAGGCGCTGTCCGCGGCGGCCGAGGACGTCACCGAGGCGCTGCACGACGGTGTGCTGCCGGTCGGCGAGGACGCCGGGCTCCCGCTCACCCGCTTCACGCTCGGGCAGACCGCCCAGGCGCACGACGCGGTCGAGCAGGACACGGTCGGCAAGGTGCTCATCGACGTGACCGAGGCGCCGTAGCTGCGACACCGGGGCAGGCTCGGGCTCGGGCGCGGGCTCGGGCTCCGGCTCCGGCTCCGGCTCCGGCTCCGGCTAAAACGAACGGCTCCCACGCATGCGTGGGAGCCGTTCGTCGTGGACGATGCGGGAGGGGTCAGCGACCCAGACGCGCGGCGATCGCTGCGGTGACCCGGAGCCGGGCTGCAACGCGCTCGCGTTCGATGTTGGCGGCGATGACGTCGAGGTCTTCGTAGTCGGCGTCGGTGGTGGTGTCGTTCCAGTTCGGCGAGGAGATCCGGGCACGCCCGAACGACGGCGGAGCAGGGTTCACGGTCGTCATGGGGGCATCGTACGTCGAGCGTCCGACAGAGCGTGTGAGCATCACGGGCCTTTCCTTGGATTGCGGTCGCGCTCGGGGAACGAGTAGGTCAACGAGAACGCGACGGCCATGAACGACGCCATCATCGCGATGTTCTTGGCGTCGAGTTCGGTGAAGGCGTCGGGGACCGGGGAGTCGACGGTGAGCATGCCGAACGAGTACTGGTCGGACCGGATCACCACCGAGACGTACGAGGTGTACCGCGGCTCGAAGCCCGGCAGGTCCTGGTCGACGTCGACGTCGGCCGAGCGGTCACCGACGATCCGGGGTGATCCGCCGACCAGCACCCACTCGAGGTTGCGGTCGCCGTAGGGCGTGCCGGCGCGGAAGACCCCGGCGGTGTCGCCGGCCCCACCGTGACCGATCGGCTCGAGCGCACGCAGATCGGTGGACAGCTGGTACACGTTGGCGCGGACGTCGGGCACCTTGGGCAGCAGGTAGAACGCCAGGGCCACGGCGACGCGGTCGGCGACGACCGAGAGTTCACCGTGGCGATCGGACCGGGGCAGCTCGGTGAACCGGACGAGTCGGGTGGCGATCTGGCCGAACGCGTACCGGACCGCCGTCGACTGCTCGAGCTCCGCCGCGGTGGCGTTGTCCTCGGCCACCGACCGGGCGGCGTCGCTGCGCCGGGTCCGGACCACCTGCACGGTCACGGCGCCGACGAGCACGACGAGCCCGAACGCGACGAGCGACAGTCGGACCGCCGGCGTGACGAACAGGTTCGGCAGCTGGAACGCTGCGGTGGGCGCAGCAGCCACCACGATCGGCCACACGACCGTGCCGACCCGTCCTGAACGCTGGTTCCCCATGACCACGACGCTAGGTCACGCCACCGACGCGGACGAAGTTGTCCACAGGCGGGTTCTCCACAGGATCCATCGGCCTCCACCGGCCCGTCGCACGCAGCTGGTAAGCAGGACCCATGACCGACGTCAGCACGCCCGTTCCCGGATCCAGAGCCCTCGTCCTCGGTGGCGGAGGTGTCGCCGGCATCGCGTGGGAAGTCGGCGTCCTCGTCGCCCTGCAGGAAGCCGGCGTCGACCTCGACGCCGCCGACCTCGTCGTCGGCACCAGCGCCGGCAGCGTCGTCGGCGCGTTCGTCCGGAACGGTGCCGTCCAGCAGGCCTACGACCAGCAGCACACCCCGGCGCCGACCACCTACGAAGAGCCGGCGCCCATCGACGTCGAGGCCGTGCAGCAGCACATCGGCGCAGCACTGCAGGGTGCGACCGGCGAGCAGGACGCCCGGGCTCGACTCGGTCAGGCCGCTCAGCAGGTCGTCGGCGGGCAGAGCGACGACGAGCGGACGGCGACCTTCGGCGAGACGCTCCCGTCCACCGAGTGGCCGGAGAAGCCGCTCGCCGTCACCGCGGTCGACGCCACCGACGGCACCTTCCGCCTGCTGACGGCGGCCGACGGCGTGCCGCTCCCCCGTGCGGTCGCGGCCAGCTGCTCGGTGCCCTTCGTCTGGACGCCGGTCGCCATCGACGGCCGCCCGTACGTCGACGGTGGTGTCCGCTCGGGCACCAACGCCGACGCTGCCGCCGGGTACGAGCGCGTGCTCGTCATCGCCTGCGGCCCCGAGGGCCCGTCCCCGTGCGGGCCCTGGCTCGACGTCGCCGTCGAGACCCTGCGGGCCGGCGGCTCGTCGGTCGAGGTCGTGGTGGCGGACAGCGCGTCCCAGCAGGCCTTCGGCACGAACTCGCTCTCGCTCGCCACCCAGGCACCGTCGGCCGAAGCCGGCCACGCCCAGGGCACCGTGGTCGCCGAGCAGGTCGCCGCCTTCTGGGCCGAGGACCTGGCGAGCGTGCACGCATGAGCACCCCGTTCTCCGACCTCGACCAGTACGTCGCGCTCCCCCGCGTCGACGGCATCGACATCAGCCCCGACGGCACCCGCGTCGCCCTGACGGTCAGTGCCCTCGACCCCGACGGCACCGGGTACCGCCGGTCGATCTGGCAGGTACCAGCAGCCGAGGCCGAGGACGCGGACGACGCCGGCACACCCGCCGCACGCCCGGTCCGCCTCACGCGCTCCGCCAAGGGCGAGGGCGGCATCGCCTTCACCCGCACCGGCGACCTGCTCTTCGTCTCCGCCCGGCCCGACGCCGACGCCACCGACCTCGAGACAGCCCAGCTCTGGGTGCTGCCTGCGAACGGTGGCGAGGCACGTCCGCTCACCCGCCTGGCCGGCGGCGTCGGTGGGGTCCTGGCCACCGCGGCCTCGTCGGACGTCGTGGCGCTGACCGCCGACCTGCTGCCGGGGGCCGGCTCCGACCCCGCGACCGTGCTCGAGGCCGACGCGGAGCTCCGGAAGAGCCGGAAGGACAAGCAGGTCCGCGCGATCCTGCACGAGACCTACCCGGTCCGGTACTGGGACCACGACCTCGGGCCGGCCCAGACGCACGTGCTGACGCTCGAGACGGCCGACAGCGACAGCGACACCGGCAGCGACGCCGTCGGCGCCAGCGCCGAGCCCGTCCAGCCCGTCGACCGCACACCGGCCCCCGGACGCTCGCTCGACCACGTCGACGGGGCGCTCACGCCCGACGGTTCGGTCCTGCTGGCCTCCGTGGGCGTCCGGGAGGCCCGTGGGGACCGCTCGACGCTCGTCACCATCGACCTGTCCAGCGGCCACCGCACGGTGCTGTTCGACGACGTCGACGTCGACCACGAGATGCCAGCGCTCAGCCGCGACGGCAGGACGATCGCCTGGGTCCGCACCGTCCGCTCCACCCCGGCCGGCGCGAACCAGCAGGAGGTCTGGGTCGCCGGCATCGACGGCTCCGACGCCCGCCGCGTCGCGACTGACTGGGACCGCTGGCCGAGCGAGCTCGTGTTCGAGCACGGTGACCGCGCGCTCCTGACGGTCGCCGACCAGGACGGCCGCGCGCCGGTCTTCCGCATCCCCCTCGATGGCGGGGCCGTCGAGCAGCTGACGCACGATGATTGGGCGTACTCGAGCCTGCGCGTGGCGGCGGCGACGGGCGTGGTCGTGGCGCTCCGGGCCTCCTGGGCGGCCCCGCTGCACCCGGTGCGGATCGCGACGGACGGCACGGTGACCCCGTTGGCGACGCCGGCGCCCCTGCCGGACGTGCCCGCCCACCTGGAAGAGGTCGAGACGACCGCAGCCGACGGCGCCCGGGTGCGCGGCTGGCTGGTCGTGCCCGAGGGCGACGGGCCGCACCCGCTCGTCCTGTGGATCCACGGCGGACCGCTCAACTCGTGGAACCAGTGGTCCTGGCGCTGGAACCCGATGTTGCTCGCAGCCCGGGGCTACGCCGTGCTGCTGCCGGACCCCGCGCTGTCCACCGGCTACGGGCTCGACTTCGTGAACCGCGGCTGGAACGCCTGGGGCCAGGCGCCGTACACCGACCTGATGGCGATCACCGACGTGGTCGAGGCGCGGGCGGACATCGACGCGACCCGGACCGCCGCGATGGGTGGGTCGTTCGGCGGGTACATGGCGAACTGGGTCGCCGGGCACACCGACCGGTTCCGGGCGATCGTCACCCACGCGAGCCTGTGGGCGCTCGACCAGTTCAACGGCACGACGGACTCGTCGCAGTACTGGTCGTCGATCTTCGACGCCGAGGGGATCGCGGCGAACGACCCGCACCGGTTCGTGGGTGACATCACGTCACCGATGCTCGTCATCCACGGCGACAAGGACTACCGGGTGCCGATCGGCGAGGGGCTGCGGCTCTGGTCCGAACTCGCGGAGCACCACGCGGCGCCGGACGGCTCGATGCCGCACCGGTTCCTGTACTTCCCGGACGAGAACCACTGGGTGCTCGCTCCGCAGCACGCGGTGGTCTGGTACGAGACGGTGTTCGCGTTCCTCGGGCAGCACGTGCTCGACCAGGAGTGGGAGCGGCCGGCGCTGCTCGGGTAGCGCACCCGTCCGGCGAACCGGGGCGAGCCGGGTGGGCCGCTAGACGAACGCGGCCTGCCCGGTGATCGCCCGGCCGACGATCAGGGTGTTGACCTCGCGCGTGCCCTCGTACGAGTAGATCGCCTCGGCATCGGCGAAGAACCGGGCCACGCCCTTGTCGAGCACGATGCCGTTGCCGCCCTGTACTTCGCGGCACCAGGCGACGGTCTCCCGCATCTTCGCGGTGGCGAACGCCTTGGCCATCGCCGAGTGCTCGTCGCCACCGACCCCGGCGTCCTGCATGGCCGAGGCCTGCGTGCACAGTGCGATCGAGGCCGTGATGTTCGACAGCGACTTGACGAGCAGGTCCTGCACGAGCTGGTGGGCGGCGATCGGCTTGCCGAACTGGATCCGCTCGCGGGCGTAGGCCAGCGCGGCCTCGTACGCACCGACCGCGATGCCGACGGCCTGCCAGGCGACCTCGGTGCGGGTCAGTCGGAGCACCTCGGCGGTGGAGCGGAACGACGTCGCGTTCTGCAGCCGGCGCGACTCGGGCACCCGGACGTCCTGCATGACGATGTCAGCGTTCTGCACGCCGCGCAGCGCGATCTTGTCCTCGATCTTCGTCGCGGTGAAGCCCGCGGTGTCGGTGGTGACGAGGAAGCCCTTGACCTGACCGTCGGCGACGTCCTTCGCCCAGATCACGACGACGTCGGCGAAGGTGGCGTTGCCGATCCAGCGCTTCTCGCCGTCGAGCACCCACTCGTCGCCCTCGCGCCGGGCGGTGGTGCGCAGGCCCTTCGCGGAGTCGCTGCCGGAGTACGGCTCGGTGAGCCCGAACGCCCCGACGATCTCACCCGTGGCCATCCGCGGGAGCCACTCGCGCTGCTGTTCGTCGCTGCCGGCGACCGCGATCGAGTTCATCGCCAGGCCGGACTGCACGCCGATGAAGGTGGCGACGCTCGCGTCCACGCGTCCGAGTTCGAGGGCCGCCCAGCCGCGGTACACGGCCGAGTTCTCGAACTGCCGCACGAGCGGGACGCCGGGCCCGTACATGCCGAGCTCGGCCAGCGGCGCGATCACCTGCATCGGGAACTCGGCGCGCGCCCAGTACGCGTCGGCGATGGGCGCGACCTCGCGCTCGAGGTACTGCCGGAGCTGCCCGAGCGACGCGCGCTCCTGCTCGGTGAGCTGTTGCTGGAAGCCGTAGAAGTCCGATTCGAGCAGGGGCGTCGCGGGCATCGTCGTTGACATGGGAACCACGATGCATCATTCTCGAAAACGTTGCAAGAGAGGATCGCGTGTACACATCAGACTCTGCGCTGCGCGCCTTCCGGGAGGCCCGTCACACCTTCATCGCCGGCTCACGGATCGACATGGGGGCGTTGGCTGCCGCACTCGGCGTCGACCGCACGTCGCTGTTCCGCTGGGTCGGCAACCGTGACCGGTTGCTGTCCGAGATCCTGTGGTCCCTCGCAGTCCCGACCCTCGACGGAGCCACCCACGCCGCCGACGAGATCGGGGCGACCGGAGCAGCCCGGCTCGTCGTCGTGCTCGACCGGTTCACCGCCGACCTGATCGACGCCCCGTACTTCCGGGCGTTCCTGACGCGCGAACCCGCTCGGGCGATGCGTCTGCTCACCACCTCGGACAGTGACGTACAGAGCCGCTTCGTCGCCCGGGTGACCGCTCTCATCGAGCAGCAGGAGTCGTCCGGTACGTTCGATCCGGCACCGTTGTCGGCTGAGGAGCTCGCACGGCTGCTCGTCCGGATCTCCGAGTCGTTCACCTACGCCGAGTTCATCTCCGGTGAGACTCCTGATCCCGACCGGGCCCGTGCGGCGTTCGAGTACGTCCTGCGGCCCGACGCGGTGCACGCCACACCCGCACCACCGATCGGAGACCGATGACCATCGACGAGTACCCGTTCCGCCGCTCCTACCCCACCCGGTGGAACGACAACGACATGTTCGGGCACGTCAACAACACGATCTACTACTCGGCGATGGACAACGCGTCGACGTACTGGTTCCGCGAGGCCGCCGGGCTCGACCCGTTCTCGTCGGAGTGGATCGCCGTGCTGGTGTCGTCGAGCTGCCGGTTCGTCGAGTCGGCCGTCTGGCCGGACGTCATCGAGGTCGGGATGCGCTCGAAGCACCTCGGCACCACGAGCCTGTCGTGGGAGTTCGGCCTGTTCCGGCAGTCCGACGGCGCCCTGCTCGCCACCGGTGAGTTCGTGCACGTCATCATCGACCGCGAGGGCGCCCGCCGACCGATCCCGCTGCCCGCCGAGCTCCGCGAGCTCGTGACCGGCTCGATGGTCGCGCAGCAGGCCGCCGTCGCCGACTGACGACCTCAGCCCTTCAGTGCAGCCAGCTCGAGGTTGATGTCGTCGGGGTCCTGCACGGACAGGATCACCATGCCGGCGTCGCCGAGGTCGGTGACCTCGCCGTGCTCGACACCCGCGGCATCGAGTCGGGCGGCCGCTTCGTGCAGCTCGTCGACCGAACCCACGACGAAGCTCACGTGGTCGAGGCCGACGGTGTCCGGATCGAACGTCTGCCCTGCGGGAGCGACCGGACGGAGTCCGAACACCTGGTCACCGAGCCGGAACACCGATCCGCCGTAGAAACGCTCGCGATCCTCGCGGACACCCGGCTCGTCGACCTGGTCGCTGAAGTCGATCGCCGGATCCGTGCCGAGCAGCAGCTGGTAGAAGGCCTTGCTCCGGTGGATGTCGGTCACGGTGACACGGACGTGGGCCAGGGCGGTCGGGCGTGCGAACGGCTCGGTCATGGTGGAGCTCCTCAGGGTTGCGCGCCGTGGTTGCGACGCGCACCCGAGGCAACGCTCGGTCCCTCCGAAGCACCCGAGGCCGTGCGGCGACCGGACAGCCCCGTGGACGACGTTCCGCTCGCCGCACAACCGAAGCGCCGCAGTCCGGGGTCAGATCAGGTCGTCGGTCAGGTGGTTCGGCGTGCCGAAGCGGTGCGCCGTGATGGACACCGCCTGCTCGCGGACGAACGGCAGGATCTCGAGCCGCCCGGCCTCGGTCACCGGGCCGCCGTACACCGCGACGTCCGGGCGACCACCGACGGCCGAGTACAGCGCCGAGGTGTCGCCGCCGATGAGCCGCACCCGGGTCGAGGGACCCGAGGCGACCGAGCTCGCGAAGGCCGCGTCGGACACCGTCTGCGACAGCGAACGGACGATCGGCAGCGAACGGATCGCCGCGGCGACGGACGACGGCAGCGTCGCGGCCGTGGAGACCTCGATCGTCGTGCCGGCACGGAGCGCAGCGGCGACGACGCGGACGAGCTCGATCACCGAGGCATCAGCGTCCGTGTCCGAGTCGGCGACCGCGGCCAGCCGCACCTGCACCGACGGGAACGGCAGGTACCGGGCGATGTTCCGCTCGGCGGAGAGCGCGGAGACGTCGGTCGCGGTGCCGAACAGCGTCGACCACGCCTGCTCATCGGACGCCAGCGCACGGTCGAGCATCGGCGAGGACACCTCGGCAGCCCGGGCGAACGCCGAGACCGGACCCGACACGGCGACACCGGATGCAACGGCCGCCGGCGTCCACGACCCGAGCCCGAGCAGGTAGTTCAACCCACCGGCCTTCGTGCCGGCGCCCACGGCCGACTTCTTCCACCCGCCGAACGGCTGACGCCGGACGATGGCGCCCGTGATGCCGCGGTTGACGTAGAGGTTGCCCGCCTGGATCCGCGACAGCCACGTGCCGATCTCGGCCGGGTCGAGCGAGTGCAGGCCCGAGGTCAGGCCGTAGTCGACCTCGTTCACGATGTCGATCGCCTCGTCGAGCGAGTCCGCGGTCATCATGCCGAGGATCGGGCCGAAGTACTCGGTGCGGTGGAACTCCGAGCCGCGGCGGACGCCCTGTCGGACACCCGGGCTCCAGAGCTTGCCGGTCTCGTCGAGCTGCTTCGGCTCGACGGCCCAGGACTCCCCCGCGCCGAGCTTCGTCAGGCCGTCGAGCAGCTTGCCCGAGGCCGGCTCGATGACGGGACCCATCTGCGTCGCGGCGTCGGTCGGGTACCCCACCGTGAGCGAGGCCACCGCGTCGAGCAGCTGGTTCCGGAAGCGCTTCGACTTCGCGACCGAGCCCACCATGACGACGAGGGACGCGGCCGAGCACTTCTGGCCGGCGTGCCCGAACGCCGACGCGACGACGTCCTTCACGGCGAGGTCGAGGTCGGACGACGGCGTGACGATCACGGCGTTCTTGCCCGAGGTCTCGGCGAGCAGCGGCAGGTCGGGGCGGAACGAGCGGAACAGCTCGGCCGTCTCGTACGCACCGGTGAGGATGACCTGGTCGACCATCGGCGACGCGATGAGCTGCTGCCCGAGGTCGTTCTCCGACACCTGCAGGAACGCGAGCACGTCGGCCGGTGCCCCGTGGGCGTCGAGCGCGGTCTCGATGATCGAGGCGAGCACGGCGCCGGAGCGCTCGGCGGGCGGCGCGGGCTTCAGCACGACGGCGGACCCGGCCGCCAGCGCGGCGAGGGTCGATCCGGCGGGGATCGCGACGGGGAAGTTCCACGGCGGCGCGACCAGGGTGAGCGCTGCGGGCGTGAAGCTCGCACCGTCGACGTCGTCGAGCGAGGACGCCAGGGTGCCGTAGAAGTGCGCGAAGTCGATCGCCTCGGACACCTCGGGGTCGGCCTGGTCGATGGTCTTGCCGGTCTCCGACGCCATGACCTCGATGAGGGCGGCGCGGTTCGCCTCGAGTGCGTCGCCGACGGCGTGCAGCACGGCGCCACGTGCACCACCGGACCAGGTCCCCCAGACCGCACCGGCGGCCTTGGCACGACCGAGCGCGGTGTCGAGCGCCGTGGCGGAGTCGACCCGGGCCTCCTGGACGGCGCGGACGCCGAGCGTCGACGAGGCGACCCGTGCGGTGATGGCGTCGCCCCAGGCGCGGACGGCGCCGACCGACGGGTCGCTGTCCGGGGTGTTCTCGAAGTGGCCGGGGCCGGGGCGGCCGACGGCGGCGTACCGGTCGGCGACACGGTGGGAGGCCGGCGCTTCGAGACCCTCGGGCGTCGCGAGCGGCACCAGGGACGCGCGGAAGCGCTCCTCTTCGCGGGCGAACAGTGGCGGCGAGGACACCAGCGAGAAGACCGCGGACATGAAGTTGTCCTGCGACGCACCCTCTTCGAGACGGCGGATCAGGTAGGCGATCGCGACGTCGAACTCGCCCGGGTGGACGACCGGCGTGTAGAGCAGGAGCGAACCGACGGTGTTCTTCACGGCCGAGGCCTGCCCCTGCGCCATGCCGAGCAGCATCTCGAACTCGATGCCGTCCCGCACGCCGCGCTCACCGGCGAGCAGCCAGGCGTGCGCGACGTCGAACAGGTTGTGCCCGGCGACACCGACGCGGACGTTCTCGACGCGCGACGGGGTGAGCGCCCAGTCGAGCACGCGCTTGTAGTTGGTGTCCGAGTCCTGCTTGGTGTGCCAGGTGGCGAGCGGCCAGCCGTGGACCGAGGCCTCGACCTGCTCCATCGGCAGGTTCGCGCCCTTCACCAGACGGACCTTGATGCCGGCACCGCCGCGGGCACGGCGGGCGGCGGACCAGTCCTGCAGCTCCTGCATCGCGGCGAGCGCGTCGGGCAGGTACGCCTGCAGCACGATGCCGGCTTCGAGGCCGAGGAACTCGGGCTCGTCGAGGAGCTTCGTGAACACCGCGATGGTGAGGTCGAGGTCCTTGTACTCCTCCATGTCGAGGTTGATGAACTTGGCCGGGGTGGCGGCTGCGGCACGCTGGAAGAGCGGTCGGAGCTGCTCGACGATGTCGTCCACCGCGTGGCCGAACGCCCACGGCGAGTGCGGGTGCACGGTCGAGGACACCTTGATGGAGACGTAGTCGACGTCGTCGCGGGCCAGGAGCTTGTGCGTGCCCTCGAGTCGGCGGGCGGCTTCGCGCTCGCCCAGGACGGCCTCGCCGAGCAGGTTGACGTTGAGGCGGACGCCGTCGCGCTTGATGCCGGCGATGGCCGGGCCGAGCTTGGAGTCGGTGGCGTCGACGATCAGGTGGCCGACCATGTTGCGGAGGACGCGTCGGGCGATGGGGACCACGACGTTCGGCAGCATCGGGGCCATGCCGCCGCCGAGCCGGACGAGTCCGCGGAGCGCGGCGGGCAGGAACCCGGGGGCGTCCGGGGCGATCTGGCGGAGCTTGCGGGCGGCGACGGCGAGGTCCTCCGGTCGCACGACCCCGTCGACGAACCCGACGGCGAAGTCGAGTCCGGCGGGGTCGGCGAGCACGCCGGCGAGCTGCTTCGCGGAGCCGTCGACCGGGTAGGACTCGGCCTCGGCGAGCCACTGTCGGACGAGCGCGACGGACTGGTCCGCCAGGGCGTCGTGGTCGATGGCGGAGTCCTCGTGCAGCGTCGTCATGGGTTCAGTGTGGAGGTCGGGGATGCGGTAGCGGAAGTGAGCGTTCCTGATGGATACCGTTCAGTTCCGCTACCGTTCCGGTCCTGATCCGGCTAGCGTCGGACCATGCTCGACGTCCGCCGTCTCGTGCTCCTCCGTGAGCTGTCCATCCGCGGCACGATCGCGGCCGTCGCCGAGGCCGTGAACTTCACTCCGTCGGCGGTCTCGCAGCAGCTGAGCGCCTTGGAGCGGGAGGCCGGCGTGCAGCTCCTCCGCAAGGCCGGGCGACGGCTCCAGCTCACCCCGCAGGCCGAGGTGCTGGTGGCCGCGGCGGGCCAGGTACTCGACGTCCTCGAGCACGCGCAGTCCCAGGTCGAGGACACCCTGTCGTCCGTGCAGGGCCGCGTCCGGGTCGCCGTGTTCCAGTCCGCGGCCCTCGCCCTGATGCCGAGCGCCCTGCACGAGATGGCCACGGAACACCCCGACGTCCGGGTCGAGATGGTCCAGCGGGAACCGGAGACCGCACTGAACGAGACGTGGGCCCGTGACTTCGACATGGTCATCGCCGAGCAGTACCCGGCGCACGCCGCTCCGCACCTGCCCGGACTCGACCGCTCCGACCTGACGACCGACGCCGTCCGGCTCGCCCTGCCCCCGCTCGACACGGCCCTGCGCCCGGTGTCGTCGCTCGAGGACGCCCGCACCATGCCCTGGGTGATGGAACCCCGCGGCACCGCGTCGCGGCACTTCGCGGAGCAGGTCTGTCGGCGCTGGGGCTTCGAGCCCGACGTCCGGTACGAGACCGCCGATCTGCAGACGCAGATCCGCCTGGTCGAGTCGGGCAACGCGGTGAGCCTGATGCCGGACCTGATGTGGACCGGTCGGACGACGACCTGTCGGCTGCTCGAGCTGCCGGAGGGGCCGCGACGCACGATCTTCACCGTGGTGCGGTCCGCGGGGTCGTCGTCCCCGGCGGTCCGCGCACTCCGTGACGCGCTCGAGCGCGCGGCGGCGGCCGTCGGCGACTGATCCGCCAGCGCATACGCCATCCGGCGCACGCCAGCCGACGCGCACGCCAGCCAGCGCGCACGCGAGACGGCACCGTGACCGGATCGAGACCTGTGCATCCGTCAGGATCTTGTCGACGCAGACATCTCCTGGATGAGGGCACCTCCCGGTGCCCCGTCCGGCATCCGAGGGGGATCCCATGAACCAGCCCTGCACCTCCACCACGCGACGGGTCGCTGCCATCGGCGCAGCCGTCGCCATCGTCACCGCGTCGTCGGCGTTCGGCATCGGCGCCGCGACCGCCGTCGCGGCCGAGCCCACGACCGCCACGAGCACGGCGACACCCGGTACGCCGGCCGAGCCCGCCGCGCCCATCACGCCCGCCGCGCCCGTCACGACGGTCGACACCGCCGAGCAGCCGGGAGGCCCGTCCACCGACCCGACGCCGACTGCGGTCCCGGAAACGGCGGCACCAGAGCCCACGGCACCCGCCGCACCTGCGGCGCCTGCGGCACCCGCGGCACGCGCGGCCGACGACGGCAGCGATCTCGCCTTCACGGAACCGTCGACCGCCGAGGACCCGATCGAGCTCACCGCCACCAGCGGCACGCCCTTCACACGCACCTTCGAGACCACCGGCGGCGACGGCACCGTCGGCTACGCCATCCAGGACGCCCCGTCCTCCGACTACTGGGTCAACGTCGACACCGGCGTCCTGAGCGGCGATCCGAAGGAGGCCGGGACCTTCCGGTTCCAGGTCGTCGCCCTGAGCGGCTCGACCGAGATCACGCAGTACGTCGAGCTGACGGTCGCACCCGGTGACCCTGTGGGCGTGACGTTCGGCGTCGCCACCCCCGACTACAACGGGCTGTGGCAGGTCGAGACCGACGGCACGATCTGGGAACAGGCCGCCGGTCAGGGCCGCGTCCGCATCGTGCCGAGCATCCCCGTCGCCGAGGACACGCCGCTCACGCTCGCCGGGCTCGCGGTCGACGCGTACGGCAACCGGACCACGCCGGGTCCGGACTACCCCCGTTCGATCGTCACGAGCACGGACGACTCCGACTCGGCGGTGTGGAACGACGGGGACTCCTCGAACACCGTGACCTTCGGCGGCACCGGCACCCGGACCGTGACGGTCTCCGAAGGGGGCGTCTCCACGTCGTTCGAGGTCGTCGTCGGCGCCGAGGACACCGACGAGCCCGCCGCCCCGGACACCATCACGTTCACCGAACCCTCGACGCCCGAGTCCCCCATCCGCATCGAGACCACCGCGGGCGAGCAGATCGAGCGCACCTTCACCGCGACGGGATCGTCGACGGAGCTGCACTACGTCCTGCTGACCGGCCCGACGGCGTTCCCCGTCCCGGGCAACGAACACCCGATCGCACCGCTCGGCCTCGCCGTCGGTGACACGAGCGGGGTCCTGAGCGGTGCCCCGACGGTGGCCGGCGAGTACGACTTCCAGGTCATGGCCATGAACGGGTCCCGCGCTGCCACCCAGTACGTCCACCTGTCCATCCGTCCCGCCGCGACGGAGGAACTCAGCCTGCTCGTCGGCACGATCGGGTCGCCGAAGGGGTGGCTCCGCGACGCCGAGGGCCTGCGCGAGATCTTCGCGGAGAGCCCGAAGTCGATCCCGGTCGACGCCGTCCCGGTGGCCCAGGGGGCGACGATGGTCGTCCGGGTGACGGCGCTCGACGCGTTCGGGAACAGCACGAAGGAGTCCGACGGCGCGCAGCCCGTCGTGACGAGCAGCGTGGCCAGCGACGAAGTGACGCTGCCGTACGGCGAGTGGGAGCCCCGCGTCGGGTTCCCGCATGCCTCGCCGCACACCATCACGGTCGCCCTCGGTGGCGTCTCGACCACGTTCGACGTGGACGTGCGGCCGTCGGTCGCGACCGTCGGCGACACGACCCCGACGGCCGGCGGCGGTGGGCACCTCGCCTACACGGGCGCTGACGCCTCCGGGCCGCTTGCGTGGGCGCTGGGCCTGCTCGCCGCCGGCGGCGGTCTGCTGGTCCACCGCCTGCGTCGCCGTCGCGCCTGAGACGCGGCCCCGGACGGACGGGAGGCGCGGTGCGGGCCCGCACCGCGCCTCCCGTCCGTCCTTCCGCGCCCACAGGGCACGCCGCGCGTGCGGGGGTCCGGCGGTTTCCCGCACGCACCCCCAACCCGGGTCACATTCCGGTGAATCGTCACAGCCCGGCAACGTCATCCCGCTACGATCCGAGAACGCCGACATTCTCGGCAAATTCACATGATCTGGGCGAAGAGCCCAGACCGAATCCCTGGGGGATCCCGTGCACCGCAGCACCTCCACTGTCCGTCGCGCCTGCGCCGTCGGCACCACCGTCGCCCTGGTCGGCCTGACCACCGGCCTCGGCATCATGACCGCGACGGCCGCCAACGCCGAGACGCTCGACACGACGCAGCCGATCGTGGCCGCCGAGACGCCGGCCCCGACCCCGGCCGAGGGCAGCGAGACGCCCACGCCGACGGACCCGCCCGTCGAGACCGCGCCCGAGACCCCGGCTCCGGCCGAGGAAGCCCCGGCGCCCACCCCCGAGGCCACCGAGCCCGCCGCGCCGGAGACCACCGCGCCAGCCGCCACCGAGGCTCCGAAGCCGACCGAGACCCCGAAGCCGGACGTCACGGCCAAGGCCGCCGACGCCACCGTCACCATCGAGGGCACGGCCAAGGTCGGCACCCGACTCGTCGCCGTCGTCACCGGCTTCGACGACGAGGCGGGGTACAAGTACTCGTGGACCGACCAGGACGGCAACGTCCTGTCGAAGGCCGCGAGCTACGTCGTCGACCCGACCGACGTCCGCAAGACCATCACGGTCGCCGTGACGGGCACGCTGCCCGGCGCGACCGAGACCTCCACGGTCGAGTCCGAGGCCACCGCCGCCGTGACGCAGACCCCGGCGTTCCTCGGTGAGGACGGCCAGCCCACCAAGGCCGGTGCCACGCAGGACAGCCCGCTCGAGCTGAGCACCGCCGCCGGTGACGCCTTCTCGCACACCTTCCGTGCGCAGGGCTTCCCGGAGCCGAAGTACAGCCTCGCCTGGTTCGACGAGGACGACGCCGAGTACGCCGAGGAGTTCCCGGAGGACGAGATGTCCCCCGCGGACCAGCTCCCCTACGGTCTGACCTTCGACGCCTCGACCGGTGAGCTCAGTGGCGTCACCACCGAGGCGTGGGACTGGACCTTCGCCGTCACGGCGACCAGTGGCACCGAGACGACCACGCAGTACGTTTCGCTCAACGTCGAGGCCGGTGCGCCGCTCGGCCTGTTCGTCTACACGACCGACCGCGCCGGAGCCTTCGACTTCGACGAGAACGACACCAAGAAGCGCACCACGTGGATCATCGACCCGGACGGCAAGGTCTACACCGTCATCACGCAGGGTGACGGCGACGGTGGCCAGGTCGGCACCGAGGTCGACGGCGGTCGCCCCACGATCAAGCAGGGTGGGACGCTCATCGTGACCGGCACGGTCGTCGATCGGTTCGGCAACGAGGTCCTGGGCGAGGACGACGAGTCGATCACGCCCACCGTGACGTCGGACGTCTCGACCGACGTCATCGCCGCAGACCCCGAGATCGGTGAGTTCGGCTTCATCGGCGTCACGTTCCCGCACGCCTCGATCCACAACCTCACGGTCGCCGCCGGCGATTTCGCCACCTCGTTCGCCGTGGACGTCCAGCCGACCGCGGTCGCCGGTATCGCCGACCCGACCCCGGTCGCGCCGGCAGCGGCCCCGGTCGCCCCGGTCAACACCGGCGGCCAGCTCGCCTACACCGGTTCGGACACCACCGACGCGCTGCCGTGGGCCCTGGGCCTGCTCGTCGCCGGTGCCGGCCTCATCGGCGCCCGCTTCGCGCGTCGTCGTCGCGCCCAGCGCTGACACCCTGAGACGTCTCCCGTCCGTCGCGTGCCCGCGCGGTGGACGGGAGGCCCGTGACGGCCCCGCCTGCTCCTCCACCGGAGCAGGCGGGGCCGTTTCGCATCCGCGCCCGGCCGGGTCCGCGCCGGTAGCGTTGGCGACATGCCCACGCTGCTGCACATCGACTCCTCGGCCGACCTGTCCCACTCCCGCTCGCGCGCACTGACCGCGGCCTTCGCCGACGCCTGGCGCGCCCGCGGCCCGGAGTACACGGTCGTCCGGCGGGACCTGCACGTCGACCAGCTCCCCCACCTGGAGAGCTCGGCGCTGCACTGGGCGGCCGCCGACCGCACCGCCGAGGAGACCGTCGCGCCCGAGGCCGAGGCCCTTCGTCAGGAGGTCATCGACGAGCTCCTGGCCGCCGACGTCGTCGTGGTGGGTGCGCCGCTGTACAACTACACGGTGCCGTCGACCCTGAAGGCCTGGATCGACCGCATCCACGTGCCCGGCATCCTGACCGGCGGCGTGCAGCCCCTGGCCGGACGCCCCGTCGTCACCGTGGTGAGCCGCGGCGCGACCTACGACGCCGGCACTCCGACCGAGGGCTGGGACCACGGCTCCCCCGTCCTGCACATCGTGCTCGGCACCGCGCTCGGCATGAAGCTGTACCCGATCACCGTCAGCGCGACCCTGGCAGATCGGCTGCCGGACCTCGCACCGCTGGCAGAGCACGCCGCCGCGGAGTTCGCCGACGCGAAGACGACGATCGAGCGCCTGGCGACGACGCTCGGCTGACCCGCGCGGCCGCGGCGTTCGTCAGGCGGGTCGCACCTCGTCGGCCCGCCCGAGCAGGTCCGCGTGGAAGGCCGTCTGCGTCAGGGCGCTCGCGAGCAGGAACCCGGTCATCGACTCGATCCCGCCGCTGAAGGGCACCCGGGCGGCGACCTCGAACAGCGTCGGACGGTCCAGCGCGTCGAGGGCCGCGGCGACGTGGCGCGAGCGTTCCTCCCGGTGCCGGGCCAGGGTCTGCGCGCGGGTGACGACGTCGCGGAACCGGTACTCGTGCCCCGGGCAGACCTCGAGGTCGGCGTACGGGTCGAGCCGCGCGAGGGATGCCAGGTAGTCGCCGAGCGGGTTCGTCCTGGTCCGGCCGCCGAGTCCGATGCCGGAGTTGATCCGCGGCAGCACGTGGTCGCCGGAGAACAGCAGGCCGTCGGCCTCGTCGAGGAAGCACACGTGCCCGCTCGTGTGCCCCGGGGTCCACAGCGCGCGGATCGTCCGACCGGGGATCGGCAGCAGGTCGCCGTCCTCGAGCAGCACGTCGGCGTACGGCGCCTCGATCCGGCCCATCCCGATCCGGCGTCCGCTGCCCCAGGCCTCGACGACCCCGGCCCGCAGGTGTTCCGGCAGCCCCCACGTCGCGATGTCGGCGTCGTTCCGCTCGGCGTCGGCGCGTTCCCGTTCGAGCGCCCGGACCTCGAGGCTGTGCATCGCCACGCGTGCTCCCGTCGCCCGCCGGATGGCCGCCGCGGCACCCAGGTGGTCGGCGTGCAGGTGCGTCACGGCCACGAGCGACACGTCGTCCAGGGTCCGTCCTATCGCGGCGAGCCCGTGCCGTAGCTCGTCGAGCCCGCCGTCGGCCGACCACCCGGGGTCGATCACCGCGAGCGAGCCGTCCGACCCCTCGACGACGTAGACCAGGGTCGCGTCGGGCACCCCGAACCGGAACGGCACCGCGAGGGTCCAGATACCCGGCCGGACCTGCTCGACGGGTGGCAGGACGCCATCACGGAGCGCAGCGGCCTGCACGGGGCTGATCGGTTCCGGGGCCGGCGCTGCCGGCGGGGGCACGGTCGTCACGCCGGCCACCCTACCGACGCGCGCCGACCTGCCCGGGGTGATCCGGGCCTCCCGGCCGCGCATCGTGAGCAGAAGATGTCGGGTCGTCGAGCCGGACCCGACCATTCCTGCTCACGAAGTGCGCAGCCCCGCCGACGCCCGCGAGTAGACAGGACCCATGGAGATCGCACCGATGCTCGCCAAGGCCGTCGCCACCGTCCCCGATCCGGACAGCACGAAGGGCGGGCTGCGGTACGAACCGAAGTGGGACGGCTTCCGGGGCATCGTGACCATCGACGGTGACGACGTCGAGATCGGGAGCCGCGGCGCCAAGCCGCTCACCCGGTACTTCCCCGAGCTCGTCGAGGCGTTCCGCGCCCAGTTCGGCGGCCGCGACCACCCGGTCGTCCTGGACGGCGAGGTGATCCTGCGCTCTGGGGAACCCGGTGCCGAGCGCCTCGACTGGGAGGCGCTGTCGCAGCGCATCCATCCGGCAGCCTCGCGGATCGCCAAGCTCAGCGTCGAGACGCCGGCGCAGTTCGTGGCCTTCGACCTGCTGGCGGTGGACGGCGAGGAGCTGGTGGACCGCCCCTTCGACGAGCGCCGCGAGCGCCTGGAGCATCTCGGCGAGGCGATGACCGACCCGCTCTTCGTCACCCGCACCACCCTCGAGGTCGAGCAGGCGCGCGAGTGGCTCACCACGTTCGAGGGCGCCGGGCTCGACGGCGTCGTCGCGAAGCCCCGAGCGCGGCCGTACGAACCGAACAAGCGCTCGATGCTCAAGATCAAGCACCACCGCACCGCCGACGTCGTCGCCATCGGCTACCGCGTGCACAAGAGCGGCTCCGGCGTCGGGTCGCTGCTCGTCGGGCTGTACGACGCGGACGGCGAGCTCCGCCAGGTCGGCGGCGTCTCCGCCTTCTCTGACAAGCGCCGGGCCGCGTTGATCGACGAGCTCGAGCCCGTCGTGCTCCGCGATGCGGACGGGAGGCCCGTCACCGGTGACGGGGAACGGTCGCGGTTCTCGTCGGGTCGCGACACGTCGTTCGTCCGGCTGGCGCCGGAGCTGGTGCTCGAGGTCCGGTACGACCAGATGGAGGGCGACCGGTTCCGGCACACCGTGCAGTTCGAGCGGTGGCGGCCCGACCGTGACGCGACGTCGTGCGGGTTCGAGCAGCTCGAGGTGCCGAGTGCGTACGACCTGAACGACGTGCTGTCCTGACGACGGAACGCACTGCGGTGTCCGTTTGTCGCTGTTCTGTCACGTTCGGGGAAAAGTAGTTAGCCGAACTAGCGAACCCGTGCCAGGATGATCTCAGCAGCACGAGGCGTCCAGTTCGGACGCCCGGATCGGAGCGGATCGACATGAGCACCAGCACGCTTGTCCGCCACCCTCGGCGGAGCCCCTTCACAGAAGTCCGAGAGGCACGGCGCCAGCGCGTCCTGCAGCTCAGCGCGGTCATCAGCGCCATCGCCGGCGTGACCGCCACGGCGCTCGCCCTCGTCACGGTCGGACTCGGCTCGTGATCGTCGACGGCATCACCGACGTGCACCGCGGCACCTGGTCGCGGCTGACCCGCCTGCACACCGCCAGCATCGGGCTGCCGACGCACACCACGCGCGTCGAGGACCCGGACCGTCAGCGGGACGTCTCCTCCGCAGCCTGAGGTTCGGCCGCTGGGCCTCAGCTGGGCTTCTTCGCCCGTGAGGGCTGCACGCGCGGCGGCTCCCCCGGCATCTTCGGGAAGTCGGGCGGGAACGGCAGCTCACCCTCGCCGTTCGCCAGGTCCCGCTCCCACCACTCGAGCAGCGGCGCGATGCTGCCCGGCTGCTCCCCCATCGACTCCCACGGGTCGCCGGTGGTCCGCAGCCGTTCCGGCACCGTGCGGATCGTGAAGGTCGTCGGGTCCGCGGTGCGCAGTTCCTCCCACGCGATCGGCGTCGACACCGATGCGTGCGCCAGAGCTCGGGGGCTGTAGGCACCGGCCATCGTGCGGTCGCGGTTCGCCTGGTTGAAGTCGACGAAGATCCGCTGTCCTCGCTCCTCCTTCCACCACGCCGTCGTGACCCGGTCGGGCATCCGGCGTTCGAGCTCGCGCGCCGCAGCGATCACTGCATGCCGCACCTCGAGGAACTCGTGCTCGGGGCGGATCGGTGCGAACACGTGCAGGCCACGGTTGCCGCTCGTCTTGATCCAGGTGGTCAGGCCGACCTCGTCGAGGACCTTCCGGAGTTCCTCGGCCACCGGCACCGTGTCGCCGAAGTCGGTGCCGGGCTGCGGGTCGAGGTCGATGCGGAGCTGGTCCGGGTGGTCGCTGTCCTCGGCACGAGAGGCCCACGGGTGGAACACCACCGTGTTCATCTGTGCGGCCCACACCGCCACGGCCGGCTCGTCGATCACGAGCTGCGGGTGTGACCGGGCACTCGGGTAGGTCACCGTCACCGAGCGGACGTAGTCGGGCGCACCCTTGGGCGGGTTCTTCGAGAAGAACTGCTCGCCGTCGACGCCGCCGGGGAACCGCTGCAGCGAGATCGGCCGGTCGCCGTTCGCCCGGACGAAGGCGTCGCCCACCGTGACGAGGTACTCCGCGAGGTCGAGCTTCGTGATGCCCGCCTCGGGCCAGAGCACCCGCGAGGGGCTGCTGATCCGGACCTCACGGTCACCGTCAGGGCCGGGCACCCGCACCGTCGTCGCTTCGCTCGCCATGCAGCGGACCGTACACGCGTGCCGGCCACCCGCCCGCAGCCGGGACCGCTCTTGCTCCCGCAAGACACCGGTGTTCCTGGTCGAACACGCGCACGCCGGTGTTCAGCGCGCGGACACCGGTGTCTTGCGGCCAGACTTCACATCACGTTCCAGTGCAGGTGGCCGTTCGCGTCAGGGCCCTTGCCGCCGCAGGTGTACGAGTTGCCGTTCGCGGCCTGGGCGACCACTCCGGCCTGCGCATCGGCGCAGAACGCCCCGGGCGTGATGAAGTCTTGCGACGGCGCGGGCGCCTGCTCGACGGGCGCGGGAGCAGGAGCAGCTGGCGCAGGCGCGGGAGCCGCGGGGGCCGGAGCAGGCTCGACGTACGACCCGACCGCGGTCACCTCGGGCACCGGTGCCGTCGACACGGTCCTGGACACCTGGACTCGGTCCGTCTCGACGCCGTCGGTGGTGGTCACTCGGTACGTGCGGGTGAGCACGCCGTCGACACCCGCCGTCTGCAGCCGCGTCTGCCCCTTCGCCAGGGTCGGATCGTCGATGGTGGTCTTCCGGAAGTGGATCGGGAAGTCCTTCGAGACCTCCGACACCTCGACGACCGGGGTCGGCGTCGGGGTCGGGGTCGGCGTCGCGCTGGGTGTGGGGGTCGTGACGACGTCGGCGACGGCTCGCGGAGCAGCCGTGTCCTGGCTGGCACTGGTCACGGCGGCACCGACCACAGCACCGGCGGTGCCCACGCCTCCGACCCAGATCACCGCTGCGATCGCGACGACGACCGAAGCCTTCGCCTTCGTCGGTAGTGCTGACCAGCGCATCCTGCGACATCCCCTCGTGTTCGGTACGACGATCCAGGGTGCCTCGTTCTCCGTCGACCGCTGCACCCCCACTCCGGGGCAGCCGCGCTGTGAGGATGAACCGCCCGCCGGGCAGGATGGGCGGGTGAACGCGTACCTCGGCATCGACCTTGCGTGGGGGCTCGGCTCCGAGCGGAAGGCCGCGAACGAGACCGGGCTGGTGGCGATGGACCACGACGGCACGATCACCGACGCCGGGTGGGCCCGCGGCGTGGACGCCGTCACGGACTGGATCGCCGAGCACCTCGGGCCCCGGTCCCTGATCGCCGTGGACGCCTCGCTCGTCGTGACGAACCCGACGGGCATCCGCGAATCCGAGCGGCAGGTCGGGCAGCGCTACGGCCGGTGGAAGGTCGCGGCGAACCCGACGAACCAGGCATCGGCAGCGAGCGCCGGCTCATCGCTGCTCGACCGGCTGACCGCGCTGGGCGTCGAGTACGTCTCCGACACGGACTCGATGCGGGGACGCACCGGTCCTGCGATGTTCGAGTGCTACCCGTACACGACCCTGGTCGGGGTCGAGGAGCTCGGCTACGACGTGGAACGGCCCCGGTACAAGCGGCTCGACCTCCGGATCCCTGCGGCCGAGGCACGTGCCCGTCGCGCCGAGGCCTTCGACGAGCTGGTCCGGCGGCTGCGCGAGACCCCGCTCGACCCTCCGCTGCTGCTCGACTCCCATCCGCTGACGCGGCGGCTCGCCGACCCGTCGGTGCTGCACGGTCCAACGCACAAGCACCGCGAGGACCTGCTCGACGGGGCGCTGTGTGCGTGGACGGCTGCGTTCTGGGAGCGACACGGCGACGACCGCGTGCAGATCCTGGGAGGTGATCCGGCCCTCCCGTCCGACACGCCGGACGAGGCGGGCCGCCGGCCCGTCGTGGTGGCGCCCGCGCGCCCGTCGCAGCGCTGACGGCGCGAGGAGGATCAGATCTCGCCCGCTGCTGCCGCCGTGCAGATCACCTTCGTGAGGAGTTCGCGAAGGGGTTGCAAGTCACCGAGCATCGACCGGCGGGCGGCGTGATGGTTCTCATTCGTCGTGACCCTCCGCCAGTCGAGCACGACACCGCGCTCGGCCGCGTACTCGCGCCAGAACTCCCGCTGGGTTCGCCCGTTGCCCTCCATGAAGGGATGGATGTAGTTGAGCGTCGCGAACTGTTCGGTCAAGAAGTCCAGAGGACGCTCCGGTATCCGGGGCGAAGCGAGCTCATCGTCCAGTCGGGCCATCCGTACGGGAATCAGTTCAGGCGCCAGGAACGGTTCGTCAGGGTTCTTCGCGATGCCGTCGAGCCGGTACTCACCTGCCCAGACGTAGACGTCCTGGAAGAGATGGGCGTGGATACGGCGCACCCGTTCCGATGGCAGGAGCCCCGCGAGTCCGGGAACCTCACCGAGCAGGAGGTCCAACTCTCGGTCCTGCACCTCGGGTACCTCGAGTTCCGCGAGTTGATCACGGCTCGTAGCCCCGAACTTGTTGCGGAGGACGTACTGGTCGTCGTAGTACCCGCCGTCGGGTCGAGGACTCACCGACGGTGCGCGAAAGCCCGGAGCTCCTCGCGACTGATCTCGCCCTTCGCGAAGCGGTCCATGTACCGGATCCACTCGGGGTTGTCCTTGAAGCCTTCGAGTCGCCCGGAGTGGATCACCGCGGCGACGGCGCGCGTCCGCTTGACGCGCTCCGAGCCGGAGACAGTCCGAACCATTCGCTTGGGCATGCACCAATGCTACGCCGGGGCGCGCACGTGTTCCAGACCCGCCAGGACGGCCCGTCGTGGTGACGCCCGCGCGCCCGTCGCAGCGAAGGCCGCGCGGCTAGGGTTGAGCGGTGAGCGCGACGACCGAACCCCTGCACATCGGGCTGGTGTCGCTGCACACCTCCCCCGGAGACGAACCCGGTTCGGGCGAGGTCGGCGGCATGAACGTCGTCGTCCGGCACCAGGCCGAGGCACTGGCCGACCTGGGCCACCACGTGGACATCATCACGCGCCGGTCCGCCCCGACGCAGCCGGACTCGGTGTCGCTCGTGCCGGGCGTGTGCCTGCGGTTCCTGTCCGCGGGGCCGGCCGAGCCGGTGCCGAAGGGCGAGCACGACGCGTTCATCGAACCGTTCCGCCACGAGCTGGAGCAGCTCGGGCCGTTCGACGTCCTGCACTCGCACCACTGGTTCTCCGGCGCGGCCGCGCTGCCCGTCGCCCGCGAGCGCGGCATCCCCCACGTGCAGTCGTTCCACTCCATCGCCGCCGACCCGGCCACGCCGCTGTCCGAGGGCGAACGTCCCGAGTCCGCCGGCCGCATCGCCGGCGAGGAGCTGCTGGCCCGCGAGTCGGACGCCGTCGTCGTGGTGTCCGAGGCAGAGGCCTCGACCGTGCGCACCCGGCTCGGCGGCGACGACGCCCGCATCTGGATCGTGCCGCCGGGGGTCGACGGGTCCGTCTTCCGCCCCGCCGCCGTCGGCGCGCGGCGCGCCGCCACCCCCTACGTGGTCGCAGCGGCGCGCGTGCAACCGCTCAAGGGCCTGGACCTGGCGATCGAGGCGATCGCGGACATCAGCCTGGAGGCCCGCCCCACCCTGGTCATCGCGGGCGACGTCTCGAGTGAGGCGGGCGACTACGTGGACGAACTGCGTCGGCTCGCCGACGCGCGGGGCATCGCCGACCACGTCACCTTCATCGGGCCGCAGTCGCGTGCCGACCTGGCGTTCCTGTTCCGTGGCGCGGCAGCCGTGCTCGTGCCGTCCCACTCCGAGACGTACGGGCTCGTCGCGCTCGAGGGTTCCGCTTCCGGGGTGCCCGTCGTGGCCGCGGCTGCCGGGGGCCTGCGTGAGGCCGTGGTCGACGGGGAGACGGGCGTCGTGCTCGAGTCCCGTGACCCGCAGGAGTGGGCGGCCGAGATCGAGCGGATCCTGACGGATGCGCCGTACGCTGCCGGGCTCGCCGCTGCGGGCCGGGAGCACGCGGAGCGTCTCAGCTGGGAGCGGTCGGCCGCGGGGCTCGAGGACGTCTACCGCCGGGTGCTCGGGCGCTCGTGAGCGGGACGGGTGGCCGGTTCGCCGCGTTCTGGGCGGCGCTCGACGCCGTGCCCGTCGAGTCTGACGCCGAGGCGCTCTACGACGTCGGATCGCCCGAGGGACGACTCCGGCGAGCGAACCTGACGCGGTACCTGGAGCAGTCCGGGCCGGGGGCTGACACGTTGCTCGTGGCCGAGGCACCGGGGTGGCGCGGCATGACGAACACGGGTGTGCCGTTCACGAGCATGCGCGAGCTCGGACCCGAGTACGTCGTGCCACCGGAGCCCACGGCACCGTGGGAGGCCTCGTCGCGCGTCGTGCACGCTGCGCTGGAGGGCTGGCGCGGTGCCCTCCCCGTCGCGTGGGCGATCTTCCCGCACCACCCCTTCGTGGCACCGGACCGGCTGACGAACCGGACGCCACGGCCCGCCGAGGTCCGCTCGGGCGCGCCCGTCGCGCTTGCGCTGCTGGAGGCCCTCGGCGGCGTGGACCGTGTCCGGGTGGTCGCCGTCGGTCGGAAGGCGCAGGGAGCGCTCGCCCTGGCCGGCATCGAGGCGACCGCCGTGCGGCACCCGGCGCAGGGCGGCGCGACGCAGTTCACCGAGCAGCTGCGGGCGCTGGACCGCTAGCCGTCCGTCCGCCCCGGTGCGTCCAGGTCGCGTCCCGGTCGCGTCCGCTCAGGCGGAGCGGACCTCGATGCCCTTGGTCGCGAGCCGCTCGGCGACGTGGGCGGGCAGTGGTGCGGCGGCGTACACGGTGCGGAGCTCCGGCAGGTCGAGCAGGTCGTCCCAGTTCTGCGGGTCGAAGCGGTCGTCCGAGCCGTCCCAGCCGGGGTGGACGTCCTGCAGGACCTCGAGGTCGGAGTCCACGGTGATCTCGGTGACGAGCGACAGGTGCGACGGCAGCAGGTCGAGGTCGTCGTAGTACTCACGCGCCCGGTCGTCCTGCCCGTCGACGTCGAGGTCCTCGTCGGTCTCGTCCTCGGCGTCCGGGTCGTAGGGGTCGAGGACGTCGAGGTCGTAGCAGAGGACGTCGAGCACCAGGAGCTTCGCGTTGAAGTCCGCGAACTCGATGGGCTCCTCGGTGGTGTTCGACTGCTGGTCCATGGCCGGAGCGTATCCGTCGCCGAGCGACCGTGTTGCGATCGCGAGAAACCTTCCTGTGGGACTGGACAGAAAGGCATCCCGCGCGCAAGGGTGACGCATGGCCACCACCAAGACGGACCGCCCACAGCAGGAGCAGCACGAGCTCCGCCGGGTCATCGGTCCCAAGCTCCTGCTGCTCTTCATCGTCGGCGACATCCTCGGCACGGGTGTCTACGCGCTCACCGGCCAGGTCGCGGCCGAGGTCGGCGGGGCAGCGTGGCTCCCCTTCCTCATCGCGTTCGCGGTCGCGCTGCTGACGGCCTTCTCGTACCTCGAACTCGTGACGAAGTACCCCCAGACCGCCGGTGCCGCGCTCTACGTGCACAAGGCGTTCGGCATCCACTTCGTCACCTTCATCGTGACGTTCATCGTGATGTGTTCCGGGATCACGTCGGCGTCGACGGCATCGCGGGCGTTCGCGGCGAACCTCGGTGCCGGGTTCGGCATCGAGCTGCCGAACGGCGTGGTGATGCTCATCGCGATGGGCTTCATGCTCGCGGTGATGTTCATCAACTTCCGCGGGGTGAGCGAGAGCGTCAAGACGAACGTCGTGCTGACGCTGGTCGAGCTGTCCGGTCTCGTCATGGTGATCCTGATCGGGTTCTGGGCGATCGCGGGCGGCAACGCGGACTTCTCGCGGGTCGTGATGTTCGAGACGCCGGAGGACAAGTCCCTGCTGCTGTCGATCAGCACCGCGACGTCGCTGGCGTTCTTCGCGATGGTCGGGTTCGAGGACTCGGTCAACATGGCCGAGGAGACCAAGGACCCCTCGCGCATCTTCCCGAAGATCATGCTCACCGGCCTCGGCATCACCGCCGTGATCTACGTCCTCGTGTCGATCTGCGCCGTGGCCGTGGTGCCGATCGGTGAGTTGGCCGGCAACGAGACCCCGCTCGTCACCGTCGTGCAGACCGCCGCGCCGGACTTCCCGATCGCCGACCTGCTGCCCTTCATCTCGATGTTCGCCGTCGCCAACACGGCCCTGATCAACATGATGATGGCGTCGCGCCTGCTCTACGGCATGAGCAAGCAGGGCGTGCTGCCGGGCTTCCTGTCCCGCATCTCCCCCGCCCGTCGCACCCCGTCGACCGCGATCGTCTTCACCACGCTCATCTCGCTGCTGCTGATCGGGTGGGTCTCGCTCGACCCCGACTCCCCCATCGTCGTCGTCCTCGGTGGCACCACTTCGCTGTTGCTGCTGACGGTGTTCGCCGTCGTGAACGTGACGGTGCTCGTGCTGCGCCGCGACAAGGTCGACCACAAGCACTTCCGCGCGGGCGTCATCATCCCGGTCATCGGCATCATCACGTGCCTGTGGCTCGTCCTGCCGTTCTCGTCCGGTCGTGACCCGCAGCAGTACCAGATCGCCGGCGCGCTGCTGGCCCTGGGCGTGCTGCTCTGGATCCTGACCTGGTTCACCCACGGACGGAAGCAGGCCGAGAAGGCCCCGACCGGACTCGTGACGGAGCCGACGAAGGTGCAGCGGCCGCCGCACGACAGCTGAGCGCGCACGCGTCCTGACGGTTCTGGTTCGCGAAGCCCCCGCTTCGTGAACCAGAACCGTCACTCGTTGCCGGGGAGGCACCCTCCCCGCGGCTAGCAACCCGCGGCGAACCCCAGAACTCCGAACGCCGAACGCCGAACCCCCGAACGGGCGATCACGGCGGGCCGCCGCAGGCTTCCCAGGAGGCGCCCGTACGCTCGTGCTGCTCTTCCCGCTCCGCCCGCCCAGCACCCGCCCAGCCCCTCGAGAGGTCCCGTCATGCGCCGTGTCGGCATCACCCTCGCCTCGGTGTTCGGCGCCGGGATCGTGGCGGTCGGCATCGGCGTGGTCGTCCTCGTGGTGATCGCGGTCAACTCGCTCGCCGGCATCGCGAAGTCGAGCGCCGCCACCCCGACGCCCGCGTGCCCGGCCGTCGCCTCGAAGACGATCGGCGGGATGGTCGTGCCGGCCGGACCCGTCGGCGGCTTCTGCCAGGACCGCCTGGTGAACGCCGCACACGTGATCGAAGCCGCCCAGGCGCTCGGCATCGGCCCCCACACGCAGGCCGTCGGGGTGATGACCGCGATCGGCGAGTCGAGCCTGGTGAACCTGGACCACGGCGACGCCGCGGGCCCGGACAGCCGCGGCCTGTTCCAGCAGCGCGACAACGGCGCCTGGGGCACGTACGAGCAGCGGATGGACCCGTACACGGCCGCGACGATGTTCTACACGAAGCTCGTGAAGGTCCCCGGCTGGAAGACGATGACCCCGACGCAGATGGCGCACGCGGTGCAGATCAACTCCGACCCGGACCACTACGCGAAGTCGTGGCCGCAGGCGAAGGCGATCGTCGAGGAGCTCACCGGCCAGGACGTGCCGGACGCCGCTCCCCAGGGCTGATCGCTCACGAGGCCACCGCCTGCGTCTCCTCGTCGAACTCGACGATCGCGGCTCCCCCGGAGTGCACGACGACCTGGGCGCGGAGCCGGACCGACTGCTCGTCGAGGGCACAGGCGCAGGCGTCGACCCACTCCCAGTCCACCGGGTAGAGCCGGTCGGCGTCGGGGCGTTCCCACACGAGCACGACGTCGACGGCCCCGAGCTGCGCCACGATGTCGGCGATCAGGGCCGCGAAGTCTTCGACGTGTTCGTCCGGGGAGTACGGCAGGTCGGCGATCGGCAACAGGAACGGGATCGACATCCCGCGGTCGTCGAGGAACAGCACCCAGCACTGCCGGCGCAGCGGCCGTTCGACGACGGCTTCGACGAGTCGGACGACGTCGTCGTCGGTGCGGACGGGTTCACGGATCAGGCGGTCGAGCATCTCGGTGTCAGGCATGACTCCAGCGTGGCGAACCGGAAGCCACCGCCCGAGGCGCGGTCCGGGCTCTGTGGAGAGCCGCTCCACGAACCCGGCCTGTGAGGGAAGAGTCCCTCAGATGCCGTGCGTGACCGAGCTGTCGACGAGCAGCAGCGAGGCGAAGAACACCGCGACGATGGCCGCCATGCCGACGAGCACCACCGGCCAGGTCAGCCGACGCCGCACGAGCCGCAGGACGCAAACGGCGATGGTCGCGACCAGCACAGCCGCCACGATGATCGGTCCGACGACGACGACCGAGTCCCCCAGCGTCTCGTTGCAGGTGTTGCCCGGCGCCGCGCACGACACGAACGCCAGCGACATGAGCCTGATCCCCCACCCCGCTGCCAACGCACCGACCGTGAGCACGACGAGCAGCGCGGTGGAGGCGACCACGTCCGCGACGCGAGCGCGTCCTGCAAGGGGGTGCCGGGCCTCCCGACCGAAGCGCGCCGGACCGGACCCGAGCGGATCCGGTCCCGACGCAGGACCCGCCCCAGGATCCGCCCCAGGACCCGCCCCGGGGGCCGGGCCGGACTGCCGCGCGGGCGCGCCCATCAGGAGCGCCGGCCGCGCGTCGACCAGAGGGCGAGCGCGATGAGGACGGGCTGACCGAACAGGCGGACGAAGCGCTTCTCGTCGCTGTCCAGACCGAAGGCGTCGCGACGGTTGACCCACTGCGACAGGTTGCCGGGGAAGATCACCGTGAAGAACAGGGCCGCGACCGAGCCGACGAAGCGGCGGGCCGGCTTCGGAGCGAGCACCAGGGCCGAGCCGAGCGTGATCTCCGCGACCCCCGATGCGAGCACCGTCGTGTCGTCGTCCAGCGGGACGAACTCGGGGACCTGCGCCGTGAACTCCTTGCGCGCGAAGGTGAGGTGACTCGTGCCCGCGACGACGAGGGCCAGGCCGAGCAGGACGCGGAAGAAGGAACGCATGCCTCCATGGTGCCCGTTCCCGCGACCGGGTGCCCGCGCTGCGCGACTCGGACGTGTTCGAAGCGAGGTTCACTCGCTAACATGCGGTCCATGGGAGCAGTCGCTCGAGACCACGAACCGCCGGCAGCCCCGGCGACCTTCGCGGTGGTGCTCGGACCGGTCGCGTTCTACCTCGGCATCATCGTGCCCGCACAGTCGACCGTGCAGCACGTGTTGCTCGGTGCGGTGTTCGGGCTGGTGTGCGTGCTCAGTGGCTGGCGGGCGATCCGGATCGCCGGTCGTCGCCGGGCCGTGCAGGTGTGGTCGTGGATCGGCATCGTGATCGGAACGGCTGGGCTCGTCATGCTCGTCTGGCAGGTGCTCGTGATCGTGACCGGGGGTGCGTTCCCGCCGCCGTTCTGGTCGCCGTACGCCAACCGCTGACGCGGTCCGGCCGGGAGGCCCGGGTCGGGTCCGCCCCGTCGCGCGCGGAACGGGTCGGTCCGGGTCAGGGCCGCCCCGCCTGACGAAGCCGGGTCACCAGCCGAGCGTGCCGGGCGCGCCCTTGAACGGTCCGACGATGTCCGCCGTGATCCAGCCGCCGTAGAAGTCGCCGTCCTGCGCCTGGACCCGTTCGCCGCCGACCTCGCACGAGTCCATCGCCGACGGGTAGATCGCGACGCGCTCCCGCAGCGACTCGTAGCCGGGCACGGGCGTCGGGTAGTTCCAGGCGGCGCGGCTCGCGACCGTCCCGTCACCACCGACGACGTCGAAGTAGCGCGCCAGGCCCTTGAACTCGCACATGCTCGAACCCGGCGCCTTGACCAACGCGCCCTCGGCCAAGTCGGCCATCGGCAGGTAGTAGACCGGCGGGTGCGAGGTCTCGAGCACGCGGACGGCATCGGTCGTGTCGGCGACGACCGTGCCGCCGAGACGGACGACGACGCGTGCGGTGACCCGCTCGACGGCGGGTGGGCGGGGGTAGTCCCAGACGGACTCCTGGCCGGGGCCGGGCTCGGTCCTCTTCGGGTGGCGCATGCTCCAGGTGTACGCCCGGTGCCTGCGGTGCAGCCGCGTGCGTGCGCGGAATCGCCTCCGGGTGCACCATGGGCGGGTGACGACGACGACACGCACCCTGTTCCGACGGAAGCCCATCGACACGATCGATGACGAGGCCGGGGGCGAGGACGGCCTGAAACGGCACCTCGGTCTGTGGCAGCTCACCGCGATCGGCATCGGCGGCATCATCGGCGCCGGCATCTTCACCCTCGCCGGCACCGTCGCGAACGGCGTCGCCGGACCCGCGGTGCTGATCAGCTTCCTGGTCGCCGGGGTCGCGAGCGCCGCCGCCGCGTTGTCGTACGCCGAGTTCGCCGGACTCATCCCGAAGGCGGGCAGCGCGTACACGTACGGCTACGCGGTGCTGGGCGAGATCGTCGGGTGGTTCATCGGCTGGGACCTGCTGCTCGAGTACACGGCGATCGTGGCGGTGGTCGCGATCGGCATCTCCGGCTACGTGGGGTTCCTGGTCGGTCAGTTCGGCATCGACCTGCCCGCGTGGATGCTCGGCGCCCCGGGCACCGGTGACGGCCACGTGATCGACGTCTTCGCGATCGCGTTGTGCCTGCTCACCGCGTTCGTCCTCACGCGCGGCATCCGGAGCGCCGCCCGGTTCGAGTTCGTCGCTGTCGGCATCAAGGTGGCGCTCGTCGTGCTCATCGTCGTGCTCGGCGTGTTCCACATCAACAGCGCGAACTACTCCCCGTACTTCCCGTTCGGCTTCGGCGGCGTGATGACCGGCGCCGCCACCGTGTTCTTCGCCGTGTTCGGCTACGACGCCATGTCCACCGCGGCCGAGGAGTCCACAGACGCCCGCAAGCACATGCCGAAGGCGATCCTGCTGTCCCTCGGCATCTCGATGGTGCTGTACGTCCTGGCGACCCTCGTGCTGACCGGGATGCAGAAGTACACCGACATCGACCCGGCGTCGGGCTTCTCGTCGGCGTTCGCGTCCGTCGGGCTCGGCGGTGTCGCCAACGTCATCGCGATCGGTGCCATCGTCGGCATCGTCACGGTGCTGGTGACGTTCATGCTCGGTGCCTCGCGCGTCTGGTTCTCGATGAGCCGCGACGGCCTGATGCCGAAGTGGTTCGCGAAGACCGACCCGAAGCGGCACGTGCCGACCCGGGTGACCTGGATCCTCGGCATCGCGTCGGCGATCCTGGCCGGGGTGCTGCCGATCGGTGTCGTCGCCGAGCTGACGAACATCGGCATCCTGCTCGCGTTCGTCGTGGTGTGCTCGGCCGTGGTGGTGCTGCGTTACCGGCAGCCCGACCTGGACCGCCAGTTCCGGCTGCCGTTCATGCCGGTCATCCCCATCATCGGCGTCATCGCGTCGCTGTGGCTCGTCACGTTCCTGCAGTGGGAGACGTGGGTGCGGTTCGCGATCTGGTTCGCGATCGGGCTCGGCGTCTACTTCGGGTACTCGCGGAAGCACAGCAAGCTGGCCGAGCCGACGAAGCGCTGAGCGCGGTAGCAGCCGACGTCGGCAGCGCCCACGCCCGCGCCCCCTCAGCGCCGCAACGTCTCCCGCGGGTACTCCCCGAACCGGTTCGCGTACACCGAGGCGAACCGCCCCATGTGCGCGAAGCCCCACCGCCGGGCGACGTCCGCCACCGAGGTCGCCTGCGGGTCGAGGATCCGCAGTTCCTCGTGCACGCGCCCGAGCCGTACCTCGCGCAGGTACGTCATCGGCGAGCGCTCGAACGCCCGCTGGAACGACTCCTGGATCCCGCGGATGCTCAGCCCGGCCGCCTGCGCGATGTCGGCGACGGTGAGCGGTTCGTGGGCGTGCGCCTGGATGAACTCGACCGCGGCCCGGAGTCGTCCGTCACTGCGGGTGCCGTAGCCCGCGGGGAACCGCTCGGCCTGCAGCGGGTACATGCGGAACAGGGCCCGGGCGACGTCACGCTGCGCCTCGTGCCAGGCGAGGGACTCGTCGCCCTCCTCGCGCAGCGCGCGGAGCGCGCCGGACACGGCGGTCCGCCACTGGCCCAGAGCTGCGGAGTCAGGCGTCGTCGTGGTGTCGAACGCCATGGTGCCGTCGACCAGGTGGTCCTCGGCGGCGACGTCGAGCACCAGGTCACGGCGCAGGTGCACGAGGCGCTGGTCCCAGTCCTGGTACTCCATCTCGAACCGGCGCTCGACGGGGAACAACGTCGGGACGCCGGGCTGCATGCGCACCTCGTCGCGGCCGACGTCGACGCGGGCCTCGCCGCGTTCGAGCCACTGGACGACGACCTCGCCCTCGGTGGCGACGTCACCGCGCAGGTAGCCGTGCATCTGGGAACGGCGGACGCTCAGCCGTTCGTCACCGACACCGACGTACTTGAACCAGTAGTCCTGGTCGAGGGCTCGGGAGTACCAGGCCTTGCCCGCGTACATGCCGGCGAGCGAGCTGATGGCCTCGTCGGTGTCCTGACCGGCCACGGCGACGAGCGAACGTGGCTGAGAGGGGCGTGCAGCAGGATCGGAACCCGGAGCGGGCGCCTGCGACTCGGTCGTGTCGGTCATGGGAACACCTCTCTCTCCTGGAGCAGAGCGGTGTGGTCACCTCCGGGTGGTCCCCGGCCTGCCCTCTCACGCTAGGGAGCAGCGGGTGGACGTACAACCGGGTTGCGCTCTGCGGCCTAACGGCCGGTCCAACGCACCCAGCCGTGCACCTGAGCCGCCGCGCTCTCGAAGGACGAGTGCCCGCCGGTCAACGAGTGGTCCGGGGAATCGACGGTGTACGTGTCGGTCCGGGTGATGTCGCACACGACCTCAGCGTCGATCCACCCGTTCCAGTGGTCGGCTGAATCGCGTACCCACCGCAGTCGGTCCGGCATGCGTTTCCAATCAGTTCCGTGGACCGCAGTCGTCGCGCTCCGAGTCGGACGGTAGTCCTGTCAGATGTTCGTCGCACAGGGTGGCGGCCCGGATCGTCGGTGGTGACTGGCACGATGGTCCCGTGCCTGCTGCCCCGATGATCGACGCCGTCGACGTCATCCGCTTCGTCGGGCCGCAGACCTTCGGCCGCGCACGCGACGTCGTCCGCGCCGGCCTGGTCGACGACGCCACCTGGCACGACGACGACGGCACGGTCACCGCAGTCGTGTCCGGCACCGCCGACGACCCGTACGAACTCCGCGTCGACACCACCCCGGCGCGCGGCGACTTCGTCCGCCCGGTCCGCAGCACCTGCAGCTGCCCGCTCGGCGGCGACTGCAAGCACGTCGCGGCCGCGCTCCTCACCATCAACGCCCGCGCCCTCGCCGCGAACGCCGGCCCCCGGCCGGAAGCGCCGGCTCCGCCGCCCTCGGACTGGAGGCACGACCTCGCCCGCCTCGCCGGTGACGACGAGCGGGCGCCCACCCCGCAGGGCACCCGGATGGGACTGCAGTTCGAGTTGCGTGACGCGGTCCCCGCCAAGCTCGCCTCGCGCGCCCGTGCCGCCGGCCGCGCCCTGCCCGCGCCGTCCCGCAGCGTGCGGCTCGGCGTCCGGCCGGTGACCCGCAGCGACGCCGGCAACTGGGTGCGCGGGCAGCTGACCTGGGGCACGCTCCCCTACTCGCAGAACCGGCTCGGCGTCGGTGCCGAGCAGCACGCCTGGTTCCTGCAGCTCGCCGCCCTGCACCGTGCCGGGCAGCTCGCGGGCCTGCCGGGTGAGAGCGACTGGCTGCACCTCGACGACTTCCGGAGCCCCCTGCTCTGGCCGCTCCTGCAGCAGGCGGCGGCGCTCGACATCGCGTTCGTCACCGGCAAGCGCGAGGGCGGTGCGGTCCTCGGCACGCAGGCGCAGGTGCTGCTCGACGTCGGCCGGCACGACGACGCCGTGGTGATCGGTTCGAGTGCGGTGCTCGACGGCCGGCCCGTGGTGCCCGGTGCAGCGCGGATGATCGGCGACCACGGCGTCTACGTGTTCCGCGAGAGCCCCGGGTTCACGGTGGCCGTCGCACCGACTCCGGCTCCGGTGCCCGAGGACCAGCGCCGCATGCTCGTCGAGGGCACCCGGATCACCGTGCCGACCGCCGAGGTCGACGAGTTCCTGGCCGACTGGTCGCCCCGGCTGCGCGGTGCCCTCGGCCTGGTCAGCTCCGACGGCTCGGTGGAGCTGCCGGAGCGCACCCCGCCGGAGCTCGTGCTCACCGCGACCTTCGAGCCGGCCCGCGCCCCGCGCACCGACGACCGCGTGCACCTGCACTGGCGTTGGCACGTCGACGGCCGGAAGGACCCGGTGTCCCTGCACGGCCCGCTCCCCGACCTGTCCGGGCTCCGTGCCGCCGACGATCCGACGGGCACCGACGGCGCTCCCGTCGCGGACCCGGCCGCGGCGGTGGAGCCGACCACGGCGACGACGCCGGCCGACGGCGCGACGCAGGCCGGGCCTCCCGTCCGCCCTGCCGGACCCGGTGGCGGACTGGACTGGTTCCAGGACGGCACCATCGACGGGGCCGACGTCGCGGTGTTCGCGAACGAGTTCCTGCCCGAGCTGCCGTCGCTCGGCGTCCGCACGGTCGTGCAGGGTGAGCGGCTCGACTACGAGCGTCTGAGCGGGCGGCCGCACATCCGGGTCACGACGATGCCGTCGGACAAGCACGACTGGTTCGACCTCGGCATCATCGTCAGCGTCAACGGCAAGCAGATCCCCTTCACGCCGCTGCTCACCGCGCTGGCGGGTCGGCAGCGCCGGCTCAAGCTCGTCGACAACTCGTACCTGTCGCTGGCCGACCCCGCGTTCGACCGGCTCAAGGAGCTCATCGACGAGGCCCGCGACCTGGACGAGTGGGAGCCCGACCAGCCGATCGCCGTCACGCCCCTCCACGCCGGGCTGTGGACCGAGTTCGACCTGCTGGCCGACGAGACCTCGCACGACGAGCGATGGCAGGCGATCACCTCGGGGCTGCTCGGGGCGACTCCCCCGGGTGACGTCCCCGTGCCGGACACCGTGCACGCCGACCTGCGGCCCTACCAGCACGCCGGGTACGCGTGGCTGTCGTTCCTGGTGACGCACGGCATCGGCGGGGTGCTCGCCGACGACATGGGCCTCGGCAAGACGCTGCAGGTGCTCGCGATGGTCGCCGCCCGCCGTGCCGCGGAGCCCGACGCGCCCCCGTTCCTGGTCGTCGCACCGACCTCGGTCGTCGGCAACTGGGCCGCCGAGGCAGCCAAGTTCGTGCCGTCGCTGCGGGTCGCGACGGTGACCTCGACGTCGCTGAAGGACCCGGGGCTCGTCGCCCGGACCGCCGCTGCGTCGGACGTCGTCGTCACCTCGTACGCGCTGCTCCGGCTCGACGCCCGCGCCTGGACCGACCTGCCGTGGTCGGCGCTGGTGCTCGACGAGGCCCAGTTCGTGAAGAACCCGCAGTCCCAGACCCACCGTGTGGCCTCGGAGCTGCAGGCACCGGTGAAGTTCGCGATCACCGGCACCCCGCTCGAGAACGGCCTGACCGACCTGTGGGCACTGTTCCACATCGTCGCGCCCGGGCTGCTGTCCACCTGGACCCGGTTCGGCGACGACTACGTGAAGCCCCTCGCCTCGCCCGAGCTCCGCGGCGAGGCCCGGCAAGAGCTCACCGGGCGGCTGCGCCGACGGATCCGGCCGCTCATGCTCCGCCGCACGAAGGAAGCCGTCGCGGCCGACCTGCCCCCGAAGCAGGAACAGGTCGTCCGGGTCACGCTCGACCCCGCGCACCGGGAGCTGTACGAGCGCACGCTCAACCGGGAGCGCCTGAAGGTCCTCGACCTGATCGACGACCTGTCGAAGAACCGGATGATCGTGTTCCGGTCGCTGACGCTGCTGCGGATGCTCGCGCTGTCGCCGGCGCTGGTGTCGTCCGGGTCGTCCGGGTCGTCGTCGGACTCGGACGTCACGTCGGGATCGACCCCGATCCCCTCGGCCAAGCTCGACCTGCTGCTCGACGAACTCGAACAGCTCGCAGCAGAGGGCCGTCGCGCCCTGGTGTTCAGCCAGTTCACCTCGTTCCTGCGGATGGTGTCCGACGCCCTCGACGCCCGGGGCATCGGCTACGAGTACCTCGACGGCTCCACCCGCAAGCGCCCGGAGGTCATCGAGCGCTTCCGGCAGGGCACCGCTCCGGCGTTCCTCATCTCGTTGAAGGCCGGCGGGTTCGGGCTCACCCTGACCGAGGCGGACACCGTGTTCGTCCTCGACCCGTGGTGGAACCCGGCCGCCGAGTCCCAGGCCGTCGACCGCACGCACCGCATCGGGCAGACCCGGTCGGTCAGCGTCCAACGGTTCATCGCCGAGGACACCATCGAGGAGAAGGTCCTCGCCCTCGCCGCCCGCAAGGCCGAGCTGTTCGCCACGATGATCGACGACGACGCCCTGTTCGCCGACGACCTCACCGCCGACGACATCCGCTCCCTGCTGACCTGACCCGCCGCCCGCCGGCTCCCCCGCTGTTCGCCCGCCGCTGCGCTGCCGCGCCAGATCCGCACCGTGCGAAATCCGCCAACCCGTGCGAGATTGCCCGCCCCGTGCCACGCCACAACCCCGCACCGAACAACCCCGACCGCACGCACCGACCAACCCCGCACCGTGCCGCGCGCGCCGTCCCGGTATGTCGGTCACGCACGAGATGATCGTCCCTGTCTCGCCAGACCCGTCCCACCGCACCGCGGGACCCGCACCACGTTCCGCCCCGCACCACCTGGAGTCCCACCGCATGACGTCCCGCCGACGCCGCAGCCGCATCACCCTGACCTCCGTCCTCGTCGTCCTGGCCCTCGCCGTCGGTGGCTACGCCCTCGACGCCACCGGTGTCCTCGGACCGGACGCCGACGCGGCGGGCACGACCGCTGCGGGCGGCCCCACTGCCGGGGAGACGACCACCATCGGACCGCAGCAGGCGTCGTCGGGGGCGAGCCCCGCCTCCAGTCCGACCGTCAGCCGCGGAACCGACGCCGACGCGGTCCGCGCACGCACCCAGCTCGCCGACCTGCCCGTCAAGGGCAAGGCAGCCGGCACCGGCTACGACCGCACCGGCGACTTCGGCAGCGCCTGGCTCGACGTCGACCACAACGGGTGCGACACCCGGAACGACGTCCTCGCCCGCGACCTCGCCGACATCACCCGCGAGGGCCGCTGCAAGGTGCTCACCGGCACCCTCGTCTCGCCGTACACGGGTGCGACGGTGGACTTCGTGCGCGGCAACACGACCTCGACGCTAGTGCAGATCGACCACGTCGTCGCGCTCGAGAACGCCTGGCGCACCGGAGCGCAGCGGCTCACCGAGACCGAACGGCAGGCGCTGGCGAACGACCCGGTGAACCTGTTCGCCGTCGACGGGCGGTCCAACTCGCAGAAAGGTTCCGGCGACGCGGCGACCTGGCTCCCCGCGAACAAGGCGTTCCGCTGCACCTACATCGAGCACCAGGTCACGGTGAAGGCGAAGTACCGCCTGTGGGTGGCTCCGGCGGAGCGGGACGCGATGGTGCGGGTGCTGGACGCCTGCTGACGTCGGGCGGTCCGGCGCCGCTGGGTGTCGGCTCGGAGGCCCGGCGCACCTCCGCCCCGCGTGGCAGGCTGCGGGCATGGCTGAGCAACTCACGGTCCCACAGGCATTCGTGCTCCTGCAGGTCGAGCCCGACGGCCGCAAGTCCCTCGACGGGCAGACGCTGGACACGGGTCTCGCGGGCGCGGTCCTCGCCGACCTCGCACTCCGCGGTGTCCTCTCGCTGCAGGGCGGGCTGGTCACCGTCGTCAACGGCGCCGCCACGGGTGACCCGGTGCTCGACGGCGTCGTCGGGTCGATCGCGGCATCCGGTGCACCGCGCAAGGCGAAGTGGTGGGTGAGCCGACTCGGCAAGCAGCGGCTGCGCGACGACGTGTTCGCCGGCCTCGTCGCCAGGGGCATCATCAGCGTCGAGCAGGGCAAGGTGCTCGGCCTCTTCCCCACCACGAAGCACCCGGAGCGGGACGGAGCCCCGGAGGCACTGCTGCGTTCCGGCATCGGGGACGTGCTGGCTGGCCGAGCAGGACCCACGCCGTTCTCCGCCGCGGTCATCGGCCTGCTCGACGCGACGAACACCCTGCGCAAGCAGTTCGGCGCCGTCGACAAGGACCTGGTGAAGGGGATCACCTCGGGTACCTGGGCGAGCCCGGCGGTGAAGGCCGTGCTCGAGGAGATCGAGGCCGCGACGATCGTCGTGATCATGGCTGCGACCATGGCAACGACGACGTCGATCGTGACGAGCTGAGGCCGGCAGCGTGATGGGGCGCCTGGACGCCTGCTGACGCGGTCACTAAACGACAGGTGTAGTCTAGATATCTCGATGCAGATGCATCGATCGGACTCGCTGCCCCACCGCGGACCCCGAGCCCTTCACCGTCGAAGACCTCAGGAGGCCTCCCACCATGCCCGAAACCACCACCGGCACCACCCGCTTCGCCGACCGTGTCGTCCTCATCACCGGCGGCGGCTCCGGCCTCGGCCGCGCGACGGCCGTCCGCCTGGCAGCCGAGGGCGCTGCGCTCTCCCTCGTCGACGTCTCCGAGCAGGGGCTCGAGGCGACGAAGACCGCCGTGCTCGAGGCCACCCCGGACGCGCAGGTCCTGACGACCGTCGCCGACGTGTCCGACGAGGCCCAGGTCGACGCCTACGTCACCGCCACGACCGAGCGCTTCGGCCGCATCGACGGCTTCTTCAACAACGCCGGCATCGAGGGCAAGCAGAACCCCACGGAGTCCTTCACCGCCGCCGAGTTCGACAAGGTCGTGTCGATCAACCTCCGCGGCGTGTTCCTCGGCCTCGAGAAGGTGCTCAAGGTCATGCGCGAGCAGGGTTCCGGCATGGTCGTGAACACCGCGAGCGTCGGCGGCATCCGCGGCATCGGCAACCAGTCCGGGTACGCGGCCGCCAAGCACGGCGTCGTCGGCCTCACCCGCAACTCGGCCGTCGAGTACGGCCGCTACGGCATCCGCATCAACGCCATCGCCCCCGGCGCCATCTGGACGCCCATGGTCGAGAACTCGATGAAGCAGCTCGACGCGGAGAACCCCCGCAAGGCCGCCGAGGAGTTCATCCAGGTCAACCCGACGAAGCGCTACGGCGAGGCCCCCGAGATCGCCGCCGTCGTCGCCTTCCTGCTGTCTGACGACGCGTCCTACGTCAACGCGACGGTCGTCCCGATCGACGGCGGGCAGTCGGCCGCGTACTGAGCCGCTCCGGTCCGACGCCCGGCGCACCTCCTCGCGTGCCGGGTGTCGGCCTGGAGGCGCGGCTCGGCCCCGCCGTGTCCGCCGCCCGTGACAGCATGGCTGGTGTGAGTACCGATCAGACCAACGGGTCAGCCTTCGGCCGCGGCGTCGACAAGGCCCCGCCGACCGCGGCCGCCGAACTGCGACGGAGGATGGCCGCCTCGCCCGCGGGCTTCCTGCGCAGCGCGGCGTGGGTCCCCTGGAAGCCGGCGGGCACTCCGGAGGCCGGCAGCGTCGCCCACGTCATGATCCGTGACAAGCCGTTCGTGCCCGTCTTCACGGACCCGGCCGAACTCGCCGCTGGTCTGCCCGAGGCCGAGGGGCGTCCGGTGCCGATGTCCGAGCTCGTGTCCGCGCTCCCCGAAGAGTTCGGCATCGTGGTCGACCCCACGAGTGCGGCCGAGGCGAACTTCCTGCACGCCGATGTCCTCGCCCAGATGCGGGTGCAGATGCAGAGCGGCGTCCCGACCAGCGACGACTGATCGCTCCGTCGGAGGCTCGGAGCCTTCGTCGTCAGGCGGCCGCGATCGCCGCGACTGCGACGGCCCACCAGTACCCGAGCAGACCACCCGCCGGAACGGCCAGGACCGCGAGGACCCGAGCCCGGCGCATGAGGCTGCGGCGGGAGCGAGCGTCGGCGATCTCGCGTTCGAGTCGCTCGAAGCGCTGGACGTGGCGGAGTGTGTCGTTGATGACCACGGCGTCGACGTGCCAGGTGCCCCGTTCCTCCGCCAGCATCGACAGGAAGCACACGGCTTCGTCGGAGTGCGCACGTGGGAGGCCGCGGATCCAGCTCCCCACACGCTCGGGCTCGAGGACCACGGCTGCCGGCGGCTTCTTGCCGAACCGGAGTTCGGCAGCCTCGACCACCAGGATCGGCTGCACGAGGATCGGACCGCCCGCTGCGGCCGACAGCAGGGCAGTCGCACGCTCACCCTCGGCCAGCGCGCGGTGCAGGTGCGGCGTCCGCTGGCCGTTCACCATCAGTGTGCGTCCGCCCGCCCAGACCGCGTGACCGGAGTGGTTCTTCGTGTTGATCGAGAAGACGCCGGTCGGACCGACCACGATGTGATCGATGTCCGTGCTGCCCTTCCCGATCGGGACGGCGTGCAGGACCGTGAAGTCCGGGCCGAGATCCTCGAGCTGCGCCGCGACCTGCCGCTCGCCGATCGCCCCCTTGAACCACGAACGGGCTTCCGGCCGGAGCGGGTCGTGCCCCCAAAACCGCTGCCAGGTCGTCAGTTCGCGGCCGTCGGCCTGGACCGCGAGACACTGCTGCATCACGGCGTACCCGGGCTTGCGGGCGCGGAGTGTCAGCGGCGCCGTTCCCTTCGGGCTCGGGCGGTCTGCGGTGATCGTGTGCTCCCCCATGCCTCCACCGTTCCAGCACGACGCCTGGTCCGGCCAGCCCTCGTTCTGGCGTCATAGCGCGGCGGGCGGGCCCATGGTTTCTCGCGGTTGACGGTTCTGGTTCACGATCCCCGGGGTTCGTGAACCAGAACCGTCACGCAGCGCTGACTCAGCCGGCGTGCTCCGCGACGACCACCCAGGTCACGGACACCACGATCGCCATGACGGTCGCGGTGCCGACAGCGACCGCCCATCCCTGCGACCTCGTCCGCCGAACTCGGCCGGCCACGACCGCACCCCCGACGAAGACGGCGACGAGCACGATGCTCTCGACCAGGCTCGGGAGCCACGCGACCCACGGCGTGCACGGACGCGTCGACGTCTCCCAGTCACAGCTGTACTGCGACAGTCCGGCAAAGACCCACCCGATGAGCACAGCGGCGATCCCAGCCAGCGCCGTCGCGACGAACAGCGAAACGGTCACGACGAGGTCAGCCGTCGACGCCCGAGAGCGCCACGGCGCGGGTCGGCTCGCCCAGTCCTCCAGCATGTCCCCCGCCTTCGCGATCAGGCTCGGACAGCTTGCGGGCGCGGCTCGACGAGCTCGATGAAGCGGGACAACAGGGACAGGCCCGCGATCGACGGGGGCAGTCCGGTGGTCAGCGCCGGTGAGTGCACGAGGTACGCCGCCCACTTCGCCCGCGAGATCGCCACGTTCAACCGGTTCGGCATGAGCAGGAAGTCGAGGCCGCGCGGGATGTCCGCTGCGCTCGACGCCGCCAGGGACACGATCGACACGACGGCCTCGCGGCCCTGGAACAGGTCGACCGTGCCGACCTGAGTGCCGGTGAAGCCAGCGCGGTCGAGCTCCTGCCGGATCAGTGCCCCCTGTGCGTTGTAGGGCGCCACCACGATGACGTCCTCGTCGGTCAGTGCACGGGTGTCGGAACCGTCCGTCCACGTGCGGCCGACGACGTCACCGACGAGGGCGACGACCCGGGCGGCCTCCTCAGTAGAGGACGTCGTGTTGCCCGCGTGGACGACCGGCACGGGGTGCACCCCGGCGTCGATGCCGTCGAGGTGCCGCCCGGAGACCATCGAGGCGAGCTGCCCGTCGTAGGACAGAGCGGAGACGGACTCGGTCAGCGCGGGCTCCATGCGGCGGGTCCGGGCCAGGAAGTACCCGAACTCCGACGGCAGGACGTGCTGGCCATCGGCGAGCCAGCGGAGCGCGGACTCGTCGACGGGCTCCGGGTGCGAGCCCTGCGACACCTGGGGCAGCTGCTGGGGGTCCCCGAGCAGCAGGAGCCGGGTCGCGGCGACCGACGACGCGATGGTCGGGGCGAGGGAGAACTGTCCGGCCTCGTCGACTACGAGCAGGTCGAGGGAACGGCGCTCGATCGTCGACTCGTTCGCGAACGTCCACGCCGTGCCACCGACGACACCGCCGGTGCCCGAGGCCTCGCACGAGGACAGGAACGCGGCGACCGCAGCACCGTTCTTCACCGGGGTCCAGGCCGCGGCGTCGAGCTCGTCCTCGGTCGCGCCGGACTTCGGCACCTTCACGACCCGGTCCGTGGGAACGCCGGCCTTGACCACTGAGGTGAGGAAATTCTCCGACGTCGCGTGTGACTGGCCGACGACCCCCACGCGCCAGCCGTACTCGCGGACGAGCCGGGCGACGACGTTCGAGCCGACGTAGGTCTTGCCCGTGCCGGGAGGGCCCTGGATCGCCAGGTACGACCGGTCGAGGCCGAGCAAGGTCGACACGACGGCCGACACCGTGTCGTCGCCCTGCACCGGGACGATCGGGCCACGCGGGGGCACCCGACGCAGCAGGTCGAGCGCAGGGTCGGGCAGCATCGCCGGCAGCTCGTCAAGCACGGCCTGACCCCACCAGGCGATCGCCTCGGGCTGGGGCTTCGCGCGGGGCGGTGCCGACGGTGCGAGGGCCACCGGGAACTCGTGGTGCGGTTCGCCACCGACGGGCAGGCCCTCTTTCACGAGCACCTCGACGGCATCGCCGTTGTCCCACACGTCCACGATCACGGCGCGCGACGACGCGCCCTTCGATCCGGGGCCCGGAGAAGCGACCGACGGCGGAAGCGGGTCGTCGTAGACGAGGTGGGGCGTGCCTCCAGGCCGGAGCCGCGAGCCGGGCGCGAGCGTCCCCGACAACCGGAGTTCCCGCGACTGTGAGCGGGCACGCGGCAGCGTGTCCCAGTCGCGCTCGACGGACGCCCGCTCCACGACCAGGACGTCCCGGGTGTCGGCCCAGTCGTCGACCGGGTTCCGCAGGCGGTCGAAGTGGTCCTGCCAGAAGGTCTTGGCCTCGCGGCGGTGGTAGTCGATCGCGGCTGCGGCGAGCGCCAACGCGGTCTCGTCAGGGGTGCGGTCGAGGGCGTCGACGTCCTCGAGCTGCGCGGCCAACGCGACGTACACCGGGTTCGGCTCGCGCTCGACGGGGATCGGCGGGACCCCGAGCTCGAGCGCGGGGTCGGCCGCATCGGTGTCGTCGGTACGCAGCGAGCGGAGCCAGTCGCGCAGGCGCAGGGTCGAGCGGCAGTCGTAGGCGTTGTAGTCGGCGACCTGGTCGAGCATCCGCTGTCCCTCGGCGGCCTCGCCGTTCCGGAGCTCCTCGATCGCGTCGACGTAGGCGGTGATGCTGTCCGCGGCGTTCGTGACGTCGCTCTCGCGCAGGTCCGAGCCCATGTACAGCGGTTCGAGCTTCTTGATGGAGTAGCTGTGACTGCCGACGACCAGGGCCTTGCGGACGATCGGGTACAGGTCGACCAGGACCCCGGCGCGCAGCAGGTCGTCGACGACCTCTTCACCCACCCCGTGCCGGGCGGCGAGCGACAGCAGGTGTGTCCGCTCGTAGGCCGCGTAGTGGTAGATGTGCATGCCCGGATACTGCTGCCGCCGGGCCTCGATGAACGCGAGGAACTGCTCCAGCGCGACTCGTTCGTCGCGGATGGTGTGCGCCCAGAACGCGGTGAACTCAGCGCGGTCGTCGACCAGGCCGAACAGGTAGTCGAGGCCCCAGTGCACGCCGTCCTCGGTGTGCAGCGGGTCGCCCTCGAAGTCGAAGAACACGTCGCCCGGGTCGGGTGCCGGGATCGCGTCGAGCGCACGGGCGTCGAGGACCTCGAAGCGCGGCTTGACGGGCTGGTCCGGCCCGTCGGCGCCCTTCCGTCGGGCGTCTTCCGATTCGATCTGGAGGCTCGCCTGATGTACCAGCCGATCCTGCGTCGCGCGGGACAAGCCCGGTACTGCCCGGGTGCGGACCGCCAGGTCGTCAATCGTCCGCACCTCGTGCTTGATCAGCTTCGCTCGTTGGTCGAGGCGCATGCCCGCGACGAGGACGAGGTCGCGGTGCTCGGCCACCTGTGTGGAGCAGACGGCGCATCGGCCACAGCTCGAGTAGCGCGGGTCGCCCCACCGCAGCGGTTCCTCTGCCGCGATGCGCTCGGCGATGACCCGCTGCAGTTCGGCGCGCTGCGTGCGGTACACCGGCGCGATGTCGGCGAGGTCGTGCGTGGTCGTCGTCCGGTCGCCGAGCACCAGGTGCACCTGTTCACCGGTGGGGATGCCGTGCGCCTGCATCTGCTCGGCGTACGCGGCGAGCTGCAGCAGGGCGCTGATCTTGGCGTGGCGGGCGAGCTTGGTGTCGTAGACCTCGTACTCGCCGCGGTCGTTGCGGATGATGAAGTCCGCGAAGCCGATGAAGCCGTGGGCGTCTGCGGTCGGTGCTGCGTGGAACGTCGGCTGGTACAGCACGTCGGCACCGTCGGCGAAGGCCTGTCGTGCTTCGGCTGCGGCGCGTGCGTAATCCGGCGGCGCGGGTCGGTCGAACTCGACGACGTCGCGGGTCTGCTTGAGGATGTCGAGGTAGTCGAGCTCGTGCTGGTCCCCCAGCCGAGCCGTGCGCTCGAGCATGTCGTCGTGCACGTCGGGCAGGGCTTCCCCGCGACCGAGCTTGGCGTCGAGGCGGCGGAGGAACGCCCACTCGCAGGCCGACCACGTGCTCAGGTCACTCGGGCTGAGCAGCACGTGCCCGTCGACGCCGATCTGCATGCGCTCCCCCTTGCTCTCCGGTGCGCTGAAAGCCTAGGGGTGGGCCCCGACACCGACCCCGTCGGGTCGCCGGGCGGTCAGCCGATCGGCACGAACCGCGGCCCGTCGTACCCGTCACGTGTCACGTGTGCTGTGAAGTCGGCGAGCGTGCGAACCCAGTGCCCGCGTTCGCCATAGAGCGCCTGGTACACGACCACGGGCTCCTCGGTCTCGACGTCCCGGGCGACGAGCAGCACCTCGTAGTCGTTGCCCTTGAAGTGTCGGTAGCGGCCCGCGGTCACGTCGTCAGTCACGCGACCGAGGGTACGGCCCGAGCGGTGGGACCATGACCGCGCGTTCTGCTTGACTGAGCAGCACGGGGAACGAGCACCACGGGGGAACCACATGACCGCACTGAGCACTCGAGAGCGGGACCGTCGCGCACAGCGCGTCTTCTTCGTCGTGATGGCGGTCGTCATGGCGGTCGCGGACGTCTGGCTGCACTTCCACGCCGGCGCCATCCGTCCCTCGGCCTTCTGGGTCCCAACCGTCGTCGGACTCGTGTACGGCGCGGTGGTGTGGCCGCTCGGCCTGCGTCAGGAGTCGAGGTGGTGGCCGAACCTGGTCGGGGCGGGGTTCCTCGGTGGATTCCTCGTCCTCATCGCGACGAAGACGTTCTCGCCGTACGCCTGGTTCCTCGCGGTCGTGATCGGGTCGTTGCTGTTCCAGGCCGCCCTCCCGCGGAAACGACCCGCGGCGCGGGTCGCCACCAGGCTCCCCCTGACCGAGGTGCAACCGTGGACCGGGTCGGGAGTCACGGCCACGGTGGTCGAGCATCCGTTCGGCAAGAGCCGGACGAAGCCAGCCGTCGCCCTCACCACGCAGGACGGGGCCACCGCGTTCCTGGTGATGGAGCTCGCCTCGTTCTTCGATGGTGAAGCGGCGATCGCAGAATCGGCGAACGGCGAACAGCTGACCTTCCTCACCAGGAAGGGCGTCGCGGCGAAGTCGTCCATCCTCGGTGACGCGACGCCGGGGATGGCCGACGGCACGCTGTTCCTGCACTCGGCGAAGGACGAGTCGCGACCTTCCGCCGTCTTCAGCGACGACGACGCCGCCGCGTTCGAGCAGTGGGTCCGCACGCTCCCCGAGGGCTGAGCACCCGCCAAGCCCGGCGAGACGCGCACACCTCGCGGTCACATCCGGTCACGTTCGACAGCAGTTCGTCAGCCGGGCGTATCGTCGCCGTGTGAACGTCGGAACCGCAGTGGCCGTGCTCGTGGGGGTCCTCGCGCTCGCGACGGTCCTCGGTCTCCTGCTCCGCCACCGGACCGGACGAGCCCGACCTGTGGGCACCGCCACGTCGTCGAGGCAGGACGCAGACGGCCTCGCGCTCGACAACGACTACGGCGCGGCCGCGACCCTCGTCCAGTTCTCGACGCCGACGTGTGCTCGTTGCCCGGCCACGCGCCGGCTGCTCGCCGCCGTCGCCGGTCAACACGAGGGCGTTCGCCGCATCGAGATCGACCTCGCGGAGCGACCCGAACTCGCGAGCCGCTTCGAAGTCCTGCAGACCCCGACGGTCCTGCTGCTCGACGCCGACCGCTCGGTCCACACCCGCTTCGGAGGCCCACCCCGCCCACCAGAGCTCGCCGCAGCCCTCGATACCGTCCTGACCGCAGGCACCACAGGCACCGCTGACACGACCGGCACCCAGGAGTCCCGATGACCACGACGACCGACCCCACACACGGCATCGACCCGCGCTCCCCACGCTTCGGCGCCGCCATCACCACGGTGCTCCTCGCCGCGACGATCGTCCTCACGCTGATCCCCGAGACGTGGGTCGCCGGCATCGTGCTGCTCGCGGTCATCGTCGCGCTGTTCGCCGTCGGAGGCATCGCCGGCATCCGCCGCCACCCCTACGGCGCACTCTTCCGACGGGTCGTCCGCCCACGCCTGGCCCCGCCCGCCGAACTCGAGGCCCCGGAACCCCCGACCTTCGCCCAGCAGGTCGGCATGTTCGTGACCGCGGTCGCCCTGCTCCTCGCGCTGCTCGGCGTGCCGTACGCCGCCCCGATCGGTGCCGCAGTCGCCCTGGTCGCCGCGTTCCTCAACGCTGTCTTCGACGTGTGCATCGGCTGCCTGCTCTACGTGTGGCTGGTCCGGGCGGGCGTCTTCCGTCCGCGGCGCGGCGTCGCCTGACGGCGTCCGGCCTGGAGGCCCGCCCCACCTCGACCGCACCGCCAGCGTCCGACAGGTGCTCGGCTCCAGAACACGGCTCTGCCCCGCCCCGTAGGGTGAGCGGGTGGGGGAAGACGAACGAATCATCCGGCGCGCGTGGCGTCGTACCGCCCTGGTCGTGTCGATCGCCGCGGTCGCGGGGGCAGTAGCCGGTTGGGCAACCTCGCGGGACGAGGACGGTTGGACCGTCGCCCTAGCGATCTGCACGTGCGTCGCCGTGCTGGTCGGCATGGCCGGGATGCTCTCGCTGCTCCCCGCCACAGCACGCGCGTCGTCGACCATCACGCAGGCGACCGAGGGCCTGACGAGAGACCGCCGCAGGACCATCAAGGGAGCCATCCGCTCGGGCGTTCCGCTCGCGGAGGACGCGGGCCCCGAACTGCAGCACCGCGCGCTCACCCTCGCTCGCGGGACCGCCGCGTTCAACGGGCTGATCCTCGTCCAGAACCTCATGCTGTTCGCAGGAGCCGCAGCTCCCCAGTTCGCCCGGGTCGTCACCGGCGATGGCAACGCGATCATCAGCCGGATCTTCCTCGCGCTCTTCGTCATCGAGATGGTGTTCGTCGCGCCGTTGCTGGTCGTCCGAGGCCGCCGAGCTCAGCGCTACGCGGATGCCGCGACGGCCGAGAACGATCGCCGCGCCACTACTCCGATCCCTCTCGCATGACCGCCGTGTCGGAAGCGACAGCCACCCCCGAGGCCGTTGCCCGCCGAGCCTGGCGCAGAACCGCCGTCATCGTCACGATCGGGGTGGTCCTCGGTGCGGTCGGCGGGTCGCTCTTCGCACGGCAGGACAGCACGGTCGAGACCACCCTCGCGATCGTCGGCATCGCCGCAGGAGTTGGTGGTCTCCTCGGCACCTTGTCGATGCTCACCACGACGCTCCGCCGATCCTCCGACATGCAGGCGCCGATCGATGGGCTCTCACGCTTCGGCCGGAAGACGCTCGCGCAGGCGATCGCGAGCGGGACCCCGATCGAACCGACGGACTCTGACCTCGCACGACGGGCATTCGCTCTCGCCCGTCTCAGCGCCGCCTACCAACCGGTCGCGCTCGGCCAGTTCCTGCTGCTCTACGTGGGGATTGCTGGCCCGCAGATCCCGAACCTGTTCGACGACGACTCGTTCGTAGCTGACCTCAGTCGCATCATCTGCGGAGCACTCCTCGTCGTGGCTGCCGCCATGTCCCCCGTCATTCTGCGTCAGACCCGGGCTGCACGACGCTACGTGCAGGCGGCCACCGAAGCAGCCGCCCGCCAGCGCTGACTCAGTAGGCCTGCCGCCGCCGGTCGCACAACCAAAGCGCAACCGCACCACGCACCTCCGCGGTGCGGGCGTACTTTGGTTGCGCGAAGCCGAGCCGCACCACCCTCACCACGTAACACGCAATTTACTTTCTACACTGGCGCTCGCATACGAAAGACGCTTTCATGGCGGGATGACGATCACCGAGCGGCCCGAGCGATCCGAGCGGTCCGAGCGCGCCGATGCCTTCGCCCTCGTCCGCACCCAGTCGGCGAGCATGCCGTCGAGCATGCGCGCCATCGCCGACGCCGTCCTCGAGGACCCGGCTGCCGCGGCCACCACGAACGCCACCGACCTCGCCGGCCGAGCCGGGGTCTCCCCCGCCACGGTCTCCCGCTTCGCCCAGCACCTGGGCTTCGCGAACTTCGCCGCCCTGCAGCGCAGCATGACCCGCGCTGTCGAACGCGGGATCCACGAGCGTGAGTCCACCGAGATCCACGCGGGTGTCGCGGTCGACGACGACGTCGCCACCGTCATCGCGAAGGTCACCGAGGACGTCCGCGCGGTGATGGCCGACACCCGCGCCGCACTCGACCCGCACGCCCTCGAGGCAGCGGCAGCCGCCGTGAGCGACGCCCGCCGCGTGGTCCTGTACGGCGTGGGAGCGAGCGGCATCGTCGCCCGAGACCTGCACCTGAAGCTCGAACGCATCGGCATCGTGAGCTCCATCGCCGACGACCCGCACAACGCCCTGACCCTGGCGAGCGTGATCGGCGAGCACGACGTGCTGGTGCTCGTCAGCCACTCGGGCTCCACCGTCGAGACCCTCGAGGTCGCCCACGCCGCCCGCACCCAGCACGTCACGATCGTCGCGATCACCGGCCACGCCAACGCCCAGCTCGCCACGACCGCCGACCACGTCCTGCTCGGTGTCGCCGGTGCCGAGAGTGCCCTGCGCCCCGCAGCCATGGGCAGCCGGATGAGCCAGCTCGCCATCATCGACACCCTGTTCATCGTCGTCGCGCAGCGCACCGACGAGCGCTCCCAGCCGCTCCTCGCCCGCAGCCGCGACGCCGTCCGCACCCACCACCGGAACTGAGCACCACCATGAACCAGACGCACGAAACCCACGCCGCCGAAACCCACGACGCCCTCCGCGACGAACTCGCAGCCCTCACCACCGAGGCGACCGACCACTCGCTGGACGACATCGACACGATCTCCACGCTGGAAGCTGCCCAGCGCATGAACGCCGGAGACCGCAGCGTGCCTGCGGCACTGGAGCCGTGCCTCCCGGCCATCGCACTGGCGGCAGACTCGATCGCCGCAGCGTTCGCGCGTGGTGGCCGACTCGTCTACGTCGGCGCCGGCACGCCGGGCCGGCTCGGCGTCCTCGACGCCAGCGAGTGCCCGCCCACCTTCGGCACCGATCCGAGCCAGGTGGTCGGCGTGATCGCCGGCGGCGGCCCCGCCCTGACCACCGCGGTGGAGGGCGCGGAGGACGACGAAGCAGCCGCCGTCCGCGACCTCGACGCGCTCGGTCTGACGGCCGACGACGTGGTCGTCGGGATCAGCGCGTCCGGCAGGACTCCCTACGTCATCGCGGCCATCCTGGAGGCCCGGCGCCGCTCCGCCCTGTCGGTCTCCGTCGCGTGCAACCCCGACTCGGCCGCGGGGCGGGAAGCCGACATCGCCATCGACGTCGTCGTCGGCCCCGAGTTCATCGCCGGCTCGACCCGCCTGAAGGCGGGCACCGCGCAGAAACTCGTCCTGAACATGCTCACCACGCTCGCGATGGTGCGCAGCCACAAGACGTACGGCAACCGCATGGTCGACGTGCGGGCGACGAACGCGAAGCTCGTCGCGCGGGCGTTCTCACTCGTGCAGGACGTCACCGGTGCTCCCCCCGCCGAGGTCCAGGCAGCGCTCGACGCCTCGGACGGCGAGGTGAAGACCGCCATCGCTGTGATCCTGACCGGCGCCTCGGCTGCCGATGCCCGCGAGCGCCTCGATGCTGCTGCTGGCTCGTTGCGCGCCGTGCTGTAGACCCCGTTTCCCCGTTCGTTTCCTTTCCCCCGAGGAGCACAGCAATGCCCGATGCCCAGCAACTCGCCCAGCAGATCCTCGACGCCGTCGGCGGTTCCGCGAACATCGCCGACGTCGAGAACTGCATGACCCGCCTGCGGGTCGAGGTCGTGTCCGACTCCTCCGTCGCGCTCGACGACCTCAAGGCCACCGACGGCGTCATGGCCGCCATCGCGGCCGGCTCGAACCTACAGATCGTGCTCGGCCCGGGTCTCGTCGACCGCGTGGCCGACGGCCTGGAGGCCCTGCGCGCGGCCGCCCCGTCGGCTGCGGTTGGTGGGTCTGGTGCGTCGCCGGAGGAGCTCGCTGCTCGCGGTGCGTCCATCAAGGCGACCGCGCGATCCCGTTCCGACGGCCGCACCATGCGCGCGATCCGGAAGATCTCCGCGATCTTCATCCCGCTCATCCCCGCGCTGATCGCCTGCGGGCTCATCGCCGGGATCAACGGCATCCTGACGAACCTGGGGTGGGTGCCCGGGGTGACGCCGTTCCTCGGCGTGCTCTCGTCCGGGTTCCTGTCGCTGCTCGCCGTGTTCGTCGGTATGAACGCCGCGAAGGAGTTCGGCGGCACGCCCATCCTCGGTGGTGCGGTCGGCGGAATCATCGTCGCGGCCGGTGTCGCGAACGTGACCGTGTTCGGCGAGACCCTGGCGCCTGGGCAGGGCGGAGTGCTCGGTGCGCTGGCCGGCGGCATCCTCGCCGCGTACGTCGAGCGCTTCATGCGCCGGGTCACGCCGGACGTCATCGCGCTCATCGTCGTGCCGACCGTGACCGTGCTTGTCGCCGGGTCGGTGACGCTGGGGATCCTGATGTCCGTCGCCGGTGTCGTCTCGGTCGCGATCGGTACTGCTGCGACCTGGCTGCTCGCGAACGGTGGAGCCTTCGCCGGCTTCGTGCTCGGAGGCCTCTTCCTGCCGCTCGTCATGACCGGGATGCACCAGGGGCTCATCCCGATCCACACCACCCTGATCGACCAGACAGGGTGGACCGTGCTGCTGCCCGTGCTGGCGATGGGTGGCGCCGGGCAGATCGGTGCGTGCATCGCGCTGTGGGTTCGGTTCCGGTCGAACGCTTCGCTGGTGCGAACCATCCGCGGAGCGCTGCCGGCCGGGTTCCTCGGCGTAGGCGAGCCCCTGATCTACGGCGTGACGCTCCCCCTCGGGCGGCCGTTCATCACCGCGTGCATCGGTGGGGCGTTCGGCGGCGGTGTGGTCGGGCTGTTCGACCAGCTCGGGCACTCCGTCGGGGCGATCGCCATCGGGGCCTCGGACCTGTCGCTCATCCCGCTGCTGAACGGGTCGTCCGGGTACGGGTGGGCGTTGCTCGGGTACGGGTCGGGGCTCTTGGTGGCGTACGTCGTGGGGTTCGTGGCGACGTTGTTGTTCGGGGTGTCCGCGTCGGTGCGGGCGGACCTGGAGGCGCAGTCGGCTGCTTCGGCCGGGGATCCGGTCGCTCCGGACGCGCCGCTCGACGTCCAGGTCACGCCGGTCGGTGCGACCGCGGCTACCTCGCGCTGATCGCCCGTTCCTCCACATCGCGATTCACCGCCGATCCGTTCACAGACCATCGCTCCGATCCTCGCCCGAACCATCGTCAGGCGAGGATCGGAGCGTGGGGACCTGGGAAGCAGACGAAGCTCGTCGGCGGCACATGGCCCGCTTCGGTCGACGGGACACCGCGCCCGAGCTCGCGCTGCGCCGTGAACTGCACCGCCGAGGGCGACGGTTCTTCGTCGATCGGCGCGTGAGCAGTCAGTGCCGTGTTCGACCCGACCTCGTGTTTCCACGTGCACGGATCGCGGTCTTCGTCGACGGGTGCTTCTGGCACTTCTGCGAGGAGCACGCCCACCTTCCGAAGGCGAACGCCGACCTCTGGCGCCGGAAGTTGCTGGCGAACCGTCAGCGCGATGCGAGGAACCAAGCGACCCTCGAGTCAGAGGGCTGGCGGGTTCTCCGTTTCTGGGAACACGAAGACGCTGCAGCTGCTGCGTCCGTCGTCGAAGAAGAACTCGGCCGATGGAAGCTGATCATCGCCCGCAGCTCAGCTGTCTCAGGTAGGTCAATCGGGTAGAACTGGAGGGTGCACACCGTCGAAGTCGTAGCGGCCGTGATCCGACGCCCGGATGGGCGGTACCTGGCTTGCCGCCGGGCTGCGGGCAGATCAGCTGCGGGCCTTTGGGAGTTCCCAGGGGGGAAGATCGAGCACGGCGAGACCCCAGAACAAGCACTCGCGCGGGAACTTCTGGAAGAACTTGGTCTCAACCTCGAGATCGGGCGCATGATCGACCGCAGGACAACGCTCACCCCCGACGGGGCAATCGACCTCGCCTGCTACATCGTTCCGATGGGCGACTCAGCGTTCATCTCGAGCACCGACCACGATGAAATCGCCTGGTGCTCCCGCAGCGAGCTAGCCCGCAGGGACTGGGCTCCAGCTGACAGACCGGTCGTAGCGCTCCTGGCCGACGACGACGACTGACTGGCTGACAAGGGGTCGTCAGGATCAGGACGGTTCAAGTCGCACAAAGCCGATCGTGTCCGGGTGCCAAACGGTGATCCCGAGCGAGTGGCAGAGTTCGAGGATGTCGTTCGAGGGACGCCCCGGAAGTAGGATCGAAGGCGCAAGATCAAGGGACTTCACCCGTGCCACATGGGCGTAGTCGAGGACCTGCCCAATCGCCGTGCGCACATACGTCCGAGCCACCGACTTCTTGGCCTCGATGACTTCCCCGGTGGTCTCGTTGTACAGATCCGGCCGAAGGATGCCGTCGGCCGTTTCGAGCACGAGGAGCTTGACTTCGTCTCCACGAAGCGTGAGCCATCGACCGAACGCTGCTTGAAGCTCGAATTCCACGCGCGATGCATACGTTTCTTCACCAGTCCGCCTCAGGTTGACCGTGTAGTCATCGAACGAGGGCACTGACCATTTGCTGACAAGGGGATCGATGTCGTCGCGGCCATAGGTCGGCAGGAGCTCTAGCGCCGCGTCTTCCAAGGGTGCCAGATTGAAGATGATGCCCGCGCGGAGCGCACCGTCTGACGACGGTATCTCCCGCACTTCGTAGGCGGGATCACCCAAGGTGAACGGACCGACGTAGGTGGCGTTCCGCCCTGAGGTCCTGAACAGTCGAACCACTCGGCCGTCCTCAGCGGAATCTCGGAGTATCCGGTTGCCGCGTACGAATTGCTGATCGCCTCGCTGCCCTTCACCGGTGTACGCGTAGGTCCCGTCTTCTCGCAAGCCTTCAAAGCGGTCGTACCCGTGGGCAGCCCCCGAGACCGGGTCGGTGAAGACGAGGATGTCCGGCGTCGACCGCACGGGTGCGATGCCGTTCTGCCAGCTGCCTCCACCGACTATCTCGTGCAGTTCCCGGCGTCGGAGCGTCTGCCCGACCTCGATCGTCCAGGTCATCGGCCAGCGACCTTCGCAGCCGCCCGCGAGCGCAGTTCGCAATCTGAACATTTCTTGGACATTCTGTATTCATGCCAGAACTCACCGATCTGCTCGACGCGACTCACCGTGGAAACCTGATTCTTCAGCCAGCCGGACCAGCAGCACGGACCAACCTGAACGAGACCGTGCACAAGCCGGTCGATCGCGTTCGATGGGCACCGCACCTGGGCGCCGACGACCGACGGTCGCTCGAGAGGAGCCACCCCTCAGGTCAGGTACCCATGTGGGGTACGACAGCGGGACAACGAGGCCAGATGCGATCGCGGTGGGAGCGAATCCGTTACGGCGACGCGATCTTCTTCCTCGGGGGGAATCACGCCTTCCTCGCGGCAACCATCACTCACAAATGGGTCAGTGAAAGCCTTGCTGACGAGCTCTGGCCTCGGAAGCGGAGCGCGGACGGGAACGCGCGCCCTTGGGAGCTCATGTTCAGCTTCACTGATCCGGTGGAAGTGCGCTTGTCGTACGCAGACATGGCCGAGGCGTCAGCGCGAGTGCGCGCCCTGGGTACCCGAGAGTTCAATGTCTACGGGACGGAGGTGAGTGTTCCGGTCCTCGCACTGCTCGACCAAGACACGTCAGCGCTCATCCGGCCTGTCGGGGGGTTCGATTATCCATCGATTGCCCGTCGATTCGACGAACTCGACGCTGAGGTGACGACGACGCGACGGCTCGAGCAGCGGTATCTGCGAACGTGGATTCTTCCGGGCGATTCGGGCGTCTGCGCTATGTGCGGGAGGTTCATGGAGTCCTCGTTCCTCGTTGCAGCCCACATCAAACGGCGCTCCGATTGCTCCGACGACGAGAAGAACGACCTCCCCGCGATCGCCATGGCTGCTTGCAAGTTCGGGTGCGACGAACTCTACGAGCGCGGACTGATCTGGGTCGACGACCGAGGACGACTGAAGAAGTCGAAGGACCTCTCTGACGCGGAGGCGCTCAGCTACTGGCGCGCGAAGCTACGAGGGCAGGTCGTGGACATCTGGCATTCGCGCCCGGAGTCTCGCCGATACTTCGCGGCGCATCGGGAGCGCTTCGGACACAACTGATCGCGTCGATCCACAGCCCGAACGTGCTCCAGGTCAACCACCGGAACACCGCCGAGATCATCGCTGGAACATCCCACCTCGCAAGGACACGGTCGCGGACGACACCTTCATGGACATCGAGGGCGTCGATTGGGTAGACGATGCGGTGACTGACCTCTCCTGCTCCCGCGCTGCCCCGACGGTGATGCGAATCGGCCAGAGCGCGACCTCGACATCCTCACGGCGCCGAACCGTCAGGCTCAGGGCATTGTTGACGCCCTAGCGCCGCGGGCGTTCCGCCCATCTCCCTGCAGCACCAGGTGGGAGGGACGTCGGATGCGGAACGAGTGGTGTCCATCAAGTCCGCGAAGGGCCTCGAGGTCAAGCAGTTACTCCTGTCGCATGGCACTCCGCGACCCTTGAACGCTGATCCGGTCGACCCATCGGAGATCGAACAGGAGTGGCCATGTCGAGAGCGCCGGGATCTCTACGTCGAGATGACCCGCGCACGGGATCGTCTGCGGGTCGGCGGGCGGAGCGGAGCAACGCGCAGCCGCTGACGACTGGGCGGCAGCGCGTCTTTCACCGGCACACCCATCCCGCTCAGCGCGATCAGCACCTGCCGTGCAGCGCTCGCCTTGCTCGCTCCGCCGTCCCGGGGTCCTTGAACGCGACCAAGAACGTCCGCTGATCCCGCATCAGCACCCGCAAGGCGGTTTCGCCGCCGACCGAGTACAGGCGCCCCTTCGATCTTCGGGCCGAGCCCTTGATGCCCCAGCCTCCGTAGTCGCCGTAGGTGTCAATGTGCACTATCGCGACATCTGCGATCTCACGTCGAGGCAGCCGCGTCCTCCAGAACGGCGCCAACCCGACCGTGACGCGCTCGGTTGACAACTCGATGAACGCAGCCGCCCGCGTGGTGACCACCATCGCCCAGACAAGCCCGCCGAAAACCAGAACGAGAACGACAAGCGACGGGCCATCGAAGCCCTTCGCCGCAGCCCCGGCGACTCCGATCACCGCGATGGGGACCAGGATGAAGAGTGCCCCGAGCGCCGCTCCGCGATCCGCTGGGCTTCGGAAGGACCCGTCAGGCGCTGACATGGTTCACCTGCCGTTCGTTTCGTGAGCCCATGTGAAGGGCACGAGCGACGCTCTCCGATTCGTGGGGGCGGAGGAGCAACAGCAGGTCTGCCGCGATCATGATGATCGAGAAGCTCCACAGGCCCATCAGCACGGCGATCCCCAGGTGGAACGCGACAGCGAGGCCCAGGAGCACATGCCGAGGCCTGCGCGGCACGAAGACAGCGCCGACCAGAGCGAGCTGTAGCGCGAGCGTGCCGTACGTCGCGATGACGGTGAGTGGTAACCACTGGAGCGTGTTCCGAACAAGGTCTCCGACGGCTCCGGCCGGGGCGAAGACCGGGTTCTGCATCCAATACCAGAGCGCCGTCCCGTCCGACCACTCGAGGACGGAGAACTTGGCCACGCTGGCCTGGAAGTACACGCCCATCATCTGGAGAGTCCAGAGCCCGAGGGTGGTGTACCCGATCACGGCTACCCACGAAGAACGGCCCACGTACCGCCTGTCAGGCGTCCAGTGCCAGCGACGGCGGTCGAGCAGTACGAGCGGAACGAGGATGAGCGTCAGGTTCGCGGCGAGGTGTTCGCCGCCGTCGACGGCCGTACTCGAGGTCATGAGGCTCCACGTCACCCACCAGTGTGGAAGGGCAGTGATCGCCGGCAACAGTCCGGTGACGACGATGGCGAGTACGGACACCGCGACCCACTTCGTCAGTTCGAGATGCCCGCTGGAGGACCCGATGCAGAACAAGGACATCCACGACGTGCTGTTCCCGCAGTTCGCACCGGTCGGGAACGTCGAGCTCCGGAAGAAGAGCTGATCGGTCGGGGTGAACACGAGCGTGAGCAAGGCGGCTGCTGCGATCGCTGATCGCACGAGCCCGAGTACCGGCGTGAACGGGCTGACGGCCGACACGTACCGCTCGAAAGACGCTCGCCCGCCCACTCCGCCACCGTTGTGACGTTGCAGTGTGGCGGCAGAGGTCATCACTGGTCCTCCAGAGCATCGCATCGGACAGTCGCGCGGATGGCCTTCGTCGAGGAGTCGTACTCCAGGCCAGCGAAGTCGATCGGCACCGGATCCACGGCGAGCAAGAGGACCTCCCCGCAGAGCCGGAGGTCGTAGCCTTCGGCCGTCCACTCCTGAACACCGCGCTCTGACGCAGCACGCTGGGCGCACTCCGCGATCGAGTTTCCTGTGCAGTCCGACCAGAGTTCATCGATGTCGCGAGACCCGGTGACCTGGGACACGTCGTACTCGTCGAGTCGCGACGACCGGTTGAACCCGAACGCGTTCCGCAGGGTCGCGTTCGGACCCCGATTCACGGTCTTCCACTCTCCTTCCGCGGTGCGGACGCGGGCTTGCGTGATCGGAGAGCGCGGATCACGGGTGAAGAAGCCCCATCCTTGCGGCGTGATCTCGCTGACAGTACGCAGACCGTCAGCAACGAATCCCGACGCGTGGGTACTGATCGGAAGTGATGCGAAGCCGACCGTGGCCACTGCAAGAGCCGCCACCGTGACCACGGTCGTCTCGGCGAGCTTCAGGCTCACGCGGGCAGCGTCTGCCCGACGCGGGTTGCGTTGGCCAGGAACTTCTCCTGCTTCACCCGGTCATTCCCGGTTGCTTGGCCGCTGCGCCCGCAACCGGTCCAGGCTCCGCACCACGCATACACGGACACGAGGACAGCAGCGGCCGCTGTGATGACCGCAGCATTGTGGACGGCAGCTGCTGCGTAGACGGCGAAGGCAACTGCTGCGACACAGGCGGCGACTGCTCCACACATCGGTACGGCCGGCGTCGAGCTGTACTCCTCCTTGGCTGCGTTCAACTCTTCCTCGGTGTACTTCTCGCTGATGTAGGAGTTGAAGGCTCCCCCGAGCTGTTCGAAGCCCTTCGCAACGGAGTTCACTGATCCCGACCGAATGTTGGCCACAGCGCGCTCGACCGCATCGGGGTTCGATGCGACGAGTCCTTCACGGGATTCACGCGCGTAGGCCGCGACTCGCTCCAACTCATCGCCGGAGAAGACTGGTTCGATGCTCGTGCCGAGCTGCTTCGCAACGGGGCCGACACCGAACAGCGCCCCGTCGACGAGCAGCAGATCCTGTTCTGAGAGGCCCGACGTGCTGCTCGCAGCTGCCACCGGTTCGACGGCCGTCGCCGCGGCTGGCGAACCGACGAACGATGCCGCGAGCAGCAGGATGGCAGTCACGAATCCGAGCACGGCAACCCGCGGACGGTGGAGCTTCTGGATGTTCAAGTTTGTCCCTCCCGACACAGCCACTGTGCTGTGCACGAGAGCAACCTACTGATATTTGATACCTCATGCAACGGCATTCGACAGCGTTGCCGATGAACGACGGGAGGCACGGCACCAACCGGCACCGCGCCTCCCGTCCGCCACACCGACGTCACCTCACCACGTGAGTACGAACCGCCCCCGCGTCCCCCCAGCCTCCAACCGCTCATGCGCCTCCACAGCCCGAGCAACCGGCAGCGACTCCGCAACCCGCGGCGTCAACGTCCCACTCTCCACCGCGTGCCGCAGCTGCTCGAGCTTGTCGAACGACCGGTACTCCGAGAACACCATCACCTGCACGAACTCGATCCCCCGAGCACCGTTGCCCTTCCACCCCCGCACGTCGAAGAACACTCCCCCGTCGCGAACGGCGTCCACCACCTCGTCGCGCTGCACGGCAGCATCGGCGAGCGCATCGACCCCGTCCGGCACGAGCGCACGGACAGCGGAGGCGAAGGAAGCACCTCGCGGCACCACGTGGTCCGGCCCGAGCGACCGGACGAGGGCTTCGTCCGCCGGAGCAGCATCCGCGATCACGGTCAGCCCGGCGGCCTTCGCCAGCTGCACCACGTAGTTCCCGAGCAGCCCAGCGGCCCCGGTCACTGCGAGTGTCTGCCCCGGCGCGAGCGAGGCGTGCGACAGGATCTGCAACGCCGTCAGCCCGTTCATCGGCACCGTGGAGGCGAGCGGAAGAGACGTCCCGCGAGGAATCCGCGTGAACGACCCCACCGGCGCGACGAGCTCCTGCACGTAGGCGCCACCGTGGGCACTGAGCGGCAGGGCCATCGCCATGACCTCGTCGCCGACCTGCCAGCCGGTGACGTCGGGCCCCACCTCGTCGATGACGCCGGCGGCGTCCATCCCCGGCACGTACGGCGGTGAGGCCTGCGAGCTGTCCCGCTGCCCGGCACGCACCCCCGTGTCGGTCGGGTTCACGGCGAACGCCTGCACCCGGATCCGCACGGACCCCGCACCGGCGTGCGGCTCCGGCACCTCGTGGACGGCGAGGGCCTCGGGCCCTCCGAACTGTTCGACTCCGACGACCTGCATCCCCCCGGTCTACGCGCACGTTGCTTGACGCAACCTGACGCGACCACCCCACGGCCTGGAGGCCCGGCACCACCCCGCCCCGCCCCTCCCGCCCGTCAGGGGGTGCGGTCCACCGCACGTGGTGCGCCATGCTGGCACCGTGCGTCTCGACGAACTCCTCACCCGGTCTGACGGTCCTGCGATCGCCGAGGAGCTCGCCGCCCTCCGTCGACCCGCCCGGTACGTCCTCGAGGGCGTCCACCAGGAGTCCCGGCAGAAGTACTGGCAGTTCCGCGTCGACATCGACGAGGCCGCGCAGACCTGGACCCTCGTGCGCCAGCGGGCCAAGCCGGTTTCCTACCGCGACGGCGTGCTGCACGACCCCGACGACGGTCCGGACGAGATCTCGTTCGCCCGGAGCATGGTCTCCGATCCCGTCGTCCGGATGGCCGTGCCCGACCTGATGCTCCGCTGGGGTCGCGGCCCCGAGAGCTTCCACCCGATCCTGGTCCAGCACATCGGCGAGCACTCGATCCTGGTGACCTTCGAGCACCGTGGGAACCCGGCGACCCGCGCGACACTGGTGATCGACGAACGCGACGGCATCGCCCGCCGCTTGTCGGAGTACGGCGAGGACACGATCATCACGAGCGTGCGGACCGCCGAGCCGGACGAGGTCCTGCCGCGCGCCCGCTTCGTGCAACCGACGGACTGGATCCGCCCGCAGTACTGAAGTCGTGGCGGTTCCGGTTCGCGATCCCCGATGATCGCGAACCAGAACCGTCAGACCTCATTCGTCATCAGGCGAGCCCTCGACACAGGGCGACGTGATCTGCACGGCGACCGACGTTGCGCTCACCTGGTAGGCGGCCCCGGCCCCGCCTTCGGCGTCGGCGTCGGCGGTCGCTGAGTAGAGGACACCGCCGGCTTCACCGAAGTCCTCCTGCGACGAGGAGACCGTCAGCCCCTCCGATCTCCACAACCGGCGCAGGGTCTGGGCCAGCGAACTCGCATCGGTCTCGACCTCGACCGGAACGAAGTAGTTGAACCGAACGCCCGCCGAGCAAGGCTCGGCCGACGGCGCCGGCGTCTCCGGCCACGGCAGGTCGACCGCCGCCTGGGTCTTCCGCAGGAGCTCCACGGCTTCGGCCTGCGCTTGCTCCGGTGTCCGTGTCGTGGGTCCGCCTCCGGCACATGCGGTCACACCGAACGTGACGATCACCCCGACCGCAATGGCTGACCAGGTCTTCGTGTGCTTCGCCCTCACGGCTGGACCTCCTAGCCTGCGTCGGCGTAGGGGATGCAGTCACTCGCGACGAAAAGCGTTCCCTCGCGCCGATCGAACGTGATCGTCGATTCCGCCGACATGTCCAGCAGCAGCGGATTCCCGTTGACAGTGGTGCCGAAATCCCGACGGTTCCCTCCGGTGCTCCAAGAGGCCGTCAGGGTCTTCTCCGCGGCGACACGGTCGAGCGCTGAGGGAAGGTCGACCCGTTGGCGGAACGACCTGCACCGGTTCCCGAGGGCGGTCGTGCTCGTCGAGAACCACGTCCGCTGCTCGACATCGCTCTCACGCAGATCCAGGACATCGAGCGCGTCGGCGACGTGGGACTGCATGGAAGCGCCGGCCGCCTCGGCCGAGGACGGCCCGTCGTACCCCACGTCTTCGAGCTCCTCCCGCTGCTGTTGCTCGCGGTACGCATCCGCTTGTCGGGCCGACCGCGGCAGCAGGTCGAAGGCGGGGACGACGACCAACAGCGCGACGGCGACCAGTCCGATGCCGCTCACGACGGTCGTCGCCGACGCCAGCCCGACCCAGGCCTTGTCGCGGAGCGCTCGGATGCCTGCGATGAGTGCCGGCACCGTGGCGACCAGACCGATCCCGATCGCGACGAACAGCGGCCCCGCTACTTCGTCTCCGTGGTGCACCCCGGCCCAGGCAGCATCGATCTGCATGAGGAACCCGACGAAGAGTGCGATCAGGACCCCTATCGGAGCAACGACGAGGCCGAAGACGAGCCGGTTGCGCCGGAGGGCCGCCCGCTCGGCAGGGGGCGCGTCAGCATCGGCGCCGGCACCGGCGGCTGATTGGAGAGGACTGGGCATGCGTCGGCGCCGGTTCCCGGTTACCGGTAGTCGTCCGGATCGCCGAGCACGCAGACGGAGTCGACGTTGACATGGGCGCGCACCTTGGTCGCCGCGATCGAGGCGCGCGGCTTGTCCTTCGCACGCGCGACGATCGCGTACACCTTCCCGGTGGCGGCGTCCATCTCCGACGTCGTCGTGGAGAGCTCGTATCCGCGCTGCTTCCAGTGGTCGCCTGCTTCCTCGACCAAGGACTCGGGATCGCCCGGCTCTGCGACCTCGACGAAGTAGCTGAACTGGACGGCCGTCTGACCGTCGACCTTGCAGTCATTCGCGACGGGCTTCGGAACCTCCTGCGGCCACGTGTCCGGCGCCAGTTCGAGCACCGAGCGCAGCTCCGTGACGGCTTCAGATCGTGCTTCATCGATCGTCATGGTCTTCCCTGCTCCTGTCGTGCCGCAGCCGGCTGCACCGAGCGCGATGGCGCACGCAACGGCAGCGGCGGTCATGGGTCTCGTTGCTCGCCTCGTCATCATCCTCACCGTAGTGTCGCCTTCGCCGTCTCGAGCAGGGTGTTCGTGTCGAGATCGAGGTAGCCGTGATCAGCATCGGGGTCCCCATCGGGGTTGACGATGAGATCGTGGACGTCCACCGCTGGCGATCGGTCGGCCCCGGAGGCGTCGATCACCGTCGACCCGAAATCAGGGTCGGTGGGATCGAGTCGTTGCGGGTAGCTCAACGACCGCCCGATGTGCGCGACGTTCCAACGTTCTTCCGCCTGAGCGGAGTACACGTGGTCCGCGTTCGTCGCGGCTGCGTCCGGGATGCTGTTCGGGATCCCTGCCGATCCGTGGGTGACGAATGAGTGCACTCCGAGCTCCGGGTGGTCGTGCAAGGTGATCGCTGCGGTCGTCGATCCGTAGGAGTGCGCGACCACGTTGAGCGTCGTGTCCGGGCGGATCGCACGGAATCCACCGAGGTCGTCCGCGAGTCGCTCGGCGCCGGCCCGGGCGTGCGACTCCCCGAACACACCAGGGTCACCCGTCGTGAGCACGTTCCCGGGCGCCTCGTACCCGATCCACGAGACCATCGCCGTGTTCTGTCCTGCTTCGGACAGCCGCTGGGTGGCGGCCACGTTCGCACTCGCGCGCATGAGCACGGTCGTGTCCTGCAGGGTGGTCCCCATCCCCGGCACGAGGTAGCTCACGTTGTCGGCGGTGTCGAGGTCGCCGATGGAGATGGCACCGAGCGGTGGCTGCGCATCGCTGAAGGAGACCATCTGGCGAGGCATCCCGTCGACACCGTTCAGGCCGGTCCGGACTCCTGCGACGAAGTTCTTGAGCTGGTCGTACCGACGCTCCGCGGCGTCCAGCTTCTGCTGCGCCGCGAGCTGCGCGGTCCGACCGATCGCCGTCTTGAGGTCCTTCTTCGCGGCCTTCACCGCTTCCTTCGCCTGCACGTACGCCCGCTGCGCGCTCAGCCGGTTCGCCTGGTCACGCGCCCAGTACGGCACCCCGTTCAGGTTGCCGATCACCGCGGGCAACGCCGTGATCAGCGCGTCCTGCGCCGCCGAGTGCTCCCCCGCGGTCCCGCGTCCACCGAGCCCGTCCCACCACGCCTGCACGACCTCGGGCGGCATCCCGGCGATCCGGTCGGCGACGGCCTGGTCCTGCGCCGCGAGCACTTCCGGCGGCATCCCGGCCACCGCCCGCAGGAAGTCGGCGTCGCTCATCGCGGCGAGCGTCCCCGCGTACCCGACGGCGACCCCGAGCACCTCACTGTCGGTGAGGCCCGCGGCTGCTGCCCGGTCCGCAGCAGCCCGCCGCTCCACGAGGGCGTCCCACTCCGCGTCGAGTCGCTTCGCAGCGGCGGCGAGGTCGCCGGCGTCGGTCTGCAGACGATCGACTCGTCGGTCGTCGGCTTCGGTGGCGTCGCTGCCCGCGGCGGTCGACTGAGCGCTGCCCAACGAGACGGCGTTGGCGATCGAGTCGACGGCGTTGGTCAGCTGAGCGGCTTGGATCCGTTCGGCCTCGTCCTGGATCTGTCGGACGGCCTCGGCGTAGGTGTCGAGCACGTCGATCGCTGCGTCGAGTCGACTGATGATGCGCTGCGCGGCGGGCGCGATCGTCCCGACGGTGGTGGTGAAGCGGTCCTTCGATGCGCCTTCCCACCCGTCGGCGTCGTGCAGCGCGCTGGCGACGTGATGCGCGCCCGTGCGGATGTCGTCCTGGTGATCGGCAAGCGCGCTCGAGAGCCTGGTGATCGCGCCCGGGTCGCCGGCGAGTGGATCGGCCGCCATCACTTGCCCCCGGCTTTGCCGGCCAGGTCGTCGTCGGCGTCGGCGAAGAGCGACTTCGTGTCCTTCGCGTACTCGCCGAGCGTCCGGCTCGTGTCGGCCAGCCACTCGCCCGAACGCCGTTGCGCCGTCCGGAAGGTCGCGAACGCCTGCGCGACGTCCTCTGCTCCGGACGCGCCGCCCTCGGCCGGGAGCGAGGCGCCCGTGAACGTGCCCGTCGCCTTGTCGAGCGCACCGTGGACGGCTTCGAGCGTGCTCCACGACACTGTCAGATCGGCCATCGTCTCCCCCGTCTCGCCGCAGCGGCCCCGCGCCACTTCCCCGCAGGCAACATATCAAAGAGTTGCCGGACACAACCATTAATGGAGTGGTCTGTGAACGACCAACCTGCACCGCGCCTCCGATCCGGCACCATCCCCCGATCGGACGATGCCGAGACCACCGCCCCGGCCGATCCCCCCTGGCAGCCGGGCGGCGAAGCTGGACCCATGCCCGAGTCCCCCGCCATCGAGGTCCAGCACCTCGGCAAGCAGTACGCCACCGGCAAACGTGCCGTGGACGACATCTCCTTCACGATCGAGCGCGGCGAGACCTTCGCGCTCCTCGGCCCCAATGGTGCCGGCAAGTCCACGACGGTCGAGATCCTCGAGGGCTACCGCTCCCGCACCGCCGGCGAGGTCCGAGTCCTCGGCCACGACCCGGCACGGACGAGCCGCAGCCACAACGCACGCATCGGCATCGTCCTGCAGACCAGCGCGGAGTCCCCGAACGTCACCGTCGCCGAGCAGCTGAACCACTTCGCGACGCTGTACCCGAAGCACCGCAGCACCGAGGAGCTCCTCGCCGCAGTCGGGCTCGAGACGCAGCGCAACACCCGCATCAGCCGCCTGTCCGGAGGCCAGCGCCGCCGCGTCGACGTCGCCCTCGGCATCATCGGCCGCCCCGAGGTCCTGTTCCTCGACGAACCGACCACGGGCTTCGACCCCGAGGCCCGCCGGCAGTTCTGGGACCTCCTGCGCCAGGTGCAGCACGAGGGCACGACGATCCTGCTCACCACGCACTACCTCGACGAAGCCGCCCAGCTCGCCGACCGGGCCGCGGTCATCGCCGACGGGAAGCTCCTCGACCTCGCTCCCATCGACGAGATCGGCGGCGCCGAGGCCCGCACGCCCCGTGTCCGCTGGCGTGACGACGACGGCGGACACCACGACGAGCGCACGACCGACCCGACGGCGCTCATCCGCAGCAGCACCACACCGATGCACGACCTCGAAGTCATCCGTCCGTCCCTCGAGGACGTCTACCTCGACATGGTGGGACAGCAGTGAAGACAGCGACCAGCCGCATCTCGTACGAGATCCGCACCTACTTCCGCGCTCCCGACGCGGTCTTCTTCACGTTCCTGTTCCCGATCATCATGCTGGCGCTCTTCTCGGTGGCGTTCTCCGGCGCCGCCGACATCCAGGCCGGCCCCGACGTCAGCGTCGACTACGCCACCTACTACCTGCCCGGCCTGGTCGCGACGGGCATCCTGCTCTCCGGCACGCAGTCCCTCGGCGTCGACATCGCCACCGAGCGCAGCGACGGCACGCTGAAGCGTCTCGGCGGCACACCGCTCCCGGTCCTGTCGTACTTCGTCGGCAAGATCGGGATGGTCCTCGTCACCACGCTCGTGCAGACGGCCCTGCTGCTGGCGATCGCGAGCCTGGTGTTCGGCGTCGACCTGCCGACCGACGCGGGCAACTGGGGTGTCTTCGCGGGAGTGATGGTCCTCGGCATCGCCACCAGCTGCGTCCTCGGCATCGCGGTCTCGGCGCTCCCCCGCGAGGGCCGCCGCGCCACCGCCACCATCGTCCCGATCGTGCTGGTGCTGCAGTTCATCTCCGGCGTCTACCTGCCCTTCACGCAGCTCCCCACCTGGTTGCAGGACGTCGCCTCCGTCTTCCCCCTGCGCTGGATGGCGTCCGGCATGCGGTCCGTCTTCCTGCCCGGTGCGTTCGAGTCGGGTGAGCCGGGAGGCGCGTGGCACCTCGGTCTCGGAGCCCTCGTGTTGACAGCGTGGCTGGTCCTGGGCACGGTGGCCTGTCTGCTGACGTTCCGGTGGAACCGCAAGGACGCCTGATGGCGCCCCGCTGGTGGGATGCTGGGCACATGAGCGGCGAGACGTGGATGCGCAACCGGTGGTTGCACGTCTTCTTCGCGGGCACGATGCTCCTCACCGCCGTGATCACCGTGTTCGGGTGGTCCCCGTGGTCGATCCGCTGGCCCGCCTACACCGCGGTCGTGGTGCTCGTCGTCGCCTACGCCGTGTTCGGGCACCGCGGCTACGACAGCCCCCGTGCCGCCGCGGCCTTCCTGCCGCTGGTCCTCGTCGCCGCCCTGGTGTTGCCCGCCGTCGTGCCGAGCACCGCGTTCGTGCAGTGCATCGCGTTCCCGCTCGTGTGGGTGCAGTCCGAACGGGTCCGCACCGCCGTCCTGCTCTCGGTCGCGGTCGGCGTCGCGAGCGGCATCGGCCTGCAGGTCTCCGGCGGCTCGGACGCCCTCGTCAGCTCCCTGTTCATCGAGGGCATCAGCGTCATCGGTGCCTGCGCGATGGGCGTGTGGATCTCGAGCGTCGCCGGCCTGTCCGAGGAGCGCCGCCAGCTCCTCGACGAACTCCGCGCCACCCAGCAGTCCCTCGCCGACGCCCACCGCAGTGCCGGTGTGGCGAGCGAACGGGAGCGCCTGGCCCGCGAGATCCACGACACCGTCGCGCAGAACCTCGCCGGCATCGTCATGCTCACCGAACGTGCCCGCAAGGACCTGGCGAACGACCGCGGTGCCGCGCTCGACGAACGGCTGGCGGTCCTCGAGGAGTCGGCACGAGCGGCACTCGAGGACTCCCGCGCCCTCATCGCCGCCGGGGTCGCCGGTGCCACGAGCGGCAGCCTCGCCGGGGCCCTGCACCGCCTGGCCGAGCGCTACACCCGCGAGACCGGCACGCCCGTCGCCGTGGACGCGACCGACGGCCCGCTCGACCGTGATGCCCAGGTCGTGCTGCTCCGGGTCGTCCAGGAGTCCCTCGCGAACATCCGTGCGCACGCCGACGCCGGCTCCGTCAGCGTCGTCCTGCGGCACGCGCCCGATCACGTCGGCGTCCGTGTGACCGACGACGGCGTCGGCTTCGACATCGGTGTCCCGACGGCCGGGCACGGTCTCCGGGGCCTCCACGAACGGTTGGCGCTCTCCGGCGGGACCTGCACGATCACGAGCACCCCGGGCGGCGGCACCGTCGTCGACGCGAGCCTGCCCACCGGACCCGAGCCGAGCCTCCCGGCCGTCGATCGTCACCCCGTGGCGGAGGTGACCCGGTGATCCGCGTCGTGGTCGCCGACGACCACCCGATCGTCCGGTCGGGCATCGTGGCCCTGCTGCAGGACGCCGACGACGTCGAGGTCGTCGGTCAAGCGAGCGACGGCCGCGCGGCGGTGACGGTGGCGCTGGCCGAACGCCCCGACGTCGTGCTCCTGGACCTCCGGATGCCCGTGCTCGACGGCGATGCGGCGACGGCGGAGATCCTCGCCGCCGACCCCGGCGTCCGCGTCCTGATCCTGACCACGTACGAGTCCGACGACCAGATCCTCGCCGCCATCGAGGCCGGTGCCACCGGCTACCTGCTCAAGGCCGCCCCGGAGTCCGAGATCCTCGCCGGCGTCCGGGCGACCGCACGGGGCGAGACGGCGCTGGCCCCCTCGGCTGCCGCAGCACTCGTCCGCCGAGCAACGGGTTCACTCCCCGCCGCGGCCGGCCCGTCGCTGACCCCGCGCGAGCTCGACGTCCTGCGCCTCGTCGCCCAGGGCAACAGCAACCCGGCGATCGGCCGCGCGCTGTTCCTCAGCGAGGCCACGGTGAAGACCCACCTCGGCCACGTCTTCGAGAAGCTCGGCGTGAACGACCGCACCCGTGCCGTGACCCGCGCGATGGAGCTCCAGCTCCTCCCGTGAGTCCCCGGTCCGCCGGTCACCGGGAGCGGGTGTACCGTCAGGTCGTCAGCATGCTGACCATCTGAGAGGAACCACCGGAATGAGCGCTCCCGCCGCAGCAGCACCCACCACGCCGGACCGTCGTCGTTGGCTCGGCCTGGTCGTGATCAGCCTCGCCGTGGCGCTCATCATCGTCGACTCCACGATCGTCAACGTCGCAATCCCGAGCATCGTCGCCGACCTCGACATCGGCTCGACCCTGGTGCAGTGGGTGCAGGAGAGCTACACGCTCGTGTTCGCCGCCCTGCTGCTCGTCTTCGGGTCCGTGGCCGATCGGTTCGGCCGCCGACGCCTGCTCACCACCGGCGTCATCGTGTTCGCGGTGGCGTCGGTGCTCGCCGCGCTCTCGCCGACCGGTGAGCTCCTCGTCGTGTCCCGCGTGCTGCAGGGCATCGGCGGCGCGATGGTCCTGCCCACCACGCTCTCGATCCTCAACGCGACGTTCACCGGCCGGGAGCGTGGCATCGCGTTCGCCGTGTGGGGCTCGACGATCGGCGGCATGGTCGCGGTCGGCCCGCTGCTCGGGGGCTGGCTGACGACGGACTTCTCGTGGCGGTGGGCCTTCGGCATCAACGTCCCGATCGTCGCGGTCATCCTCGTCGGGCTCGCCGTCGCCGTGCGGGAGTCGCGGGATGCCCGGCACACCGGCCGCATCGACCTGGTCGGAGCGCTACTGTCCGTGATCGCGAGTGCCGCCCTGGTGTTCGGGCTCATCGAGGGCCGCACCTACGGCTGGTGGACCCCGTCGTCGACGCCGCTCACCATCGGCTCGTGGTCGTGGGACGGCCCGATCTCCCCGATCCCGGTCGCGTTCGTGATCGCGGTCGCTGCCGGAGCCGCCTTCGTGGTCCGTTCCCTGCGCCGGCAGCGAGGCGGACGCTCGACCCTGATCGCACTCGACCTGTTCCGCATCGGCTCGTTCCGGAACGGTTCCGTCGCCGCGCTCATCGTGTCGCTCGGCGAGTTCGGCATCATCCTGTCGCTGCCGCTCTGGCTGCAGAACGTGCTCGGGTACTCCGCCCTGCAGACCGGCTTCGTGCTGCTCGCACTGGCGATCGGGTCGTTCGTCGCGAGTGGGTTCGCCGCCACGGTCGGGCAACGCGTCGGAGCACTGCCGATCGTCCGGATCGGCATCGGCGCCGAGATCGTCGGGGTCGCCGCGATCGGGTTCGTCGTGACGTCGTCGACGCCGTGGTGGGCGATCGTGCCGTGCCTGTTCGTCTACGGTTTCGGCGTCGGGCTCGCGACGGCCCAGCTCACCGGTGTGGTGCTGCAGGACGTCCCGGTCGAACGCAGCGGTGAGGCGTCCGGCGCCCAGAGCACCGCGCGCCAGATCGGCTCGGCGCTCGGCATCGCCGTCCTCGGCACCGTCCTGTTCACCTCGACCGGCAGCATCCTGGAGCACCGCCTGCAGGACGCGGGCACCCCGGCCGCCACCGCGACGAAGATCGCCGACGCCGTGGTGCAGTCCTCCGGCGGAGCCATCTCCGGCCTCGACGGGGCCACGCGCGCCGACGCCGCCGACGCGTTCTCCGACGGCACCCGCGCCGCCGCCTTCTCCGCCGCCGGCTTCCTGGTCATCGGCCTCGGCGCCACCCTGCGCCTCCGGGCTCCACGACGCCCCGACGACGAGGACCAGGCGTGACCGGAGACCCCGTTCTGCAGCGCTCCTGACGGTTCTGGTTCACGATCCCCGAGGATCCTGAACCAGAACCGTCACCGCGCGGACACGAACCCGCGTCCCCCGCGCCGTGGACGCGACCACCGACGAAACGGGAGGCACGGTGCCTGCCCGCACCGTGCCTCCCGTCCGCTCCAGCGCGCGCCCTGCCATCGCGACGCGCGCCCGCTCAGGCCCCCGCGTCCGCCTCCTGCGACCGGACGCGGAGCACCCGCGCTGTGGGGGTGGACCCGCCGTTCGCGACCTCGAGCGAGCCCGAAGCGGCGTCCCACGCCACGGACCACGACCCGAGTGCCGTCGGGAAGAGCGGCTCGACGACCACCGCCTGCCCGGCGAACGCCGGCAGCGGCAACGACACCGACGCCGACGCACCGGGCAGCGACCACACCGACAGGTACAGGTCGCCCGTGGTGGCGTGCAGGCCGAGTGCGGTCCAGGGGTCCTCCCAGGCGGGCAGCCCGAGGGGCCAGACCGGGACGGACGCCTCGACGACGTCCAGGACCTGCCGGTGCGCAGCGATCGCGTCACCGACCACCGCACGCTGCGACGACGACATCTCGTTGAGGTACCCGGACAGGTACATCCGCCCGAGCACCCCGTTCACGAGCGACAGCGTGAACAGCTCCGGGTCCATCGTCGGCGCCGGGTACGCCCAGTTCCCCGCCTGCTCGGGCAGCATCGCGGCGGGAGCGGCGGCGGCGATCGTGGCGGACAGCACCGGGTCCTGCTGGTCCGACGTCGACTGCATGTGCAGGCGCGACAGCATGGCCCAGTCGGCGCGCATCGCTCCCGAGGCGCAGTTCTCGATGAGCAGTGCCGGGTACCGCTCCTGCACCGCGTCGAGCCAGTCGAGCAGGGCCCGCTGGTGGTCGAGCATCCCGGCGAACGGCCCCGTCATCGTGTTGTTGTCCATCTTGAAGAACGTCACCCCGAGCTCCCCGACGAGGCGGTCGACCACCGCGTCGAGGTGCGCGCGGGCCTCCGGCGAGCGCAGGTCGAGCAAGTGCCGCCCGTGCTCCGCGACCCGGACACCGTGGTGCTCGACGAACGCGGACGACGGCAGGGTCCCGGCCAGCGGCGAGTGGATGCCGATGACCTCGGGTTCGAGCCAGAGGCCGGCCTGCATGCCGCGCGCACGGATGTGGTCGATGACGGCCCCGAGCCCCGTCGGGAACCGCGAGGCCGCTTCCTCCCACGCTCCGACGGTGTCCCACCAGTGCCCCTCGGCGTACCAGCCGGCGTCGATGCAGAACAGGTCCGCTCCGGCGTCGGCGGCCGCGTCGATCAGCGGCAGGAGCTTCTCGGTGGTCGGGTCGCCCATGAGCGTGTTCATGTAGTCGTTGAACACCAGGGGCAGGGCGCGGTCGGCCTCCCGCACGTGCCGGAACGCCCGACGCTGCCGTGTGAGCACCCCGAAGGCGTCGTCGATCGACCCGGCGATGCCGACGGACACCGGCACCGAGGTGAACGGCTGCTCGGGCGTGACGACGGTGGTCCACTGGTGTTCCTGGTCGGTGGGGCCGCTCAACAGCACGTACGCGTGCCGCCGGGTCTCGCCGAGCTCGTACAGCCACGGCCCGTTGTGCTCGACCTGCCAGACGAGCGCGTACGGAAGCGGCACAGCGTCCTCCGCCCGCAGCACCCCGATCGGCAGCGCCTCACCGGTCGACCACGAACCGCGGTTCTGCACGACGGCGCGGCTGCGGGGCGGGTGGTGCTGGGCCTCCCGGTCGATCGCCGCGAGCCCGATCGATCGCAGCGGATCGGTCCGCCACCGGCTCTCCGCTGCCCAGTCGTTGTCGGCGTGCACGAGGGCGAGGTCGTCGACGGAGGCGCCCGAGTCGGTCAGGAACGCCCCGGTCGCGAACGACGACACGGAGTCCACGACGTGCTCGCCGTGCCCGGCCGACACCTCCGTCCACGTCTGGAACGCGGGCACGCCGGCGCGCGCCCGGAACACCGACTCGGCCTGGAGGCCCGTGGCCGCGTCCGCCTGCACGATCCGGAACCACAGGTCGGTCCCGTCGTCGTGCACGTGGTGCGACACGGGGCGCAGTCGCGCCCCGATCGTGGAGTCCACGTGGCGGAACCCGCCCGGGAACCGCCCGTGCCCGATCGTCGTCAGCTCGACGAGCGGCTGCGGGTCGTCCGGCCCGCCGGCGAGCGCTCCGCCAGCCGACGCTCCGCCGGCCGGCACGAACGACACGAGCGCCGCGGGCTGGTCCGCACCGACCCGGAACCGTGCCGCGAACCCGTCGGTGACCCAGTCGACGAACGTCGGCCCGTCGCTCATCGCGCCCCGACCGGTGCGGGCTCGCTCGACACCCAGTCCCCGACCGTGTGGTCGTAGCACGTGGTGTTGTCGATCTTCGTCCGGTCGAGCGGCGGCCCCGCGGTGATCCGGCGCTCGGTGCGCTCCGGGTCGGGGGCGGCCTCGGCGAGCAGCCGGGTGTAGTCGTGGTGCGGGTCGAGGATGACGGCGTCCGACGGTCCCCGCTCGACGACCCGGCCACGGTAGAGCACGAGGATCTCGTCGGAGAAGTGCCGCGCGGTCGCCAGGTCGTGCGTGATGTAGAGCACGGCGAGCTCGTCCTCGCGCTGCAGCCGGCCGAGCAGGTTGAGCACGCTCAGGCGGATCGAGACGTCGAGCATCGACACGGGTTCGTCGGCGATGAGCACCTGGGCGCCCGGGGCGAGTGCGCGGGCGATGGCGACGCGCTGCCGCTGCCCGCCGGAGAGCTCGTGCGGCCGCCGCGACGCGAAGTCCTCGTCGAGGTTCACCCGGCCGAGCAGTTCCCTTACCTTGTCGGCGGTCTCGTCGGCGCCGCGGGCCCGGTGGTGCAGCTGCAGCGGTCGGGCGATGTGGTGCTCGATCGAGTGGAACGGGTTGAGCGAGGCGAACGGGTCCTGGAACACCATCTGCACGTGCCGCCGGTACATGCTGCCCTCGACGGGGGTGCCGTCCTCGAGCCGCACGTCGATCGAACCGCGCGTCCGGGTCTCGAGCTTGGCGAGCATCCGCGCGATGGTGGACTTGCCCGAGCCGGACTCCCCCACCAGTGCGACGGTCCGGCCGGGCAGCAGGTCGAACGACACGTCGTCGACGGCCCGCAGGGTGGTGCGTTTGAGGCCCTTGCGGGTGTGGAAGTCCTTGCCGAGGTGGCTGACGGTCACACTGGTCATCGGTCCGTCTCCTGTGCTGCCTGGACCACGACGGCCCGGGTGTCGGTCTCGGGTTCGGCGCCGTCCTCGACCCCGGTGCGGATGAACGCGCCGCGGGCTCCGGACAGGCTCGGGAACGACTGCAGCAGCTTCCGCGTGTACGGGTGCTGCGGGTCGTGCTGGATCACGCTGGCGCGGTCGCACTCGACGACCTCGCCGCGGAGCATGATCGCGATCCGGTCGCTGATCTCGAGCAGCAGCGGCAGGTCGTGCGTGATGAACACGACGGCGAACCCGAGCTCGTCGCGCAGTCGGACGATCTCGCGCAGGATCTCCCGCTGCACCACGACGTCGAGCGCGGTGGTCGGCTCGTCCATGATCATGATCTGCGGTTCGAGCAGCATCGCCATCGCGATCATCACGCGCTGCCGCATGCCGCCGGACAGTTCGTGCGGGTACGCGGTGATGCGGGACGGGTCGACGCCGACGCGGCGCAGGGCGTCCTCGGCGATGGCCCGTCGTTCCTTGCGGGGCAGGCCCTTGCGGTGTTCGACCAGGGCGTCGTCGAGCTGGGCGCGGATCGTGGTGACCGGGTTGAGCGCGTTCATCGCCCCCTGGAACACCATCGACAGCTTCGACCATCGCACGGCCCGGAGTTGCTCGTGCGGCAGGCCGAGCAGGTCGACGTCGGTGCCGTCGCGGTCGTGGAACGTGATGCTGCCCGACGTGACCTTCGCCGGCGGCCGGTGCAGCCGGGTGATGGCGTACGCCAGGGTCGTCTTGCCGCAGCCCGACTCCCCCGCGAGTCCGAGGATCTCACCGGGCGCCAGGGTGAGCGAGACGTCCTTCACGGCGTGCACGGGGTGCTCGGTCTCGTAGACCACGTCGAGGTGGTCGATGGTCAGCACGGCCGGGCGGCGGCCGTCGCCCGGGGCGTCGGAGGTGACCGGTCGTGCGGTGTCGGTGGCGCTCATCGGGCGACCCCCTTCGTGTCGTGACCGGCGGTGGCGACGCGGGCCGGGCCTCCCGAGCGGGCCGCACGCTTCGCACGACGGTCGCGCCGTCGCTGCGCACGCACGTTCGCGAGTCGCGGGTTGATGACCTCGTCGATCGAGAAGTTCACCAGGGACAGGCCCATGCCGAGCAGGGCGATGAGCAGGCCCGGCGGCACGAACCACCACCAGGCGCCGTTCGCCAGCGCGAAGCCGTTCTGGGCGTAGAAGAGCATGGTGCCGAGCGTCGAGGAGTTCGACGCCCCGAGCCCGAGGAACGACAGCCCCGCTTCCCCGAGGATCGCGGCGATCACCGCGAACACGAACTGCGACGCGAGCACCGGCAGCAGGTTCGGCAGGATCTCGACGGCGATGACCCGCCAGGGCCGTTCGCCGGCGACCCGGGCGGCGGACACGTAGTCGCGGTTGCGGATCGACATCGTCTGCGCGCGCAGCACCCGGGCGGACCCGGCCCACGACGTGATCGCCAGGACGACGGCGATGGTCCAGAGCCCGCGGGCCTCACGCGGCACCAGGCCGGAGATGACGATGACGAGCGGCAGGCCGGGGATGACGAGGAACACGTTCGAGAACAGCGAGAACGCCTCGTCCATGATCCCGCCCAGGTAGGCGCCGAGGATGCCGAAGAACGCGGACAGCACCGTGGCGAGGACGCCGACGATGAGCCCGATCTGCAGGCTGCCCCGGGTGGCGAAGGCGAGCTGCGCCAGGACGTCCTGACCGGTCTGGGTGGTGCCGAGGACGTTCGAGCCGCTCGGTCCCTGCAGCCCGGTGTCGCGGATGGTGGTCGGGTCGCCGACGAGCAGCGGTCCGATCACCCCGAACAGCGTGACGCCGGCGACGAGCGCGATGCCCGTGACGAGCCACGGGGTGAGCGTGGGGAGGAACCGACGGATGCCGCCCTTCGACGCGCGCCGGGTGGCGATCGACGTGGTGCTGTCGGCCTCCTCGGTCAGCGCGCCGATGGTGGGCTCGGTCTCCTGCTGGATGTTGGTCATGGTCGTCTCCTCCCCTAGCTCCGGGCCCGCGTGCGCGGGTCGATCAGTCCGTACAGCAGGTCGACGACGAGGTTCGCGCCGAGGACCGCCAGGGTGATGAACAGGAAGATCCCCTGCATGAGCGCGTAGTCGTTGTTCGTCACGGCGGACAGCAGCTTCGACCCGATGCCCGGGTACGAGAACACCTGCTCGGTGACGACGGAACCGGACACGATGAACCCGAGGGAGATCGCGAACCCGGCGACGGACGGCAGCACGGCGTTCCGGGCGGCGTAGTTCCGCAGGATCTTGCCGTCCGACAGGCCCTTCGCCTGCGCGGTGGTGATGTAGTCCTCGGACAGCGTCGACACCATCATGTTGCGCATGCCGAGCAGCCAGCCGCCGAGTGACGCGAGCACGATCGTCACCGCCGGCAGCACCCCGTACTGGACCGCCGAGACGATGAAGTCCCAGTTGAACCCGGGGGTCAGGATGACGTCGTAGCCGCCCTGCGCCGGGAACAGGTGGAGCCCGGTGGCGAAGAAGTACACCAGGATCAGCGCGAGCCAGAAGTACGGCACCGCGGCGAGCAGGGTGGTGGCCGGCACGAACGAGTCGAGCCAGGTGCCGGGCCGCCACCCGACGAAGGCCCCGAGGCCGACGCCGATGATCGCGGCCACGATGGTGGCGATCCCGACCAGGGCGATGGTCCACGGCAGCGAACTGCCGATCACCTCGGTGACGGGTGCCGGGAAGTAACTGACGGACACGCCGAGGTCACCGCGGAACACGTTGACCAGGTAGTGGCCGTACTGGGAGATGAGCGGCTCCGAGGAATCGCCACCGAGGAGCAGCTCGTACGCCTCCCGGGTCGCCGGGGTCACCTGGCCGCCGCGCTGCTGGAGCTTGGCGAGCAGGATGTCCACCGGGTTGCCGGGCAGGAGCCTGGGGATGATGAAGTTCAGCGTCAGGGCCGCCCACAGTGCGACGACGTAGAAGCCGATCTTGCGCAGGAAGTAGGTCATCGTCGAGTGCCCCTCGGTCGCGATCCCATCGGTGTCAGCCCTTCGCCGGCTTGAGCGCCTTGAAGATCTCGGCGTTGTCCGGGCTCGCCCAGACCGCCGGGAACGCGTACAGGTCGTCCTTCGTCGGCCAGCCGGTGAACTTCGCCGCGTGGAACTCGCTCGTCGTGCCGCCGGTCATCACGGGGATGTAGGGCAGGTCCTCGACGATGTGCTCCTGGATCGTGTCGAGCTCGGGCTGGGTCGCCGCGGTGTCCTCGGGGTTGATGGTGGCGAGCTTCGCGATGGCCTTGTCGACGTCGGGGTTGCTGTACCGCGAGATGTTCATCGGGGCTGCTGCACCGACCTTCGCGGTGTTGGCCGTCGTGAAGTAGTTGTTGTACAGGTAGTACGGGTTCGCCGTCGGGCCCTGGCCGAGCGAGTCGATCGCGAGCTCGAAGTTGCCCTTGGTCTTCTTGTCGGTCCACTCGTTCCACGACGACTGCTGCGCCTTGAGCTCGATGCCCGCGGCCTTGAGCTGCTGCGTCATCGTGTCGATCGCGGTGATGTAGTCGGTCCACCCGGTGACGACCTCGACCGTCAGGGACAGCTTCTTGCCGTCCTTGGCGTAGATGCCGTCGGAGCCCTTCTTCCACCCGGCGTCCTCGAGGGTCGAGGCGGCCGCGTCGGTGTCGGCGGTCTCCGGCATCACGGCCGGCTCGATGTCCTTCGAGATGGTGTCCTTCTGCGTCGTCGTGAGCGCGAAGGTCGGCGAGATCTCGCTCGCGGTGTTCTCGAACGCCAGCGAGTTGAGCTGCTTGCGGTTGATGGCGTCGGCGATCGCGTGGCGGACGGCCGGGTCGGTCTGCGGGCCGGCGCAGCCCAGGTCGGTGTTCGCGCAGGTCAGCAGGGCCATCTGGTTCTGGCCGACGGTGATGCCGTCGTAGCCGTTGTAGTTGGCGGGGATGTCGTCCATGTTCGGCACCGGGCCGGTCTGCCAGTCGATCGACCCCTGCTTCAGTGCGTCGGCGCCGGCGGTGTTGCCGGAGAGCGACAGGTAGCGGATGGTCTTCACGGCCGGGGCACCGTCCCAGTACTTCTTGTTCGCCTCGAGAGTGAACGCCTGCGCCTTGAAGGTGCCGAGCGTGTACGGGCCGGTGCCGACGGGCTCGCGCACGACGTCGGTGGTCGGGTCGATGTCCTTCCACAGGTGCTCAGGCACGATCCAGGTCTTGCCGAGCAGGTTCGGGCCGAGCACGAACGACGGCTTGTCGAACGAGACGACCACCTTGTCGTCGCCGTCGGCCTTCGCGGTGCCGTCGTAGCCGATCGAGTTCAGGGCCTTCTGCTTCTTGAGCATGTCGAGCGTGAACACGACGTCCTTCGAGGTGAACGGCTCGCCGTCGCTCCAGGTGGCTCCGTCGCGCAGCGTGATGGTGAGCTGCGTGCCGTCGTCGTTCCACTCGGAGGACTTGCCGAGCAGCGGCTTCGGGTCCTTCGTGTTGACGTTGGTGATGAAGAAGAGCGACTCGTAGATCGTGCCGACGCCGCCGATGTTGGACGGCGACCACGGGTTGAAGTTGATCTGGTAGTCGCCGGACTGGCCGGTGTACGCCACCAGGGTCGAGGCAGCGGCGTCGTTCGTGCTGGCGGTGCCGCTGGAGCTGCAGCCGCTGAGCGCGAGGCCGGCTGCGAGGAGAACGGCGCCGCCGATGGCGAGCCGTGAACGGGTTGGGTTGAACATCGTTGTCCTCTCGGTCTGCGTCGTCGCAGGGTCCACGTTGTGAGCGTGATTGTTACACGCGTAAACTAAGGCGGTCAAGGGGTCGGGTCACGGCCCCGTAACGATGAGGAGACGCAATGGAGCGGACCACCCTGGACGGCACGTGGACCCTCGAGGCGGTGACCGGGCCCGAGCAGTCGGCGGAGCACCGCGAACCGGTCGAGGCGCAGGTCCCCGGCTGCGTGCACACCGACCTGCTGCGGGCCGGGCGGATCCCCGACCCGTTCGCCGGCGACGGCGAGGCCGCCACCCAGTGGATCGGCGACACCGTCTGGCGCTACCGCCGCACGTTCGAGTGGAGCGCACCGGACGAGACCCGCCACGACCTCGTCGCCGAGGGCCTCGACACCCTCGCCACGATCGAGCTCAACGGCATCGTCGTCGCGACGACCGCCAACCAACACCGCTCGTACCGGTTCCCCGTCGGGCACCTGCTCCGACCGGGCACGAACGAGCTCGTCGTCACGTTCGACGCCCCAGTCCCCGCAGCCGAGCGCCTGTCCGCCCTGCACGGCGGCGAGCTGCCCCACGTCAACCACCACCCCTACAACGCGCTCCGCAAGAACGCGTCGAACTTCGGGTGGGACTGGGGCGTCGACGTCGCCACGAGCGGCATCTGGAAGTCGATCGGCATCGAGTCCTGGAGCGGCGTCCGCATCGCGGCCGTCCGCCCGCTCGTCGACCTCGACGGCACCACCGGGGTGCTGACGGCCCACGTCGACGTCGAGCACGCCGGCTCCACCGGCTCCTTCTCGCAGGCCATCGGCAGCGCGCCCGTCGCGTCCGCGGACGGTTCCGCGGGCACCGGCCTGGAGGCCCGGATCACCCTGGCCCCGCACCCCGCGTCCGCAGGACACACGGTATCCGACACCGCCGGCCGGGTCGTCGGCGCACGTCCCGTCGTCGACGGCGCCGCGACCGTCCGCCTCGAGGTCCCCGACGTCGCCGTCTGGTGGCCCCGCGGCGAGGGCGACCAGCCGCTGTACGACGTCCGGGTCGAGGTCGGCGACGACGTGTGGACCGGCCGCGTCGGCTTCCGCACGGTCACCCTCGACACCGCCGCCGACGCCGGCGGCGCGCCGTTCCTGCTCCGCGTCAACGGCCGTCCGGTCATGGTGCGCGGGGCGAACTGGATCCCCGACCACGCCTACCTGACCGAGATGACGCCCGAGCGGTACGCGGACCGGATCCAGGACGCGATCGACGCGAACATGAACCTGCTGCGCATCTGGGGCGGCGGCATCTACGAGTCCGACGACCTGTACGACCGGTGCGACGAGCTCGGCGTCCTGGTGTGGCAGGACTTCCTGTTCGCCTGTGCCGCCTACGCCGAGGAGCCCTGGCTCGCCGACGAGGTCGAGCCCGAGGTCCGCCAGGCCGTCACCCGCCTCAGCCCGCACCCGTCGCTCGTGGTGTGGAACGGCAACAACGAGAACCTCGTCGCCTACGCCGAGTGGGGCTGGCGGCAGTCACTCGTCGGCCGGACCTGGGGCAACGGCTACTACCGTTCCCTGCTGCCGGCGGTCGTCGCCGAGCTGGACCCGACCAGGCCGTACACGCCGGGCAGCCCGTTCTCGTTCGATGAGTACCTGACGCCGAACGACCAGCGGAACGGCAGCGTGCACATCTGGGACGTCTGGAACCGGCTCGACTACCGCGCCTACGCCGACTGGGAGCCGCGGTTCGTCGCCGAGTTCGGGTTCCAGGGCCCGCCGGCGTGGTCGACCCTGACCGCGGTGGTGCACGACGAGCCCCTCGACCCGGACGGCCACGAGATGCTCGTGCACCAGAAGGCCGACCAGGGCAACCGGAAGCTCGCCGACGGCATGCGGGGGCACCTGCCCGAGCCGACCTCCATCGAGGACTGGCACTTCGCCGCGCAGCTCAACCAGGCGCACGCGATCCGCTTCGGCATGGAGTGGTTCCGCTCCCGCACGCCCGACAACACCGGCATGGTCGTCTGGCAGCTCAACGACGACTGGCCCGTGGTGTCCTGGGCGCTGGTCGACCACGCCGGCATCCGGAAGCCCGTCTGGTACGCCGTCCAGCAGGCGTACCAGCCCGTGCTGCTCACCGTGCAGCCGTCGTCCGGTGCCCAGGGTGACGACGGCGACGGCGACGGCGACGGCAGTCTCGACGTCGTCCTCGTCAACGCGTCCGGTGCGTCGGTCGCCGACGAGGTCACGGTCTCCCGCGTGGCGTTCGACGGCACCGTGCTCGAGTCGTCGTCGTTCATGCTCGCGGCCGCCCCCGCCGATGCCGACCGGGTGCAGCTGCCGTCGTCGCTCGCGGCACCGGGCGACCCCGGTTCCGAGGTCCTCGTCGTCACGGGAGCCGGCACCCACACCGTGCACGACTTCGCCGAGGTCGTCGACCAGGCACTCGAGCCCTCGCCCCTGTCCACGGTGGTGTCGGCGACGGAGGACGGCGCAACGGTCACCGTGACGGCGAAGGCGTACGCGCGCGACGTCTCGCTGTTCCCCGACCGCGTCGATGCGGCCGCCCGCGTCGACGACGGGTTGGTGTCCCTGCTCCCCGGCGAGTCGGTGACCTTCACGGTGACGGGCGCGCCGGGCATCGCTGCACAGGAGCTCGTCCACCCGCTCGTCCTCCGCCACGCAGGTTCGCTCCTGCCCTGACCCGGGTGCCCTGGGGGGGGACGGCGACGTTCCCTCGCGCCGCTGACGGTTCCGGTTCACGATCCCCCGGGTTCGCGAACCGGAACCGTCACCCGAGCACGCCCGCCCACCTCCGCTGCACCCGCAACCCGGCAGCCCGCAGCACCGAAGCCCGCGGACGGAGTGATCGTCCCGCACCGCCCCTCGTTCACCGCGCGGCACCCCACCGATCGCCCCGGGACGGCCATTTCCTCTCGACGCGTGACGGTTCTGGTTCACGATCGCCGAGGATCGCGAACCAGAACCGTCACGTCGCCGATCAGGAAACGCTTCCCCCGCCGAAACAGCGCGGCTGACGGCGCTCAGTCGATCGCGCGGAGCTCCAGCACGATCGCGGTCGCGGGTGCGAGCAGCGGGAGCCGCGCGCCGACGTCCTCGAGCACGGCGCCGGTCAGCTCCAGGTGTCCGCGCACGAGCCACTCCGGCGGCACCATGTCGAGCCCGCGCGGGACAGCGAGCCCGGTCACCGGGGCGAGCCGGTAGCGCCGCGACCGGTCGAGTCCACGCACCCGGAGCGGCACCGGCAACGACCTCGGCCCCGTCTCCGTCCGCGCCACCCGCACCAGCGCCCGCGAACGGTCGGTGGCCACGACCGACGTCGCCACCGTTCCCGGGTCTCCGAGGTCCAGGTGCCGCAGCCGCCCGGAGTGCAGCAGCCCGCGCTCCCGTCGGTACAGCGCCGTCCAGGCCCGGAGCCGGTCGAGCTCCTCGGGCGACAGCTTCGTGATGTCGGTCTCGATGCCGGCCGAGCCGAACAACGACACCGCCATCCGGAAGTCCAGGTCGAGGTGCCGGCTCGTGGTGTGCGAGACCTCCGGCCCGACGTGCGAGCCGATCAGCTCGAGTGGGAGCAGTGCCTCGGTCCAGCGCTGGATCGGCAGTCGCTCGAAGGCGTCGTTCGAGTCCGACGGCCAGACCCGGTCGGTCCGCTCGAGCACGCCGAGGTCGATCCGGGCACCGCCGCTCGCGCACGCCTCGATCTCGAGCCACGGGTGCCGCGCACGCAGCTCGTCCATCAACGCGTACACGCCGCGGGTGTGCGCGTCGATGCCGGCGCGTCCCGCGTGCACCGCGTGCACGATGTCCCGGTTCTGGTCCCACTTCACGAAGTCGACGTGGTGCTCGCCGATCACGCGGGACATGCTCTCGAGCACGTGGTGCCGGGCCAGCGGGTTCGCCATGTCGAGCACGTACTGGTTCCGCCACGTGCGGACGTCGTCCTCGGGGCGCTGCAGCATCCACTCGGGGTGTGCCTCCGCCAGCTCGGACACCGGGCTGACCATCTCGGGCTCGAACCACAGGCCGAACTCCATGCCGAGCGCACGCACCCGATCGACGAGCGGTGCCAGCCCGTCCGGCCACACCGTCGGGTCGACGCGCCAGTCCCCGAGCGAGGTCGAGTCCGACCGCCGGCCGAGGAACCACCCGTCGTCGAGCACGAACCGCTCGACGCCGATGTCCGCTGCCGTCTCCGCCAGTGCCACCAGGGGTTCGAGCTCCTGCCGGTAGTAGACGGCCTCCCACGTGTTGAGCACCACGGGCCGGGGTCGTCGCGGGTGCCCCGGGCGGCTGCGCAACGAGTCGTGCAGCCGGTCGGACAGCCCGTCGATCCCGGTGTCGCTCCACACGAACACGGCGTCGGGAGCGGCGAACGACTCCCCCTCGCCGAGCACGACCTCGCCGGCACGCAGCAGTTCTCCGGCACCGAGCAGCGGTCGCGCCTCGGCGAGCTGGTCGTACCGGTACACCGAGTCCGCGCTCCAGGCCAGGTGCACCGCCCACAGCTCACCCTCGGCGTCTGAGAACCCGGGCGTGCCGAGCACGAGCAACGTCGGCGAGTCGTGGCCCGTCCGCCCGCGACGGCTCTCCCGCGCGTGGCTCCCGGCCGTCGCCGCCCGGCGCTGCGGTGTGCGCTCACGCGTCCACCGTCCGCCCAGGTCGAGCACCTCGGTGATCCGCTCCCCCACCGGCAGCGTCGCCTCGAGCGCCTGCACGTGCACGGGCTGGGCGTGGGTGTTCGTCACCGTGTGCCGCACCCGCAGCACCCCCGCGGAGTCGAGCGCGAACTCGCTCCGGAGCGCCAACGAGTCCGACTCGGCGGTCACGACGATCCGCTCGTCGTCACCGATCACCACCACGTCGAACCACCGCGGCACGAGCGGCATCCCGTCCACGTGCCCGGCGATCCCCGGTCGCCCCTCCCACCCGTCGCGCTCGGTGGGCAGCACCGTGAGGGGCCACCGCGCGTCGAGCGCACTCGGTCCGAGCGGCCGACCGAGTGCGAGCAGCAGGTCGGCCGCATCGTCCGGCGCGACGGGCCCGACGTCCCGACCCCAGTGCAGCACCTCGGGCAGCCCGTCCGCCGCGGACGCCAGCACCAGCGACACCCCGGCCGATCGCAGCACGTACACACGTCGATCGCCGGCACCGACGGCTGTCGACTCGCGCTCCACGACGGTCACGAGGCCCGCTCCTCGCGCAGCACGCGGACGCGTCCGGCCGGCACGACGGTGTCCGGCCCGTGGCCGGACCCGTCGAGCAGGTCCGTGCCGGACGCGACGACCGTGATGTCGTCAGCACGGTGGTTGACGAGGAACAGGAAGGCGGAACCGTCGTCGCCGACGCGACGCACCGCCTCCAGGCCGGGAGGCCCGGTGACCGTCCGCAGGATCCCCCGCTCCGCGATCACCCCGTCCACGAGCCGTTGGATGCTGTCGTCCGCGAGCATCGCGGACACGTACCAGGCGCCGCCGCCGACCGGGCGGCGCGTGACGGCGGGCCGGCCCGCGAGCGGGCCGTCGGTGTACCGGAGCACGGACTCGGCGTCCTCGAGCACGACCGCTTCGGCCCAGTCGGTGACGACCTCGCCGTCGTCGAGGGTCCAGCGTTCATCGCGCTGGAGCGGGGTGAACTCCTCGCTCCAGGCGCCGAGCACCTCGCGGAACGCGCCCGGGTAGCCGCCGGTGCGGATGCGGGCTGTCTCGTCGGCGACGCCGGACAGGTACGTGACGATCAGGGTCGCGCCGCGGTCCACCACGGCGGACAGCCGCGCGGCGGTCGCGTCGTCGACGATGAGCATCGTCGGCACGACGACCACGTCGTAGCCGTCCAGGTCGGCGTCGGCGGGGACCACGTCCGTGAGCACCTGCCGGTCGTGGAACGCGCGGTGCCAGGCGCGGAGCTCCCGACCGTAGCGCAGGCCCCGGTGCGGCTTGAGCCCCGACTGCACGGCCCACCCGGAGGCCTCGTCCACGACGATCGCGACCCGGGCCGGCTCGACGCGGGTGCCCTGCACGGGTGCGAGGGCCTGCAGCGCCCGGCCGAGGGCGAGCACCTCGCGCCAGATGCGAGTGCGGGTGCCGGCGTGCGGGAGCATCGCCGAGTGGAACTGCTCCGCACCCGCGGTGGAGGCCCGCCACTGGAAGAACAGCGCCCCGTCGGACCCGTGCGCGACGTGCGCCAGGGCGTTCCGGACGAGCTCGGCCGGTTCCTTGGCGCGGTTGCGCTGCTGCCAGCTCGGGCCACCCGTCGAGTGCTCCATCAGCAGCCAGGGACGACGGTCCGCCGACATCCCGCGCATCCGGTCACCGGCCAGCGCGAGGTCCTGCTCGCGGCGGGCGTCGTCGACGAGCGTGTAGTGGTCGTTCGCGACGATCGCCACGTGCTTGGCCCACCCGGCGTAGTCGACGACCTGCGACCCGGCGCCCACCATGAAGTTCGTCGTGACAGGCACGTCCGAGTGCTGCTCGATCACGGCCTTCTCGGCGTCGTAGTGGCGGAGCAGCGCGTCGGAGGAGTACCGCTCGAAGTCCAGCGCGAGCCCGGGGTTCGGTGCCCCGCCCACCCCGCGCGGCGGCGAGACCTCGTCGAACGAGGTGTACGTGTGCCCCCAGAAGGCCGTGCCCCACGCGTCGTTCGCGGCCTCGACGTCGCCGTACTTCGCGACGAGCCAGTGCCGGAAGTCCGCTGCCGACTCCTCGCAGTAGCACCGGCCGTTGCCGCCGCCGAGCTCGTTGCTCACGTGCCAGAGCCGCACCGCGGGATGCCGGCCGTACCGCTCCGCCAGCGCGTCGACCATGCGGAGCGCGTGCTCCCGGAACAGCTCGGAGGCCGGGCACCACCCGAGTCGTCCGCCCGGTCGCTCTCGCCGCTCCGTGGCGTCCACGGGCAGGATCTCCGGGTGTGCGGTCAGCAGCCAGTTCGGTGGTGCAGCGGTCGGCGTCGCGAGGTCAACCGCGATGCCGTTCTCGTGCAGCAGCGCGAGGACGTCGTCGAGCCACTCCCACGTGAAGTCCCCCGGCGACCGCTCGAGCAGTGCCCACGAGAACACCCCGACGGTGACCAGGTTCACGCCGACCTCACGCATCAGGCGAACGTCCTCGAGCCAGGTCTCCCGGGGCCACTGCTCGGGGCTGTAGTCGCCGCCGAACGACAGGCCGTCGGTCGGCCACGGGACGGTGGGGGCAGCGGTCACGGCATCTCCTTCGATGGTGTGGACCGCTCAAGCCTCCCGTCTGCGTCCGCGTTTGTCAACGTGCGTAACTAACGCGCCGACACCTCTGTAGTTCCCGTGGCGGACTACTCCCCCAGCAGCCGACGGATGGCGAGGACCGCCCCGGCACGTGCCCACTCCGAGAACTCGAACGGCTGCACCTCCACCGTCACCGGCTCGGTGTACGGCGCCAGTGCGGCCCGCATCGACTCGTCCACGGTCGCCCGCGCCAGGTCGTACACGGGCAGCCCGTCACCCGTCAGCACGATCGCCGAGGGGTCCGCGATGTGCACCGCGGTGGCGAGCAGGACCCCGAGGGCACGGCCGGCATCCTCGAACGCAGCGAGGGCGCCCTCGTCGCCGTCCCGGGCAAGCTCGACCACCTGGTCGTAGGTCTTCCCCTCGTGCCCGGCGTTCCGCACGATGACCGGGCTCGGCAGGTAGCTCGAGGCGCACCCGGCGTGCCCGAGACCACAGTCCGGACCGCCCCCGAGGACCGGGAGGTGCCCGATGCGCCCGAGCCGCCCGTGTTCCCCGGTGGAGACCTGCCCGTTCGCGATGAGCCCGAGGCCCAGGCCCTCACCGACCGTCACGAGCACCATCGACCCGCGGCCGGCGCCGGCACCGAACCAGTGCTCCTTCGCCGTCAGCGCATGGACGTCGTTCGCGGTGAACGTGGCGATGCCCGTCCGCTCCTCGAGCATCCGGGCGAACGGCACCTCGTGCCACCCGAGGAACACCGACGCCGCGACGACGGACTCCCCCGCCCGCACCATAACGTCTCCGGGCAGCGAGACCCCGATCGCACAGATGGCCGGGTGCGCATCCCGGAGCCGGGCGAGCACCAGGGTGATCTGCTCCGCGAGCGACTCGGCGGCGGTGTCGTCGATCGCCTCTTCGTGCAGCGCGAGGACCCGTCCGCCCAGGTCCGTGACCGCGGCGTACAGGCGGTCCTTCGTGAGCTTGATGCCGAGGAACTCCCACTGCCCGCTGCTCACCTGCAGGAGCTCCGACGGGCGGCCGGTGGCGCCGCGAACATCAGTGCCGACCTCGACCACGAGCCGCTGTGACACGAGGATGCGCATCGCCCGCGTGAGGCTCGCCCGTGAGAGCCCGAGTGACCGTGCGATCTCGGCACGGGAGAGCACCCCGTGGATGAGGATCTCCCGCAGCGCCAGGCGGGAGCCGTCGGGCAGGGCCGGCCAGGCTTCGGTCATCGTTCCTCCGTCGTCGGCTGATCCTACGGCCTGACCGGTCCCCGTCGACAAGGACCCAGAACGGGCCGCAGAACGCAGAAAACCCCTGACCACGAATGGTCAGGGGTTCCCTGGTTCTTATAAGTTAAGTCCGGCGGCGTCCTACTCTCCCACAAGGTCCCCCTTGCAGTACCATCGGCGCTGAGAGGCTTAGCTTCCGGGTTCGGAATGTGACCGGGCGTTTCCCTCTCGCTA
>NZ_QKSX01000017.1:0-90416 GCF_003234305.1 Curtobacterium sp. MCLR17_055
GGGGTGCGGCAAGCGGGCGGAGGTCCGGGAACACCGCGCCCGCCGCGACGCGGGGTGAGAACAAGCTTATCACGAACGGTCACAACACCCCGCTCAGGTTCGCCGAGCGGTAACGAACCGTCGGTTGTGCCCGTTCCAGTCGACACTTCGTGACCGTCCGGCGGCACAGGAGCGGGGAGTCGTGGCCGGCTCGTGCGTGCGGCTTGCACGTGTCATGGGTCTTCTCTCCCGCACAGGAGGCCCGGCTCACCTCGTTCTCCACAGGTCCCGAGTGCGCGTGGCCGGCTCACGTGCCCCGCAACGACCATGACGGCATGCCAGCTGCCCGTCGCCTCCCTGCTCCGTTCGACCGATCCACCTTCCGCGTGGCCGATGCGGTCGGTCACGGCATCGATCCGGAACGGCTCCGACGCGCCGACCTGGCAGCCCCGGTGCACGGTGTGCGTGCTCCGATCGACTCGGTGGACTTCATCGACGCCGTCGCCCTGGTCATGCGTCCCGACCAGTTCTTCAGCCACACGACCGCCGCCGCGATCTGGGGTGCGCCACTGCCGCAGTCGGTGCGCTCGGTCGGCCCGGTGCACGTCTCGACCGCGAGGGACGGGAGCCGGATGCGTCGGCCCGGCGTGGTCGCGCACCGGCTGGACCGGCCGAGGACCGTCGAACACCGCGGGTTCCCGGTCAGTGTCCCCGCGCAGATGTGGTTCGAGTGCGCCGGCGTGCTCGCACGTGACGCGCTGGTCGCGATCGGGGACCACCTCGTCGGACCAGCCGGGCTGGCGACGGCGGACGACCTCCGTGTGTCGATCCGCCCCGGCACACGCTTCGCGCTCGCTGCTCGGCGCGCGTTGGACCTCGTCCGGGCCGGGGCGGAGTCGCCGCAGGAGACCTGGCTCCGTCTGGCCGTGGTCGAAACGGGGTTCCCCGAGCCGGAGCTGAACGTCGACGTGCACGACGGTGCGGGGCGGTTCCTCGGACGCGTCGACATGGCGTGGCCGGAGTTCCGCATCGCGTTGGAGTACGACGGCGATCACCACCGGGAGCGCGACACCTTCCGACACGATCAACGACGGGACAACGGGTTCGTGGTGAACGACTGGCTCGTGATCCACGCGACGGCATCGGACGCACACCGACCCGCGGTGTTGTTCGAGCGACTCCGCCAGGCGTTCGAGGTCCGAGCGGTCGGAAGTCGTCGGCGGTCAGCGTGACGGCAGTGATCGCCACGCTGAAGATCTCTTCGCCGGGCGGTCACGACATGCCGTCGGCTGTGCGCCGGCCGGTCACGAACTGTCGGTCAGCGGGCGCGCAGACGACAGATCGTGACCGCTCGGCGGCGTCGGACGGGGTGTTGTGACCGCCCGGGACGCGGGACACGAGCGCCCGGTCAGCGGCCCGCCCGGGTCAGGCGGCGAAGTCGCGGGGGAGCAGGGGGAGCCAGACGCGGAAGGTGGCGCCGCCGCCCTCGGTGTCGAAGACCTCGACGGAGCCGTGGTGCGCCGCGACGATGCCCGACACGATGGCGAGCCCGAGGCCCGAGCCGCCGGTGTCCCGGGCGCGGGAGGTGTCCGCACGCCAGAAGCGCTGGAAGATCTTCTCGCGCAGCTGCGGCGGGATGCCCTCACCGTGGTCGATCACGTCGAGGTGTGCCATGCCGCGCTCGTCGTCCACGCCGATGCCGATCTCGATCGGGTCGTCGTTCGCCGTGAACCGCATGGCGTTGCCCATCAGGTTCGTGACGATCTGGCGGATCTTGTTCTCTTCCGCCAGGACGATCGGCGGGCGCTTCGGCAGCACGACCGTGGGCAGCGGGGTGGTCTCGTCGGTCGGGGCGGCACCGGCGTCGATGTTCATGGCGCGGGTCCGACGGGCCCGCAGGCGCGCGATGGTCTGGCGCGAGAACGCGATCGGCCCGGTGGTGTTCGCCGAGGTGGGCGACACGGGCGGTGCTTCGCCGGAGTCCGGAGAGCCGATGGACGACGACGCCGACGGGCGGACGGCCTGGGGCACGCTCTCGCCGGTCAGGGAGTCCTCGACGAGGACCTGGATCTCGCGGTCGGGGTTGGAGGCCATCGTGTCGAGCGCCGAGTCACGGGCGATGGCGACGAGGTCGACCGGGCCGAGTTCGAGCGGCTTCGACTCGTCGATGCGGGCGAGCTGCAGCAGGTCCTGCACGAGCAGGCCCATCCGCTGCGCTTCCTTCTCGATGCGCTCCATCGCCTGGGCGACGTCCTCTTCCTTGCGCAGGGCACCCATCCGGTACAGCTCGGCGTACCCGCGCAGGGACACCAGCGGCGTGCGGAGCTCGTGCGAGGCGTCCCCGACGAACCGGCGCATCTGGGCGATGGTGCGCTCGCGGTCCTCGAACGCGGAGTCGATCCGCTCGAGCATGACGTTGAGGGAGCGGTTGAGGCGGCCGACCTCGGTGTTCGGGGTGTCGGCCTCGAGGCGCTGGTTGAAGTCACCCGCGGCGAACCGTGCGGCGGTGTCCTCGACGTCGCGCAGCGGGTCGAAGGTCGCGGTGACGAGCAGCCGGGTGAGCATGGCGCCGAGCAGGATGACCGAGGCACCGAACCCGAGGAAGATCGCGGTGAACTTGCCGATCGTCTCGTCGGTACCGGCACTGGAGACCGCGATGAGCACGTAGCCGGTCTCGGTGGTGCCGTCGGACTGGTTCTGCAGCGACGCCGGGATGATCTGCGCACGCCACTCGTGGTTGTGCTGGCTGTCGTAGAGCGAGATGCGCTGGTTCGCCTGCGATGCCTCGACCAGGGTGGCTTCGCGGACGTCGGGCCGGCTCGACGCCTTCGTCTGGCAGATCCGGTCGCCGTCGGCGTCGTACGCGGCGACGTAGGCGCTCTGCGACACCACCACGGACAGCTTGCAGTACTGCTCGCCGTCGCTGATGTTCTGGCCCTCGAGCTGCTCGGTCGTCTGCTTGACCGTGTTGTCGAGCTGCTGCATGAGGTAGGTGGACAGCACGGTCATCGTGCCGAGTCCGGCGACGAGCAATCCGAGCGCGACGAGCAGCACCGTGATCCCGGTGATCTTGGTGCGCAGGGAGATCCCGTCCCACCAGTGGTTCATTCGCGTGTGCATGCTGCCCCAACGATAGACAGCGGCCGCCCGGTGAAACCGGACGACCGCCGTGAAGTCGAGCCCCGAGGGACTCCTGCTCCTAGGAAGCCTTGGACGCCTTCAGCATGTAGCCGAAGCCGCGCTTGGTCTGGATGATCGGCTCGGCGGAGTACTGGTCGAGCTTGCGGCGCAGGTACGAGATGTAGCTCTCGACGATGCCCGCGTCACCGTTGAAGTCGTACTCCCACACGTGGTCGAGGATCTGCGCCTTCGACAGCACGCGGTTCGGGTTGAGCATCAGGTAGCGGAGCAGCTTGAACTCGGTGGGCGAGAGCTCGATCTGGGCGTCGCCGATCGTGACCTCGTGCGTGTCCTGGTCCATCGTGAGCTCGCCGGCGCGGATGATCGCGTCTTCCTCGTCGTTCATGGTGCGACGGAGGATGGCCTTGATGCGGGCGACGATCTCGTCGAGCGAGAACGGCTTGGTGACGTAGTCGTCGCCGCCGACGGTGAGGCCGGTGATCTTGTCCTCGGTGTCGTCCTTCGCCGTCAGGAACAGGATCGGCGAGGTGTAGCCCGAGGAGCGCAGGCGCTTGGTCACGCCGAAGCCGTTCATGTCGGGCAGCATCACGTCGAGGATGATGAGGTCCGGCTCTTCTTCCAGCACGGCGGAGATCGCCTGTGCCCCGTTGCCCACCGCACGCACGGCGAAGCCGGCGAAGCGCAACGAGGTCGTCAGGAGGTCGCGGATGTTCGGCTCGTCGTCGACGATCAGGATCTTGGGGCCATCGCTCATGGTCCTATCTTCTGACTGTTCCCTCGGGGTTTCCTGGGAGCGGTTCGTGCGTCAGCCCACGGGCGTCTGGACCTGGTCGGCATCCAGGATCGTGTACGAGTAGCCCTGCTCCGCCAGGAACCGCTGCCGGTTCTGCGCGAAGTCCTGGTCGACGGTGTCCCGGGCCACGAGCGTGTAGAACGACGCGGGCAGGCCGTCCTTGTTCGGGCGGAGGAGCCGGCCGAGCCGCTGCGCCTCTTCCTGCCGGGACCCGAACGAGCCGGAGACCTGGATGGCGACGGTCGCGTCGGGCAGGTCGATCGAGAAGTTCGCGACCTTCGAGACGACGAGCACGTCGACCTCGCCGGACCGGAACGCGTCGTACAGCCGCTCCCGTTCGTCGACCGGGGTCGCCCCCGTGATCTCCGCGGCGTCGAGCGACGCAGCGAGTTCGTCGAGCTGGTCGATGTACTGCCCGATCACCAGGATCTGCTCACCGCGGTGCTTCTCGATGAGTTCCCGCACCACCGGGGTCTTGGCCGGGGACGTCGCGGCGAGCCGGTAGCGCTCGTCGTCGCTCGACGCCGCGTACTCCAGGCGGTCCTGGTGTGGCAGGTCGATGCGGACCTCGTAGCAGGAGGCCGGCGAGATGTAGCCCTGCGCCTCGATCTCCTTCCACGGGGCGTCGTACCGCTTCGGCCCGATGAGCGAGAAGACGTCGCCCTCGCGGCCGTCCTCGCGCACGAGCGTCGCGGTGAGGCCCAGGCGTCGGCGGGCCTGCAGGTCGGCGGTCAGCTTGAACACCGGCGCGGGCAGCAGGTGCACCTCGTCGTAGACGATGAGCCCCCAGTCGAGGGCGTCGAGGAGCGACAGGTGCGTGTACTCGCCCTTCCGGCGGGCGGTGAGGATCTGGTAAGTCGCGATCGTGACCGGCCGGATCTCCTTGACGCTGCCCGAGTACTCGCCGATGTCCTCCGGCGTCAGGGTCGTGCGCTTGAGGAGCTCGGTGCGCCACTGCCGCGCCGACACGGTGTTCGTCACGAGGATGAGCGTGGTCGCCTTGACGGTCGCCATCGCACCCGCGCCGACGAGCGTCTTGCCCGCGCCACAGGGCAGCACGACGACGCCGGAGCCCTGGGCGAAGAACGTGTCGACCGCCTGCTCCTGGTACGGCCGCATGTGCCACTCGGCGGTGTCCAGGTCGATCGGGTGCGGCTGGCCCGGGGTGTAGCCCGCCAGGTCCTCCGCCGGCCAGCCGAGCTTCACGAGCTCCTGCTTGATCTGCCCCCGCGCCCACGGCTGCAGCTCGACCTCGGTCGAGGACCGCATGTCACCGAGCAACGGCTTGATGCGCTTCGACCGGATGACCTCGGCCAGCACCGACGGGTCCTCGGCGGTGAGGAGCAGGAGCGGCAGGCGCTCGAGTTCCTCGGTCGGGGAGTTCGCGATCACGGGCGCGTCGGGCCGTTCCTCGCGACGGATCACGAGCCGGCCGTAGCGCGAGACCGTGTCGCGGATGTCGACCGTGACGCTCTGCGGTACGGGGAACTTCGCGAAGCGTTCCAGGGTGTCGATCATCGCCTCGGCGTCGTGGCCCGCGGCGCGCGCGTTCCAGAGTCCGAGGCGGGTGATCCGGTAGGTGTGCACGTGCTCGGGAGCGCGTTCGAGCTCGGCGAAGGCCGCGAGCTCGTGGCGTGCGTCCTCGGCATCGGGGTGCGCGACCTCGAGGAGCACGGTGCGGTCGCTCTGCACGATCAGCGGTCCGTTCATGACCTGCCAGCCTAGCCGTCGGCACCTGCGTGCGGGTGACCGCGCGGCTCAGGCGTCGCTCTCGACCGACACCACGAGTGACAGCGGCAGGGTGCGCTCGACGTCGACGGCCGTGTCCCGCCCGCGGACGCGTCCGGCCGCGACCGAGGTCGGCACGATCGAGAACGGCCGCTCCGAGCCGTCCGGCATCCGGACGGTCACACGGATCGGCGTGCGTCCGCGCACGGCCAGGTCGATCTGCCGACCGAGCCACTCCTGCTCCGGCTCCGCGTCGCCGCGCTGCGTCGTCAGGCGGAGCCGTTCGACGAGTGCGTGCGCCGACTGCTCCGGCGAGCGTCCGGTGGGGCTGCGCCGGCCGGGAGGCCCGTGGTGCGCCTCGGGGCGGGCTGCGGTCGTCAGGACGGCCGGGTAGCGCTGGTCCTCGAGCGCGGTGTGCACGACGTGCGGCGGGTAGCGAGTGGTCAGCGTCGTCAGGTCGGGCCGCTCCCACGCGAGCTGCCGGAGCTCGGCGTCCACCCCGACGAGGTCGAGCTGGTCGGCGGTGCCGCGGACCTCGGTCCCGACGCCGCCCGGCCCCCGGTCGACGACGATGCTGCCGTCGCGTCCGGCCACCTGGTCGATCAGGTAGGCGAGGGGCTGCGGGATCCCGGTGGCCGACAGCCGTCCGAGCAGGGACAGCAGGTCGTCGCGGGAGTGTCCGGCCCGGAACGCCGCGCGCAGGGTGTCCTCGGAGATGCGGTAGCGCGCCGCGAGTCCCGGTGCCTCGAGCACGGCGACGGTGCGCAGGGCGTCGTCGTCCACCGGCGCGAGCGGCCCCGGTGCGATGACGGTGAGGTCGTGCTGCAGGTAGACCCGCTCGACGGTGCCCGGCAGGTCGTCGGCGGCCTGCTCGGCGTCGCCGTCGAGGAGCGCCCGACCGGTGCTCGTCACGATGCCGTCGACCGCCAGGCCGAGCGACGCCGCGGTGCCGGCGACGTCGAGCAGCAGGGCGTCGAGCCAGCGGGACCCCGCCGGGTACGCCCAGCGCCCGAGCGGCACGAGGTCGCGCAGGTCCCCGTCGGCCAGCTCGAGCACCTGGTGCACGGCGGGCGGGAGCGTGTCCGACCACGCGGCCACCAGCGACACCCAGCGTTCCGGCCAGCTCGCGAGCAACCACGCGTGCCCGGGATCGGTGACGATCCAGCGTCCGGTGTCAGGGTCGGCGAACCCGATGCCGTCGAGCAGCGCCAGGCGACCGGCGACGAGCTCGGCATCGGTGCCGATGCGCTCGGCCAGGGTGCGGGCGAGCGGCATGCCGATCCCGCCCTTCACGAGTTCGCGGACGGCGCCGGCGTCGACCGCCCGCAGCAGTTCGGCGAGCACGGTCATCGTCGCGAACGCCTGCTCCGCGCCGGTGGTGCGCGCACGCTCGAGCGCCGCGGCGTCGAGGGCGGGAGCAGCGGGGCGGACCTGCTCCGGGCCTCCAGGCTGCTCGTCGAGCGAGGTGAGGTCGGGGTGGGCGGCCACGCGTGCGGCGACCGCGTCGTCGACGGCGCCGTCCTCGTCGGCGAGGCCGAGCTCGATCGCGGGGCCGAGCGCGTCGACCGCTCCGCCGTCGCGCAGCGCCAGGATCGTGGCGCGCGGCAGGTGCTCGACGGCGGCGTCCACGGCGTCGTCGCTGCGGAGCGCCTCGGCGAGGTCGAAGAAGTCGGTGATGCGCTGCGGGCCGGTCTCGGCGAGTGCAGCGGTGGGGAGTCGCCTCGCCGCGACGAGGCGCTCGAGCGCATCGTCCGGCATCGCCCGGAGTCGGGCGGCGAGGTCGGCGGTGGTCGTCATCGTCCGGTGCCAGCGTCCGGGGCGGACGTCAGCGAGCCGTCCGGTTCGCTCGTGCGCGACGTGTCCAGGTGATGCCGAGGAGCGTGAAGACCAGCACCATGGCGATCGGGAAGCCGTAGAGCGGAATCGCCATGACCACCGGCCACGGCATCGCACCCTGGGCGCTGGGAGCGGTGAGCCACATGATGATCATCGCGACGAAGCAGAGCAGGCCGAGGATGATGATCCCACCGATCATGAACGCCAGAGCGCGTTCGGTACGATTGAACGTCACCGGGGGTTCTGCGGAGTCCTGCGGGTTCCCGGTTGATCGGGTCGGCTTGGCCATCGACCCAGGATATCCGACGCACCACGGCCGTACCACGACCTCGAGGAGTCCACGCATGCCCACCGGCAAGGTCAAGTTCTACGACGACGACAAGGGCTTCGGCTTCATCACCGGAGACGACGGCGACCAGGTGTTCCTGCACGCGTCCTCGCTGCCCGACGGCGTCGTGACCGTCAAGGCCGGCACGCGGCTCGAGTACGGCGTCGTCCAGGGCAAGAAGGGGTCGCAGGCGTTGTCCGTGCGGCTGCTCGAGCCCCAGCCGTCGCTGTCGCGGATGACCCGTCGCTCCGCGGACGACATGGCCGTGATCGTCGAGGACCTGGTGAAGGAACTCGACCGGATCAGCGGAGACCTCCGCCACGGCCGCTACCCGAAGAACGGCGATCGCATCGCCGCCATCCTGCGGCACGTCGCAGACCAGTTGGAGGCGTGACCCCATGACCGAGTCCGAGACAGCAGGGGCCGAGACGGCTCCCGACGCTGCGTCCACCGACGTAGCATCCGTCGACGCAGCGTCCATCGACTACACCGACCTGGCGCGCGAGGCGTTGCTCGAGGTCACCCCGGAGTCGACCGTCGGCGCACCCGTCGGCACGGTGGACGAAGGGGACGGCGTCGTGTCCGTCCTGTTCGCCAACCGCCTGCCCGGGTACCCCGGGTGGCGCTGGACCGTCAGCGTTGCGAAGATCGGCGACGACGAACCCACCGTGCTCGAGGTCGAGCTGATGCCCGGCGACGGCTCGCTCGTCGCGCCCGAGTGGGTGCCGTGGTCCGAGCGACTGGCCGAGTACCGGGCCGCACAGGAGCACGAGGGCGAGGACGCGTCGGACGAGGACTCGGACGACGAGGACTACGACGACGAGTCGGATGAGGACGACGACGAGTCGGACGAGGACGACGAGGACTCGGACGAGGACGACGACTACGACGACTCGGATGACGACGAGGACGACGACGAGTCGGACGATGACGATGACGACGAGTTCGACGCCGACGAGGACGACCTCGACGAGTCGGACGACGACGACATCGAGGGTGTGGACGTCGATGCGCTCGCCGATGTGAGCGACACCGACACCGAGGACGAGGCCCCGCAGCCGCCCCGTCGTCGCCGTGCCCGCCGCGTGCAGCCGTTCGAGCCCGACGCCGATCTCGAGGTCGACCAGCTCGACGCCGGCGAGGCCGATCCGGGCTTCCACCGCGCCTGACCCACCCGGATCGACGAACGGGCCCGGCACCACCGATCCGGTGGTGCCGGGCCCGTCCTCGTTCCGGCGGGTGTCCCCGACGTCAGCGCAGGGCGTCGATCGTGAAGTCGATCGCGCGCACGAGCTTCGCGACGTCGTCCGGGTCGATCGCGGTGAACGTCGCGACGCGCAGCTGGTTGCGGCCGAGCTTCCGGTACGGCTCGGTGTCGACGATGCCGTTCGCGCGCAGGGTCGCGGCCACGGCCTTGGTGTCGATCGAGTCGTCGAGGTCGATCGTGGCGACGACCTGGGACCGAGCGGCGGCGTCGGTGACGAACGGGGTCGCGGAGTCGCTGGCCTCGGCCCAGTCGTAGATCGTCGACGACGACGTCTTCGTGCGGAGGTCTGCCCATGCCAGGCCGCCGGACTCGTTCATCCACCGCACCTGCTCGTCGAGGAGCAGCAGCGTGGAGATCGCCGGGGTGTTCAGGGTCTGGTTCAGGCGCGAGTTGTCGACGGCGTTCTTGAGCGACAGGAACTCCGGGATGTACCGGTCGGAGGCGGCGATCCGCTCGATCCGCTCGATCGCGGCGGGGGAGAGCAGCGCGAGCCACAGGCCGCCGTCCGAGGCGAAGTTCTTCTGCGGGGCGAAGTAGTAGACGTCGGTGGCGCTGACGTCGAACAGGGCACCACCGGCGGCGCTCGTCGCGTCGACGACGGTGAGGGCGCCGGCGTCACCGGTCGCGCGGACGACCGGGGCCATGACGCCCGTCGAGGTCTCGTTGTGCGGGTAGGCGTAGACGTCCACGCCCTCCACCGGCTCGAGGGCAGCGAGGGAGCCACCCGGCGCCTCGACGACGTGCGGCGCCTCGAGCCACGGGGCCGCTGCGGCCTTGGCGAACTTCGACCCGAACTCGCCGAAGGACAGGTTCTCGGCACGGCGCTCGATGAGGCCGAAGGCGGCGGCGTCCCAGAACGCGGTCGAGCCGCCGTTGCCGAGGACGACCTCGTAGCCCTCGGGGATCTGGAACAGGTCTGCGAGGCCGGAGCGGACGCTGCCGACCAGGTCCTTCACGGGCTTCTGGCGGTGCGAGGTGCCGAGGATCGTGGCGCCGCGCGTCACGAGGGACTCGAGCTGGGCGCCGCGGATCTTCGACGGACCGCAGCCGAAGCGACCGTCGGTGGGGAGGAGTTCGGCCGGGATGACGATGTCTGCCATGCACCGATCCTACCGACGCCGATCCGCCTGCCCGAGCCCGTGTACCGGCCGGACGGGGAGGGTCCGACCCACCTGTCCACCGCGTCGGATGACCCTTTCTCACGTGCACCCGGGCGCCGGTCGGTGTTCGTCGGTGCGAACAAGTAGTGTGGTCGGCGCTGGGCCCAGACATGAGAGGCGGACCGTGACCGATCTCGTCGACACCACGGAGATGTACCTTCGCACCATCCTCGACCTCGAGGAAGAGGCGATCGTGCCGCTGCGCGCGCGCATCTCCGAGCGCCTCGGACACTCGGGCCCGACGGTCTCGCAGACCATCGCCCGCATGGAGCGCGACGGCCTGGTCGTCGTCTCCGGCGACCGGCACCTGGAGCTCACCGACGAGGGCCGTTCCCGCGCCACGCACGTGATGCGCAAGCACCGTCTGGCCGAACGCCTGCTGGCCGACGTCATCGGACTCGACTGGGCCTTCGTGCACGACGAGGCCTGCCGTTGGGAGCACGTCATGAGCGAGCAGGTCGAGGTCCGCCTGCTCGAGATGCTCGGCAACCCGACGGAATCCCCCTACGGCAACCCCATTCCCGGGCTCGCCGAGATCGGTGGCCCCGCGGCCGCCGGGTTCCTCGACGGCGTCCAGAACATCGTCGCCGCGACCGAGGGCACCGACGCCGTCACGACCGGGGTCGTCCGACGCCTGGGCGAGCCCGTGCAGTTCGAACCGGAACTCCTGCACCAGCTCCGCACCGCCGGCGTCATGCCCGGGCGCGTGGCGAGCGTGCAGCGTGCTGGCGCCTACGTCGCGGTCCGCGTCGAGGGTGAGGACTCGGGCATCGAGCTGCCGATCGAGGTCGCGCAGCACGTCTACATCGAACGCGGCTGACCGTTCCTGGTCGTTCCTGAGAGTCTTTACCGTTTCGTTACCCACGGGGCGTTTGGTCTCGACTCGGTAACGACGCTTCCGTACACTCGTCCGAGTCGCCGCGCTGCCCCTGAGCCGGAGACCCGTGGCAGGACGTCTCGAACCCGTCTCCTGCCTCGATCGGAAACGATGACGAACGGATGGGGTTGCACACCGCCGGACACCCACGGCGGCGTGATGACGAGACGTTGGAGACACACCTCTTGACGCAGACCGGTACCGCCGCGGACGACCAGACGCCCGCGAACCCGACGAACACCGAGAACGCCACCACCGCCCCGCTCACCCGGCGGGCCGTGCGCGAGACCGAGGGCCGCCCGGTCCGCAAGGTCGTGCCGGTGCGCTCCGCACCGCTGCCCGGTGGTCGTCGTGCCGCGCAGGCCGCGGCAGCCGCGAACACCGCGAAGGCCAGCTCCTCGTCGCGCAAGCGCAAGTTCCTCGCACCGGTCGTCCTCACCGTGGCCGCCGGCATGTTCGGCACGGTCGCGGTCGCCCCGGCCTTCGCAGCGACGACCTCGAGCAACTCGACCGCCGCCGCCGACGCCCAGCGTCAGGTCCGGGCCACGCAGAGCCAGGAACTGTCGGTCTCCGACGCCGTGGCGCTCGCCGACACGAGCCGTGACGGCTTCGGCGCGACGTCCACCGCGACGCTCGACGCCGAGAAGGCCGCGAAGCAGGCTGCCGCGGACCAGGCCGCCGCAGCCAAGGAAGCCGCCGAGCAGGCCGAGCAGACCCAGACTGCCCGTGCCGCGACCGCGAAGCAGTACTCCTCGTACACCGGGCCCACCGCCGCCGAGTACGCGGCCAGCTCGTCCGCCGCAGACACCCCGTTCTCGCTGCCGGCCGTGGTCGCCACGGGCAAGCAGTACATCGGCACCCCGTACGTCTTCGGTGGCGCGGACCCGTCGGGCTTCGACTGCTCGGGCTTCATCATGTTCGTGTACGCCCAGTACGGCATCAACCTCGCGCACTCGGTGCCGCTGCAGGACCAGGCCGGCACCACGATCCCCGAGTCCGAGGCGCAGCCCGGCGACGTCGTCATCTTCAACAACGAGGCGCACGACGGCTTCTACATGGGGAACGGCATGATCATGGACGCCCCGAAGCCCGGCGGCACCGTGCAGATCCGTCCGATCTGGACCAGCGACTACCACATCGTCCGCTTCGGCATCTAGCGAACACTGCCCCCGGGGGAGTGTGAACTTCTCCAGAACCGGCCCGCACACCCTCGTGCCGGGCCGGTTTCTGGGTTAACCTGACGCTGCACCGGTCCGCACCGGCGCGAACAGGAGACCCTCATGTCGATGTTCCGCACGACCCGCACCATGGGTCCGCGCGCGCGCGTTGACATATGGTCGAGCACAGCCTGCGTGCACGAGCACGCCCCTGCATGACGAGAGCACTGCCCATCCGGGTGGTGCTCTTCGTGGTTCCAGGGGTGTGAACAGGTCGTCCTCACCCGTTCGCGTCGTCGGTCCGACGCACCCGCAGCGCCTGGAAGCCGTCCAGGCACGTCGGAAGGGAACCCATGCGCACTCTCGTCCTCAACGCCGGTTACGAGCCCCTCGCGGTGATCTCGTTCCGACGAGCCCTCGTGCTGGTCATGAACCAGAAGGCCGCCATCGTCGCCGCCGACGTCGAACACCCGGTGACCGGGTCGACGTCGAGCTACGACCGTCCGTCCGTCATCATCCTCACCCGCTACGTGCGCATCCCGCACTCCAGGCTCGTGCCGGTGTCCCGTCGCGGTGTGCTGCGTCGGGACGGCAACCACTGTGCCTACTGCGGCCGGCACGCCACCACGATCGACCACGTGCAGCCGCGGTCGCGCGGTGGGCAGGACTCGTGGGAGAACCTCGTCGCCTGCTGCCTGGCCTGCAACAACACCAAGGGTGACCGCACCCCGCAGGAGATGGGTTGGCGCCTCCGGTTCCCGCCGAAGGTGCCGCACGGGTCCTCGTGGGTCGTGCGCGGCATCGAGCGTCCGCAGGCGGAGTGGGACGAGTACCTCGTGGCCGCGTAGCGGCCGTCGGTCCGCACCACCAGACGGACTGGAGGCCCGTGGCGACGCCGCCACGGGCCTCCAGTCCGACGGTCGCACCGCGACTCCCGGCACCGCCGCGGGCGTCCTCGCCTGTCCGGACAGGTGCCCGCCGAGTTCACGCGCCGTCCACGCCACGTGCACCGGGACGGAACCCCGCCCCACCGCTGACCTGCGACAGTTGCGGCATCCGCGCCGGACCGGCACTCCGCGCCGCCCGAAAGGTCTTCATGCCCCGCTCCGCACACACCGCACTCGACGCTGAGACGGACCACCAGCCGCTGACCGAACGGTACGACGTCGTCGTGGTCGGCGCGGGCATCGTCGGGCTCGGCATGGCCTACGAGGCGCTCCTGCAGGGCGCCCGGGTCGCGGTGGTTGATCGTGCGGGCGCGGTCGTGGGGGCGAGCGTCCGGAACTTCGGTCACGCCTGCGTCACCCCGCAGACCGGGGAGGCGGCCGGGTACGCCCAGGAAGCACGCCGCCGCTGGCTCGCACTCGCGCAGCTCGCCGGGTTCACGGCCCGCGAACGCGGTGCCCACGTCGTCGCCCGTCGTCCCGAGGAGCTGGCGGTGCTCGAGGAGTACCGCGACTCCGGCGCGGACCTGCGGCTGGCCGACGCGGCCGAGATCGCAGCGGCGGTGCCGGTCGCCCCCGGCTCGGCCCTCGGCGGCGCGCACCTCGCGCACGACCTGCAGGTCGACCCCCGGGAGGCGGCACCCGCGATCGCGCGCTGGCTCGCCGGGCAGGGGGTCACCTTCCACTGGCGCACCCCCGCGCTCGAGGTCACCACCGGCGCCGTCCGCACCGGTCGCGGCGTCGTGGAGGGCACCCGGATCGTCGTCTGCACCAACCACGACCTCGACCAGCTCTTCCCGGAGCTCGCCGAGTCGATCGGCCTGGTCCGCTGCCGGCTCCACATGCTGCGTGCGACGATCCCGCTCGCCTTCCCGCTCGCCACACCGCTGCTGACCGGATGGTCGCTGCTGCGCTACTCGGGGTTCGCCGCGATGCCCGGAGCGGGTGCCTTGCGGGACCGGCTCACCGCCGACCTGCCCGAGGGGATCCGCTGGGACCTCAACCAGATGTACACGTCACCGCCGGACGGCAGCGTCATCGTCGGGGACACCCACGAGCGCGGGGTCGACGCGCCGCCGTTCCAGGACGAGGACGGCTTCCGGCTGCTCGTCACCGAGACCGAGCGGCTGTTCGGTGCGCCGGTCTCGGTGGTCGACCGGTGGCAGGGCGTCTACGCATCGGCGCCGGGGCGGGAGTTCCTCATCGACCAGCCGGTCCCCGGGGTCGACGTCGTGACGGTCACCACGGGCATCGGCATGACGACCGGCCTCGGCATCGCGCCGACGGTCCTCGGCTGAGGGAGACCGTCAGTCGCGGAGCCCCGGCCACGCGGCGAACGGTGCGACCCCGGCGGCTTCCGGCACCGGTGAGGTCGTCACGCGGTCGTCACACCGTGGCAGCTGCGTCGTCGACCTCGGCGAGCACCGACGGCAGCTCGGCGACAGAGTCGAGGACGTGGGTGTGCTGGACGGTCGCGAAGTCGGCGTCCTGATGCGTGCCGGTCCGCACGCCCGCCACGACGGAGGCGCCGGCGCGGTGTCCCGTGAGCAGGTCGGCGACGGTGTCCCCGACGACTGCCACGTCACGGACGTCGTCCGTGCCGGTCCGGAGCACGGCGGTGAGCACCATGTCCGGGTACGGGCGCCCGCGCCCGGCGTCGGCGGGCGAGAGCGCGAGGTCGACCAGCGGCCGCCAGCCGAGCAGGTCGAGCACCGCGTCGCGCGTCGCCGGCGAGAAACCGGTGGTCAGCGCGATCCGTCGCCCCGCTGCGCGGAGGGCGACGAGCGTCTCGACGGCGCCGTCCACCGGCCGCACGCCGCGGTCGAGGGTTCGTGCGTAGGCGCGCTCGAAGGCGGTGTTCGCGGCCTCGGCGCGGACACCGTCACCGTCGAACAGTGCCGTGAAGACGGCGATCTTCGACTGGCCCATGGTGTCGACCGCGTACTGCACGGCGCGGTCGTGCTCCGTGCTCCCGCGCTCGAGGCCGACGTCGGTGAGCGCGGTGCGGAAGGCGTCGAGGACGACGCCACCGTCGTCGACGGTGGTTCCTGCCATGTCGAGGCAGACGAGCGAGATCATGGGACTCCTGGGTACGTGCCGTCACGCCGGGACCGGCGCGGTCCGACCAGCGTCGACGCACCCCGTTGCGGGCAGAGGATGCGCGGGTGTCCGCCAGGTGAACGCCGCCGGGAGGCTCGTCACGGCCTGTGCGGACATGCAGTCGGTCCGCCAGGGGGAGCGGCTCCGGTCCGCGCTCGCCGATCTGCGTCGGTGGCGCTGAGTAGCGTCGGCCGCATGGGCGAGACACCGCACATCGACGACGCGACCATCGACGACCTGCGCGCGCGGCTGCGCGCCACGCGCTGGCCGGACGCACCCGCCGGGGTCGGCTGGTCGCTCGGCGTGGACCTCGACGTCCTGCGCCCGCTCGTCGAGTACTGGGCCGACGGGTTCGACTCCGACGCGCACCGCGCCGAGCTCGCCGCGCTGCCCTCGCGCCGTGTCATCGTCGACGGCATCGGCATCCACGTCCTGCACGCCCGTGCTCCGCAGCCCGACGCCCTGCCGGTCCTGCTCGCGCACGGCTGGCCGGACTCCGGCTGGCGGTACCGCAAGGTGCTGCCGATGCTCGTCGCCGCCGGGTACGACGTCGTCGTGCCGGACATGCCCGGGTACGGCTTCTCGGATGCGCCGCCGCAGGTGCTCGACGCCCGGCAGGTGGCCGGCATGTGGGCGACGCTGATGACGGACCTGGGGTACGAGCGGTTCGCGGTGTCCGGTGGCGACATCGGCACACACGTCGCCCGCTACCTGGCGCTCGACCACCCCGACCGGGTCGTCGCCGTGCACCGCATCGACGGCGGGCTCGCCTGGCCGGGGCTCGACCCGTCGACGCTGTCCGGGGCCGAGCAGGAGTTCGTTGCCGCGACCGATCGGTGGCGCACCGCCGAGGGCGCCTACGCCATGCTGCACCGGACGAAGCCGCAGACCGCCGCCGTGGGGCTGAACGACTCACCCGCGGGTCTCGCTGCCTGGATCGTCGAGAAGCTCCGGGCGTGGAGCGACTGCGCCGGGGACCTGTGGTCGGTCTACACGCGCGATGAGGTCCTGGCGCTGCTCACCGAGTACTGGGCCACCGCCACGATCGGCTCAGCGATGCGGATGTACCACGCGAACGCGGCGATCCCGGCGGAGCAGCTGGAACGACGGGTCGAGGTGCCGTCCGGGTTCTCGATCTTCCCCGGCGACATCGTGCGGGCGCCGCGGGAGTGGCTCGAGCGCACCACGAACCTCGTGTTCCACCACGAACTCGACCGCGGCGGGCACTTCGCGCCGTTCGAGCAGCCCGACCTGTTCGTCGACGAACTGCACGCGTTCCTGGGGCCCTTCCGCCGCTAGAGTGGACGGGCCAGCCTCTGTAGCTCAATGGAAGAGCAGTTCCGTCCTAAGGAAACGGTTGGGGGTTCGAGTCCCTCCAGGGGCACACCAGCAGGTCGAAGGGGTTCGAGTCCCTGCAGTGCCGTCCCGGGGCACCAGCAGGTCGGAGGGGTTCGAGTCCCTGCAGTGCCGTCCAGGGGCACCAGCAGGATTCAGTGTCTCGGTGTCGCTCAGTGCCTCGGCGTCGCGAGGTTGACGGCGTTCACGAGGAACGAGGTCCGGGTCGCGATCGTGTACTTCACGGCATCGCTCACCCCGGTCGGATCGCTCGAGAACGCGTCGAGGTCGGACTCCGCGATCCCGGTGAGCGACGCGATGTTCGCGACCGTCAGCCCGGAGACCTGCGTGAGCCCCTCGAGGATGCCGCGGACGCGGTCGTCGTCGGTCACGCTCCGAGCAGCGGCCAGCATGGCTGCGAAGACGGCGAGTCGCTGCGATTCGTCGGGAGTCAGCCCAACCCCGAGGGCGGTCAGACCCTGGTGCTCGGTTCCTGGTCCGTCCAGGTACGCGGAGAGCGTGGACTCCGAGATCCCGGTCATCTGCGCGATCGCGTCGGGTGCGACGGAACCGTGCTCGATCAGCGCGCGGAGTTCCGCCCGAACGACGAGGGCTTCGGCAGTCATCTCGTTCCCTTCCTGGTGTGACGGCGGGTCAGGTGGCAGGTCAGTTCTCCACAACCGTCGCCCCGGACGGTAGTCGACCCCGCTGGCCCCGTACGATTGACCCCGTGTCCAAGGTCCTGAGCAGTCTCCCCGTCGGCGAACGAGTCGGCATCGCGTTCTCAGGGGGTCTCGACACCTCCTGCGCCGTTGCCTGGATGCGCGAGAAGGGAGCGATCCCCTGCACGTACACGGCCGACATCGGCCAGTACGACGAGCCGGACATCGACGCCGTCCCGAGCCGCGCCCACGAGTACGGCGCCGAGATCGCCCGACTGGTCGACGCGAAGAGCGCCCTGGTCGAAGAGGGCCTGGTCGCCCTGCAGACCGGCGCGTTCCACATCCGCTCCGGTGGCAAGACGTACTTCAACACGACGCCGCTCGGCCGCGCGGTGACGGGCACGATGCTCGTCCGCGCGATGAAGGAAGACGGCGTCGACATCTGGGGCGACGGCTCCACCTACAAGGGCAACGACATCGAGCGGTTCTACCGCTACGGCCTGATGGCCAACCCGCGTCTGCGCGTCTACAAGCCGTGGCTCGACTCCGAGTTCGTCGAGGAGCTCGGCGGCCGCAAGGAGATGAGCGAGTGGCTCGTCGCCCGGGGGTTCCCGTACCGCGACTCCACCGAGAAGGCGTACTCGACCGACGCGAACATCTGGGGCGCGACGCACGAGGCGAAGAGCCTCGAAGAGCTGTCGAGCGGCCTGGACATCGTCGAGCCGATCATGGGCGTCGCCGCCTGGCGTGACGACGTGGAGGTCGCGACCGAGATCGTCAGCGTCCGGTTCGAGGCCGGTCGCCCCGTCGCGATCAACGGCGTCGAGTACACGGACGCGGTCGCCCTGGTCTACGAGGCGAACGCCATCGGTGGCCGCCACGGCCTGGGTGCGTCCGACCAGATCGAGAACCGCATCATCGAAGCGAAGAGCCGTGGCATCTACGAGGCTCCGGGCATGGCGCTGCTGCACATCGCCTACGAGCGCCTGCTCAACGCGATCCACAACGAGGACACGGTCGCCTCGTACCACAACGAGGGTCGCCGTCTCGGTCGCCTGATGTACGAGGGCCGCTGGCTCGACCCGCAGTCCCTCATGCTCCGCGAGTCGCTGCAGCGCTGGGTCGCCTCCGCCGTCACCGGCGAGGTCACGCTGCGCCTGCGTCGCGGCGACGACTACACGATCCTCGACACCACGGGCCCCGCGCTGTCGTACCACCCGGACAAGCTGTCGATGGAGCGCGTCGGCGACGCCGCCTTCGGCCCGGACGACCGCATCGGCCAGCTCACCATGCGCAACCTCGACATCGCGGACTCCCGTTCGCGGCTCGAGCAGTACGCTGCCGCCGGCCTCATCGGTGGCGCGACGGCCGAGCTCGTCGGCGAGCTCGAGGCGGGCGAGGCCGAGGAGATCCTCGGCGGCGCGATCGTCGCCTCCGACGCCGAGGACGCGATGGGTCGTCGCACGGACCTCGCCTCCGAGGGCGCTGCCTTCGACTCCGGCACCGACTGATCGAGCGGACCCGCGCCCTGGGCGCGACCCCCTGATGACGGGAGGCCCGGTGCCAGCTGGCACCGAGCCTCCCGTCCGTCGTCGCGACGTCTCAGGCCGCGGTGCTCCCGAGCAGCAGTTCGAGCTGCTCGACGACCAGCTCGGGCCGGGTGATGAAGGGATGGTGCCCGCTGGGGACGTCGACGCTCCGCGTCGCCCGTGCCGCGTGCGCTCGCTGGAGGCCGACGGTGGTGCTCCGGTCCTCGGTGCAGACCAGGTAGGTCGAGTCGACGCCCTGCCAGCCCGCCGCGGTGGTCGGCGTGACGAACGCGGCAGCGGACTGTGCGGTGACACGGTCCCACGCAGCTCGCTGCACCTCCGGGTCGGCGTCCTGCAGGAACCGCGCGCCGAACGATGAGGCGTCGTACCCGACCACTGCCAGGGCTCCGTCCCCGGCATCACCGATCGCCACCGGATCGGGCTCGTCCGACATGATCCCGGCCTGGGCCGATCCGACGTCGGGCAGGTAGGACGACGCGTAGACCAGGTGCTCGACGGCATCGTGCGGGCCGGCCTCGGCGATGACCGTGCCACCGTACGAGTGCCCGACGACGATCGCGCCGTCGCTGCGGTCGAGCGCGGCCCGGAGCGCTGCCGCGTCCTCGGCGAGCCCGCCTTCGGGGCGGCCGGACGGGCCCTCGCCGCAGGACGGCAGCGCCACCGATCGACTGCGGACACCGGTGCGGTCGAACAACAGGTCGGCGGTGGGTTGCCACCACCAGTCGCCGTCGCGGACGAGCGCGCCGTGGACGAAGAGGATCTCCATGGGCCGACGCTACAGCGCACTCGCCTCGCCGGTCCGCCGCGTCCGTCAGCCGCGAAACGCATCCGCCTCGACGGCGCTCCGGCGCGACCGTATCGTTGCGGTACCGGGTCAGTCATCAGGGACTCGTCGTCACGATGCTCCTCACGATCTGTGAGGTCTGGCACAGCGGGTCGACCCGGACGGATCCGAGATGCGCATCATCTCGACGAAGGGCTGGTCGCCATGACCGCCACCATCCAGAACGCCTGGCACCGCCACGGCCTCCGCTCGCCCGAAGACCTCGCCGCCCTCGTCGCCGAACGCCTCGAAGGAACCGGCCACCAGCTCGTCAGCGTCAGTGAAGCGCGCTACGAGCCCACCTACGCGGACTTCCTCGGCGAGCAGCTCTGACCCCCAGCGGGCTGCCGCTCGACCGTCGGTAGAGTCTGCGCATGCGCACAGCTCGAACCACGGCGGCGGCACTGGCGATCGTCGCGGCGGGACTGCTGACGCTCGTCGGTGTCCAGCCCGCGTCGGCCCACTCGGCCCTGACCAGCAGTACCCCGGCGGACGGGGCGGTCGTCACCGAACCGCTCGAGTCCGTCGACCTGACCTTCTCCGAGGCACCGCTCGCCGGCCTCGACGCCGGACTCCGGATCCAGGTGACGGACGCCTCCGGTGCCGACGTCGCCACGGGTGACGTGACGGTCTCCGGAACGACCATGCGCCGCGCGGTCGACCTCGACCAGGGCCGCTACACGGTGCTCTGGCGGTACGTGTCGCCGGACGGCCACCCGATCGAGGGCACGCTCGCGTTCGAGTACCGGGCCGCAGCGCCCGTGTCGACCCCGAGCGCGAGCGTCACCCCGACCCCGACGGCGAGCACCGCTCCCACGTCGAGTGCCACCGCGACGGCCACCGGAGCCTCGGACGGTGCTCCGTCCTCGTCGCCGGGCATCGCGCCGGGCGTGTGGATCGGCCTCGGCGCCGGAGCCGTCCTGGTGGCCGGCGCGGTCGTCGTGCTGCTGCTGCGGCGCGGCCGCAGCGCGTAGCGCGCGCGTCGCCGCGACGCGCGCTTCGTGAGCAGAAGCGGTCGGGTCGCACGCGCGCACCCGACCATTCCTGCTCACGCAGCGAGCCCACGCAGCGCAGGCGGCGCACGGAACGTGACCACGCGACGGACGGGAGGCCCGGTGCCAGACCGGCACCGGGCCTCCCGTCCGCACGTGGTGCGTGACGCCGGGGGCGACGCGCCTCACGCCACGGGGGCGGCCTCCAGCGCGGCGTCGGCGCGTGCCGCGCTGCCCTCGGCCAGGCCGCGGGCGATGCGGCCCCGCGTCGCCAGCCAGAGGACGACGGCGGCGACGAACACGATGCCCTCGGTGACGGTGAGCGCCCAGATGATCCCGGCGAGCCCGAACCACACGTTGCCGGCGATCACGATCGGGATGAACAGCACGCCCTGCGCCATCGACAGCACCATCGCGGGCATGACCATCCCGGTCGCCTGGAACAGCGAGGTGAGCAGCCCCGTGAACCCGTTGACGACGGCGGCGACGAGCTGTGCCGTCAGGATCGTCATGCCGATCGCGAGCACGGAGTGGTCACCGGAGAAGATCGTGAAGACCTGCTCGCGGAACACGAACACGGTGCCGGAGAAGACGAGCACGATGCCGCCGACGGTCAGGGCCGCAGCGCGCAGGCCGGAGCGCAGTCGAGCTGCGTCACCCGCTCCGAACGCGTAGGCGAGCAGCGGCAGCACGCCGATGGTCACGCCCATCACCAGGAACTCCGGCACCTGGGCGATGCGGACCGCGACGCCCATCGCTGCCAGCGGGTCGTCACCGTAGGCGGCGGCGAGGTTGTTGAGGACGAGTGTGGTGACGATGAGGAACGCGGACTGCAGCAGCTCGCCGACGCCGATGCCGAACACGGGCTTCAGGATGTCCGCACGCAGGGTGAACCACTTCGGCGCGAAGCTGACGTTCTCGCTGTTCCGCTGCAGCCACGTCACCCAGTAGGCGATCGACACCACGTTGGCCAGGCCCACCGCGAGTGCGGCGCCGCCGACGCCCCAGTGCAGCCCCAGGATGAACAGGACGTCGAACACCAGGTTGCCGACCGTGGACAGGACCAGGCCGATCATCGCCTGCCTCGCGGCGCCTTCCGAGCGGACGATCTGCTCGAGCGCGAAGGACGCGGCGAGGACGGGGACGAACGCGAGCATCACGGCGACGTACTCGCTCGTGGCGGGTACGGCTGCCGCGTCGGCACCGAGGACGGCGACGAGTGGGCGGAGCAGCAGGAGTCCGACGACGCCGAGCACGGCGCCGGTCACGACGGCTCCCCACAGGGCGAACGAGGCGACGTGCTTGATGTCCCGCGCCTTGTCGGGATCGTGTTCCGAGGCGCCGAGCAGCCGGGACATCAACGCGCTGCCGCCGACGCCGAACACCCCGCCCACGGCCATCACGAGGCCGAGCAGCGGCGTGCCGAAGGTGATCGCGGCGAGCAGGGACGTGTCGTGCTGGGCACCGATGAAGCCCGCGTTGATGACGTTGTACAGGGCGCTGACGACCATCGCGGCGGCCATCGGCACGCACAGGTGCACCAGGGCTCGGGCGATCGGGGCAGCGGAGAGGTACCAGCGGTTCGTCGCCGCAGCGGTGGTGGTGGTGGAGGACATGACGGTTCCCTTCCGGGCATGACGGTGGGCGCGCCGACGGACGCCGGCACGGCAGGGGGGAGCGCGCGACTGGTGGGGTCGCGGGATCGCAGGGTCGCGGGTCGGGAAGGCGCGGGATCGCGGGGTCGCGAGGGCGCGCCGGCGGATCCGGCCGGGAGGCGCGTGGTGCGTGAGCGGGTCGGTGCGGTGGCGCGGGTGGTGCGCTGGTGCGCGTGGCGCCGGTGGTGCGGTGGTTCGGCTAGCGGGTCGGCGGCGCGAGTTCCGCGGTCACCTTCTGCAGCAATCGCCGTAGGGTTCCGCGTTCGTCCTCGTCGAGGGGTGCGAGCAGGGAGTCGTCGAGGGCGACCATCGCGTCGGTGAACCCGGCGATGAGGTCGATGCCCGCCTGGGTGGCGTGCACCGTCTTCGTCCGCCCGTTCGTGGCGTCCGGTCGTCGTTCGATCAGGCCACGCCGCTCGAGCCCCTGCAGGAGACTCGAGACGCTGGCCGCGCTGGTCCGGGTGGCCTCGGCGACGTCCCGCTGGATGGCGCCGGGGTGTTCCTGCAGGTACCCGAGCACGAAGGACTGCTCGTGGGTGAGGTCGCGTTCACGGACCCACTCCTCGGCGCCCTTGCGCTGTGCCCATCCGATCCACCGCATGAGCTGGAGCGGTGTCGTGAAGTCCGGTGCCTGCATGATCAGGACTCTAACTGTTAGCCATCGAACTGTCAACGAAGGCAGTCCCGGTCATGACCCCACAACGGGGGTGTCGAGCCCTGCCCGGACCCTGATACCTTCCACAGGAAGCGGCCTCACCAGCCGCCCTCGGCCCGTTCGACGGGCCCCACATCCCCTGGCTCACCACCGGGGGCGGATCAGCGGCGGAGACCCCGTCGGGGGAGGAGGCACCGTGCCACACCACGGACCACCCACCGCGATCCCGGCGCGACGGGTTCGTCGCGCCTGACCAGGACGGGCGCCGGCGGGTACCGGCGTCCGCCTCACCGGGTCCGCGACGCGTTCGGGTCGTCGCGGATCCCCGGGGCGGTGGTGATCGGGTCACCGCCGCCCCGGGACCTCCCGGTCGATCCGATGGACGTCTTCGGGAACCCGCCGGTCCACGGAGCCGGATCGGCGTGATACTGGGGTGGTGCGTGAACTCCAAGCCGCCATCGCAGCGGACCTCAACGTCCAGCCGACCATCGACCCGGAGCAGGAGGTCGCCCGTCGTGTCGGGTTCCTGCGTGACTACCTGCTGACGACCGGGGCGAAGGGGTACCTCCTCGCCATCAGTGGGGGGCAGGACTCCACCCTGGCCGGCCGCCTGACCCAGCTCGCGGTCGAGTCGCTCCGCGCCGAGGGGCACCCGGCCGAGTTCACGACCGTGCGCATGCCCTACCGCGTGCAGGCCGACGAGGACGACGCCCAGCTCGCCCTGCAGTTCATCGCGGCCGCCCCGGGCGTCACCGTGAACATCGAGCACGGGGTCGACGGGGTCATGCAGGACACCGCGGCCTCGGGCGTCGAGCTGAGCGACTTCGTCAAGGGCAACGTCAAGGCGCGCATGCGCATGGTCGCCCAGTACGCGATCGCCGGGCAGCGCGGCCTGCTGGTGGTCGGCACGGACCACGCGGCCGAGGCCGTCACGGGCTTCTTCACCAAGTACGGCGACGGCGGCGTCGACCTCACCCCGCTCACCGGGCTCTCGAAGAGCCAGGGGCGGCAGCTGCTCGAGCACCTCGGCGCACCCGCCCGCCTGTACGAGAAGGCGCCCACCGCCGACCTGCTCGACGAGCTGCCCGGGCAGACCGACGAGGCGAACCTCGGGCTCACCTACGCCGAGATCGACGCCTACCTGCAGGGCCACGACGTGCCGGTCGAGGTCGCCGAGGCGATCGAGTCGCGCTACCGCGCGACGGAGCACAAGCGCCAGGTGCCGGCGACGCCCTTCGACGACTGGTGGCGAGCGGGCGCGTAGGCGCTGACGCAACCCCGGCCGGGAGGCGCGGTGCAGGTGATCCTGCACCGCGCCTCCAGCCTGTTGTCCCCAACCCTTCCCAGCGCGCCCCGGCTGTCCGCGTGCGCTCCTAGGATGGGAGCCAACGGAACAACAGATGCGGAATCCAGGCTGACGCCTGGTCCGGAGGGGGAGTCATGGAAGTCCTGTTCGCGCTCGGAGCCGTCCCGCTGATCATCGTGGGGATCATCGTCCTCGCCGTGATCGCGCTGATCTACGCCAAGGTCGTGTACCGCAACGCCGGTGCCGACGAAGCGCTCATCATCACGGGCAAGCGCTCCCGCAAGGTCAAGAACGCCGACGGCACCGAGACCGTCGAGTCCGGCATCAAGGTCGTGCTCGGCGCCGGCGTGCTCGTCCGCCCCTTCTTCGAGAAGGTCGCGAAGCTGTCGCTCAGCTCGCGTGCGATCGACATCAACGTCAACGCGCAGGACTCCCGCGGCGTCACCATCGACGTCGAGGCCGTGGCGCTCGTCAAGGTCGGCGAGGCCGACGCGTCCATCCGGGCGGCAGCGCAGCGGTTCCTCGGCCAGGAGAAGAAGATCGACGACTTCGCGCGCGAGGTCCTGTCCGGCTCGCTCCGTGCCTCGATCGGCGCGACCGACGTCTCGACGATCATCCGGAACCGCGACCAGCTCACCGTCGCGGTCCTCACCGTCGCGCAGGACGCCCTGCACAGCCAGGGTCTCGACGTCGACTCGTTCGAGATCAAGGGCATCTCGGACCGCAACGAGTACATCAGCGACCTCGGTCGTGCCGAGCGTGCACGCGTGCGACTCGAGGCCGAGAACGCCGAGGCCCAGGCCGACCGCGAAGCGCGAGAAGCCCGCGCCACCGCCGACCAGGCGATCGCCGAGGCCGAGAACACCCTGGCCATCCGCCGTGCCGCGCTGCAGCTCGACGCCGACCGTGCGTCCGCCGAAGCCGCTGCCGCCGGCCCGCTCGCCCAGGCGCGTGCGTCCCAGGGCGTCGTCGAGCAGGAGCAGATCACCGCGCAGAAGCGTGCCGAGCTGCGCCGTGCCGAGCTCGAGTCCGAGGTCTCCGCCGTCGCCGAGGCCCAGGCGCGCAAGACCCGCGTCGAGGCCGAAGCCGCCGCCGGGGCCCAGGTCGAGACCGCCCGCGCCCAGGCCGAGGCCCGCCGGATCTCCGCCGAGGCCGTCGCGGCCGAGGCGAAGGCCGAGGCGGACGCCCGCAAGCTCGCCGCCGATGCCTCACGCGCCGAGGGTGAAGCCGCCGCCGACGCGATCCGTGCGAAGGGTCAGGCCGAGGCCGATGCGACCAAGGCGCAGGCCGACGCGCTCGCACAGCACTCCGAGGCCGTCCTGCGGGTCAAGGCGATCGAGACACTGCCGAGCATCGCCCGCGAGCTCGCTGCTCCGATGAGCAACATCGACACACTCACCGTGGTGTCCTCCGACGGCGCCGGTGCACTGTCGAAGAGTGTCGTCAGCCAGTTCAGCGAGGTCGATGCGCTGCTCGGTGCCACCGCGGGGTTCACCCTGAGCGACATCGTGAAGAGCACCACGACGGGTCAGGCGGCTGCCCGTGCCGTCGTGCGCGAGCAGTCCGTGCAACAGGTCGAGCCCACCGAGTAACCGATCGGGTGCCTGCAGCGGGCGCGACGGGGGATCAGCCCTCGTCGTGCCCGTTCTCGTTCTGCGGGTCGCGCTGCTGAGCACCGGCGTCCTCACGCTCGTCCGCGAGCCGCTGCTGCCACACGACACTGCGGGCCGCACCCTCGAGCACGTCGTCGACGCTGCGACCGCTCTGGGCGGCGAGGGCACCGCTGAGTCCGGCGGTCAGGGTGCCGCCTGCAGCGGCGAGTCGCTCGACGACCTCCTCCTGCCGCGGGGTCAGGGGCTCGTCGACCAGTTCGTCGATCGTGTCGCGGATGTTCTGCTCGCTCGCGTCCAGTGCCGCCTCGTCGCCGGACTGCAGGGCTGCTGCTTCTCCGACGACGACGAGACCGAGGCGCGCGGCGTCGTCTTCGGGACGCGGGGTGCGGTGCTCATCAGTCATGCGGTGGACCGTACGCTCCGGTGCGCTGCGCTCCCTGGACAGACGCGTCCCCCGCTCGTGCGGGCGCGCTGTCAGTCGGCCCAGCGCCGGAGCAACCAGTCGGCGGCGGCCACGCCCTCGCGACGCTGGAAGTCGCGGATCGTGGGCATGTTCGGCGGCGCCGGGGGCAGGGCGTGCTCGAAGAACAGCCCGGCGAGCCCGGCCAGCACGGCGTCGATCGTTGTTGCGGGCACCCCGGCGAAGACCGGGTGCGTGGCGAGGTGGTGTTCGACGTCGGCGTCCTCACCGCGGACGAGCGTGTCGAGCAGGTAGGTCAGCGGGTCGAGCCAGTGCGCGCCCACGCTCGCCCAGGGCCAGTCGACCACCCAGACGAGCCCGGCGTCGTCGACGAGCAGGTTGTCCGCGCGGCAGTCGGCGTGCACGAGGTGTTCGCCGTCGACGAGTGCCGCTGCCCCGGACGCTGCGCGGGCGATCGCGGGGCCGGCGTCGAGGACGTGCGGCGGGACGACCTCGGCGACGCGGGCGGCGTCCGCGTCGTCGGCCAGCATCCGGTCCCAGGCGCCGAACTCACCGCGCAGGTCCTCGGCGATGCGGGGGAGCGTCGCCAGCCCACCGGTCGCGGGCGGCAGCGTGTGGAGTGCGTCGAGCACGGCCGTCGTGTCCGATCCGTCGAGGTGCCGGCCCGGGTGCTGGCCCGCGACGTCGTCGAGCACGAGCGCGACCCAGTCGTCGCCGTCGACCGTGGCGTGCAGCGTGTCGAGCAGCCGTGGTGCCTGCACGGTGGTCGGCAGCTGGGCCATGACCTCGGCCTCGCGGCGGTGCAGCTCGAGGGCTGCCTCGTTGCGCGAGCGTGACACGGTCTTCACGAACGCCCGTCGTCCCGCCGCGGTCGTCACCCGGTCGGCGCTGCCGGGAGACCACCCGCTCGCCTGGGACTCGGCGGTCACGACCGGGCCGCCCAGCACCCCCTCCACCTGCTGCCGCAGCGTCGTCGGTACATCGGTCCAGGTGGTTCGCCCCATGCGCCGACGTTACCTGAGAACCCGTACACGAACGTGCACGCTCGGCAACTTTGCGTTGGCAGCAAAGGTGCTTGCGGTGTAAAGTTGCAGAGCCTGCAAGGTTGACACCCGTTCGGGGTCCCGACCAGGCCGACGACCACCACGCCACATCCCCTGTGAGGAACTCCGCATGTCCACTGCCACCGCACCCGTCGAGGTGTCGCGCGGACGACAGGACTCCCCGGCGAGCACGCCGGGCAAGCCGATCATGTCGCACCGCCAGATCCTGCTCGTCATCTACGGCCTGATGGCGGGCATGTTCCTGTCGTCGCTCGACCAGACCATCGTCGGCACGGCGATCCGCACGATCGGTGACGACCTGCACGGCCTCGACCAGCAGGCCTGGGTCACGACGGCCTACCTGATCGCGTCGACCATCACGACTCCGATCTACGGCAAGCTCTCCGACGTCTTCGGACGTCGCCCGCTCTACATCTTCGGCATCGCGGTCTTCATCCTCGGGTCGCTGCTCTCGACCCTGTCGACGTCGATGACCATGCTGGCCGCCTTCCGCGCGTTCCAGGGCATCGGTGCGGGTGCGCTGATGTCGCTGCCGCTGGCGATCATGGGCGACATCCTCGCGCCCCGTGAGCGCGCGAAGTACCAGGGCTACTTCCTCGCGGTGTTCGGCATCTCGTCCGTGATCGGCCCGCTCATCGGCGGCCTGTTCGCCGGTGCGAGCTCGATCGTCGGCATCACCGGGTGGCGCTGGGTCTTCCTGATCAACGTGCCGATCGGCGTCGCCGCGCTCCTCATGGTGATCGCGTTCCTGCACCTGCCGAAGTTCGGCGAGGCCAAGGCCAAGCCGCGCATCGACTGGTGGGGTGCGACCTCGGTCATCGTCACGCTCGCGCCGCTGCTCCTCGTCGCGGAGCAGGGCCGCACGTGGGGCTGGGGTTCGGCCAGCGCGATCGCCTGCTACGTCATCGGTGCGCTCGGCCTCGTCGCCTTCCTGGTGATCGAGACCCGCATGCAGGACGACGCGATCATCCCGCTCAAGCTCTTCCGCTCGAGCACGTTCTCGATGGCGACCATCCTGGGCTTCCTGGTCGGCTTCGCGATGTTCGGCGCGATGCTCACCATCCCGCTCTACCTGCAGATCGTCACCGGCCTGACGCCGACCGAGTCCGGGTTCGCGACTCTGCCGATGATCGGTGGCCTGATGATCGCCTCGATCGCTTCGGGGCAGATCGTGGCCCGCACCGGCCGCTACCGGATCTTCCCGGTCATCGGCACGGCCCTGGTGTCGCTCGGCTACGTCGTCCTGACGTTCATGACGATCGACAAGCCGCTGTGGTTCCTGATGATCGGCATGTTCCTGATCGGTCTCGGGCTCGGCCAGCTCATGCAGAGCATCACCCTGGCATCGCAGAACTCGGTGGAGCCGCGTGACATGGGTGTGGCGACGTCGTCCGCTACGTTCTTCCGCCAGATCGGTGGCACACTCGGTACCGCCGTCCTGCTGTCCGTCCTGTTCTCGCTCATGCCGACGAACATCCTGCACGCCACGGCGGACGAGTCGAACCTGAAGCCCGCCCTCAGTGCGGCGCTCGACCCGGAGGTCGCCAGCGCGAAGGCGAACCAGGGCGTCATGGACCAGATCTGGGACCCGATCGTCACCCCGCTCCAGCAGCAGGTGCAGTCCGGACTCGACACCGCCACCGACCAGGTGACCCAGGCCACCGCCGGGGCTCCCGACGCCGTGCAGCAGCAGGCGCTCACCGCCGCCGCCGACAAGGCGCACGCGAGCGTGCAGGACGGCCGACTCGTCGTCGACTGGTCGGACTCGGGGCAGCGCACCTACTGGGTGGACCAGCTCGCACCGGAACTGTCGAAGCAGATCGACAAGGGCGCGAACGACTCGAGCGACTCGAACGCCGAGACGAGCGACACGTCGTACCTCAACGGTGCGGACTCGGCCCTGACCCGGCCGTTCATGTCCGGGTTCAACGCCTCGGCCGTGACCGTCTACTGGGTCGGCTTCGCGGTGATCCTGCTCGCGTTCGTCCTGAGCTTCTTCTTCAAGGCGCCGCCGCTCCGCAAGAGCTCGGCCCTGCAGGAGCAGGCGGACGACGCCGGCACCGCCGACGACCTCGAGGCGCAGGCCGTGCGGGCCGCGGACACGATGGGCTCGCCCACCGCTCCGGTCACCGGTTCGATCCCCGTCCAGGGCGGTCGGTCGCAGGTCTGAACCACGCCGGGCCTCCCCGTCACACGACGCGGAGGCCCGGCGTCGCACGGGCCCGAGAACAGGACGGAGCGCAGCACGTGCACCAGCCCACCACCACCGAGGACCTCGTCGCGAGCGACTGCGGCCTACGGGAGCGCAAGAAGCAGCAGACCCGGTCCGCCATCCACCGGTCGGCACTCGCCCTGGTCACCGACCACGGGCTCGCCGGGGTGACCGTCGAGCAGATCTGCGCGGACGCCGGGGTCTCCCCGCGGACGTTCTTCAACTACTTCCCGTCGAAGGCCGAGGCAGCCCTCGGACTGCCGGCGACGACGGTCCCGGACACGGCGCGCGCAGCGTTCCTCGGTGCCACGGGTCCGCTCGTGGCCGACCTCTGCGACCTCGTCGCGCACACGGTCACCCTGCCGCAGGACCGCCGGCGCATGAAGGAGCTCGTCCGAGCCCGCCCCGAGATGGTCCCGGCGATGATGCAGTGGATGGCGCACGCACGGCAGACCGTGCTGGCGGTCGCCGCCGAGCGCGTCGACGAGGACACTGCGCGGACCGTGACCACCCTCGTGATGGCCGCCGTGATCGAGTCCGCCCACCGGTCGGCGGACGGCTCCCGCGACGAGCTCGCTGGGCGGCTGCGCGCGGTCGTCGCCGAGATGGGGCGGCTCGCCATCGCCTGACCAGCGTGACCATCGCGTCGCCCCCGGCGCGGGGCGACCACGGCCTGGAGGCGCGGTGCGGGCCGGACCCGCACCGCGCCTCCAGGCCGTTGTCGCGTCCACACCGTCGATCGCGCAGTCATCGGACGGTTGGGCGACCACTTTCGCCAGAACCGCAAGAACAAGGCTCTTGACGCACGAGACATCGGATGTTTTGATTGCACCGTTCGGTCGACGGAGACCGGACGGCAGGAGACACAGATGAGCCGCATCACCGGTCTGCACGTGCACGACATCCGGTTCCCGACCTCGCGGGAGCACGACGGGTCCGACGCCATGAACCCCGCACCCGACTACTCCGCCGCCTACGTCGAGCTCACCACCGACGCGCTCGACGGCCTGGTCGGCACCGGCTTCGTCTTCACCATCGGCCGCGGCAACGAGGTGCAGGAGTCGGCGATCGCAGCCCTCCGTGGGCACGTCGTCGGCGCCGATGCCGAGGCGGTCCTGGCCGACATGGGCGGTACCTGGCGCGCGATGGTGCACGACTCGCAGCTGCGGTGGCTCGGCCCGGAGAAGGGCGTCATGCACATGGCGATCGGCGCCGTGGTGAACGCCCTGTGGGACCTGCGTGCGAAGCGTGCGGGGCAGCCGCTGTGGGCCCTGCTCGCCGACCTGCGACCCGAGGAGCTCGTCGACCTGGTGGACTTCCGGTACCTGACCGACGCGATCACCCCGGCCGAGGCGCTCGAACTGTTCCGCGCCGCCGAACCGATGCGTGCCGAACGTCGAGCGCGCCTGGAGCGTGAGGGCTACCGCGCCTACACGACGACCCCGGGCTGGCTCGGCTACGACGACGAGAAGCTCGCGCGGCTGTGCCGGGAAGCCGTGGACGACGGGTTCACCCAGATCAAGCTGAAGGTCGGCGGCGACGTCGACGAGGACGTCCGACGGATGGGCATCGCCCGCGCCACCGTCGGCCCGGACGTCCGGATCGCGATCGACGCGAACCAGCGCTGGGACGTCGACGAGGCCGTGGCGTGGATCGACCGGCTCCGCCCCTTCGACGTCGCGTGGGTCGAGGAGCCGACGAGCCCGGACGACATCCTCGCCCACGCCGAGATCGCCCGGCGCATCGCCCCGATCCCGGTCGCGACGGGGGAGCACATGGCGAACCGGGTGATCGCGAAGCAGCTGATCCAGGCCGGGTCGATGTCGGTGCTGCAGATCGACGCCACCCGGGTCGCCGGGGTGAACGAGAACCTGGCGATCCTGCTCCTCGCCGCCAAGCACGGCGTCCGTGTGTGCCCACACGCCGGCGGCGTCGGCCTGTGCGAGGCGGTGCAGCACCTGTCGATGTTCGACGCGGTCGCCCTGACCGGCGACCTCGACACCCGGTGCATCGAGTTCGTCGACCACCTGCACGAGCACTTCGTGACACCGGTCGATGTCCACGACGGCCGCTACTGGCCGCCGACCACGCCCGGCGCCGGCACCGAGATGCTCGCCGACACCCTGACCACCCACGCGTTCCCGGACGGCCCGGTCTGGGCCGAGTCCGATCCCAATCGGGTCCCGGACGCCGTCCGGGTCGCCTGAACACCCCACCGCACACCCCATCACCACGACGAAGTGGAGACACCGATGCAACGACGACGCACCGCCGGGCTGGCGGCAGCAGCAGCTGCCGTGCTCGTGCTCACCGGCTGTTCCGCTGGCAGCAACGCCAGCGACGGCCAGTCGAAGGACTCCCTCACCTGGGCCATGTGGATCGCCGGGAAGGAGGACAAGGCCGCGTGGCAGAAGGTCGCCGACACGGTCAAGACCGACGACGACGTGGACGTCTCGATCCAGGGCTCACCCTTCAACGACTACTGGACCAAGCTCCGCACCCAGCTGTCCACCGGCACCGCACCCTGCATCGTGAGCATCCAGTCGCTCCGCGCCGCGAACTACACGGACGTGCTCGTGCCGATCGACGACATGGCGAAGCAGGCCGACCTCGACCTGGGTGAGTACGACCAGACCGGGCTCGACGGCATGAAGGTCGACGGCAAGCTCTACGGGCTGCCGTACGACACCGGCCCCATGGTCATGTTCTACAACAAGGACATCTTCGAGAAGGCGGGCGTCGACGAGCCGAAGCCGGGCTGGACGGTCGACGAGTTCGAGGACGCTGCGAAGGAGCTCAAGGCCGCGGGCACGCCGATCTGGGGCACGAGCGTGGAGGACATCCCCCTGGAGTCGATGATCCTCGGCTACAACGGCGGCCGGGTGATCGATGCCGACGGCACGCTCGACGCCTCGAACGCGGAGTTCGCCGAGGGGCTCGACTGGATCGGCGGTCTGGTGAAGGACGGCTACGCCACGCAGGCGAGCACCGACGGTTCCACCGACGACAACGCGTTCGTGTCCGGTGACGTGGCGATGTACAGCGACGGCCCCTGGTCGATCATCAGCCAGAAGGCCAAGGTCAAGTTCGACCTGGGCATCACGACGATCCCCTCGGGAACGGACGGCCCCAGCTCGTTCGCCGCCGGGTCGGGCTTCGGCATCTCGAAGCAGTGCAAGTACCCCGAGCAGGCGTTCAAGGCCATCACCACGATGACGAACGAGGCCACGCTCACCTCGCTCGCCGAGCAGGGTCGCGCCTTCCCGGCACGCACCGCGGCGCAGCAGGCCTGGTACGACAACGCCGGCATCGACGGGGTCGAGGACGCCCTGAAGACCGGACTCGAGAACGCCACCCCGTTGCCCGGCAACAAGCAGAGCGACCAGCTCAACCAGCTCTTCGCGCAGTACGCCCTGCAGGCGGTGAACGGACAGACCTCCGGCAAGGAGACGATGTCGTCCATCGCGAGCCAGCTCGGCTCGCAGTGACGGGCGTCACCCCCTGACGGACGGGAGGCGCGGGTGGACCCCGCCCCGCGCCTCCCGGCCTGTCCCATCCCCTGACCAGGACCGCGCGAACGACGAGGAGGTCGTCGCATGACCACCATCCAGGACCCACCCGCCGAGGCGGCGCTGCCCGCCCCCGCGGTCGCGGTCGCGACCGGCGCAGCTCCGCGCCGGAAGGACAGCGGCGCCGACGCCGAGCTCGGCCGCCGCTCCTGGTGGGGCGCCGCCTTCGCCGCTCCGCACTCGATCGGCCTCGTCGTGTTCACGGCGTTCCCGATCCTCGCGTCGCTCGTCGTGAGCTTCATGAACTGGCCGATGCTCGGCGAACGCTCGTGGGCCGGCCTGTCGAACTACGCGCAGCTGTTCTCCGACCCGATCTTCCGCACCGTGACGCTGAACACCGTGCTGTTCGTCGTGCTCTACGTGCCGCTCAACCTGGTCGTGTCCCTCGGGCTCGCGGCCTGGCTCACGCCGAAGATCCGCCACCGGCACGTCTTCCGCGTGCTGTTCTTCATCCCGACCATCACACCGATCGTCGCGAACGTCGTCGTCTGGCGGATGCTGTACCAGCCGGGCGGTGCCATCGACGCGACGCTGCAGTCGACCGTCGGCGTGAACGCCCCGAACTTCCTGGCCGACGACAACTGGGCCATGCTCGCCGTCGTCGCGATGAGCGTCTGGCAGGGGTTCGGCTACAACATGCTGATCTTCTCGGCGGCGCTCGACTCGGTGCCGGAGAACCAGATCGAGGCTGCGCAGCTCGACGGGGCGAACGCCTGGCAGATGTTCTGGCGGATCAAGTTCCCGCTCATCTCGCCGTCGATCTTCTTCGCGACGATGATGACCCTGATCACCTCGTTCCAGGTGTTCGTGCAGCCGTTCGTGCTGACGAAGGGCGGACCCGGCACCGCCACCGAGACCCTGGTGCAGTACATCTACAACACGGGGTTCCAGACCCAGCAGCTCGGACTCGCATCGGCCGGGGCGTGGGTGCTGTTCGTCATCATCCTCGGCATCACGGCCATCCAGTTCCTCGGACAGAAGCGGTGGGTGCACTATGAGTGAGCTGACCTCGTCCAACCGGACGATCAACCCGCGGGCGCTGCCCCGCACGCACCGGCAAACCGGCCGGGTGCGCCACGCGGTGGGCTACGTGCTGCTCTGCCTGGTGGCCCTGCTGTTCGTCTCGCCGCTCATCTACATGGTGGCGACGAGTCTGAAGCCGTCGGCCGACGTGTTCACGACCCCGCCGACGCTCTGGGGCTCGTCCATCGAGTGGGGCAACTACGCACAGGCGTTCACGTACCTGCCGTTCGCCCGGTTCATCCTGAACGGCGTCTTCGTCGCCTCGGCCGGCACGGCGATCAACGTCGCCGTCGCGGTGCTGTCCGGCTACGCGTTCTCGCGACTGCGGTGGCGCGGCCGGAACACGGTGTTCGTCCTGTTCCTGGCGACGCTGATGATCCCGCAGGACGTCCTCGTCATCCCGATGTACGTGATGATGCAGGGCTTCGGGTGGGTCGACACGTTCCAGGCACTCATCATCCCGTGGGCGTTCACGGCACTCGGCGCGTTCCTGGTGCGGCAGTTCTTCCTCACCGTGCCGCAGGAGCTCGACGACGCCGCCCGGGTGGACGGAGCCGGAGCGATCCGGACGTTCTTCTCGGTGATGCTCCCGCTGGCCCGACCGACGATGGCGGTCCTCGCCGTGTTCTCGTTCATCGCGTACTGGAACTCGTTCCTCTGGCCGCTCGTCATCGTCAACGACGTCGAGGCCCGTGGCACCATCCCGCTCGGCCTGCAGCAGTTCTTCGGGCAGCAGGGCTCCGAGTGGAACCTCGTGATGGCGGCCTCGGTGATCTCGATGCTGCCCACGGTGGTCCTGCTGATCCTGCTCCAGAAGCACCTCGTCAAGGGGATCGTCACCAGCGGTCTCGGCGGCCGGTGACACCGCCGACCGTCCCCCCTCGCCCTCCACTGAAAGGAACACTGGCCTCATGACCATCACCGCACCTGCCGAGCCGCAGACCGCGACCGACTCCGCGGGGTTCCCCGCGTGGTTCTCCCACGACCGGTTCGGCATGTTCATCCACTGGGGGCTGTACGCCCTGCCGGCGCGCCACGAGTGGGTGAAGAACCGCGAACGGATCACCGACGAGGACTACCAGAAGTACTTCGACCACTTCGACCCGGACCTGTTCGACGCCGCGGACTGGGCACGTCGGGCACGGCAGGCGGGGATGAAGTACGTCGTCCTCACCACGAAGCACCACGAGGGCTTCTGCCTGTGGGACACCGCCCTGACCGACTACAAGTCCACGAACACCCCGTTCGGCCGCGACATCGTGCGGGAGTTCGTCGACGCCGTCCGTGCCGAAGGGCTGCGGGTCGGTTTCTACCACTCGCTCATCGACTGGCACCACCCGGACTTCACCGTCGACGGCGTGCACCCCCGGCGCGACGACTCGCCGGAGGCGATCGAGGCGTTCAACGAGGGCCGCGACATGTCGCGCTACCGCGAGTACCTCCACGGTCAGGTCGAGGAGCTGCTCACCGACTACGGGCAGATCGACTACCTGTTCTACGACTTCTCGTACCGGGACAACGACCACGAGGACATCTGGGGCGGCAAGGGCCGGGACGAGTGGGGGTCCGAGGAACTCATGGCGCTGACGAAGCGGCTGCAGCCCGGCATCATCGTGAACGACCGGCTCGACATCCCCGGTGACCTGGTCACCCCCGAGCAGTACCAGCCCGACAAGCCGATGGAGGTCGACGGCGTCCCGGTGCCGTGGGAGGCCTGCCAGACGCTGAACGGCTCGTGGGGCTACGACCGCGACAACCTGAACCTGAAGCCGGTCGACCTGCTCGTCCGCATGCTCGTCGACGGCGTCTCGAACAACGGGAACATGCTGCTCAACATCGGCCCGACCGGTCGCGGCGAGTTCGACGGGGTCTCGCGGCAGACACTCGACGGCATCGGGACGTGGATGCGCCAGCACGCCCGCTCGGTGTACGGGGCGGGGCCGTCGCGGTTCGTCGCCCCGCGGAACACCGTCTACACGCAGAACGGCAACCGCCTGTACCTGCACCTGTTCGCGTGGCCGTTCGAGCACGTGCACCTGCCCGACCTCGCCGGCCGGGTGGCGTACGCGCAGCTGCTCAACGACGCATCGGAGATCCACTTCCGCGAGATCCCGCCGGGCACCCGGGCGCAGAACACCGGGCTCGGCGGTCAGCCCGCCGGCACGCTCACCCTGACGCTGCCGATCGTGCGGCCCGACGTCGCCGTGCCCGTCGTCGAGCTGTTCCTGCGCGACTGATGCAGCGGATCCTGACGCGGACGCGACTGCGGGCCGGGAACGAGGCGGCGTACGACACCGTGCACGCCTCGGTCCCGCCCGCGCTCGCGGCGCGACTGCGCGAGGCCGGCGTGCACGATTGGACGATCTGGCGGGACGGGCTCGACCTGGTCCACCTGATCGAGGTCGAGGACCACCGGGCGATGCGCCGGGCGCTCGCCGACGACCCGGTCAACGCCGAGTGGCAGGAGACGATCAACCCGCTGCTCGAGGCGGACGACGACTACTCGGGCGACGACGACGGGGTCCCACGGGTCTGGTCGCTGGCGGACCAGGTGCACCACGCGGACCAGGTGGACCCGTGACGGCCCTCGACCTGGACCTCGACCGCGGTCCGTTCTGGTTCGGCGGGGCCGGCATCGGCAACCTGCTCTGTCCGGTGTCCGACGCCGACGCCCGCGCCACGGTCGACGCCGCGTGGGACGGCGGGGTGCGCGGGTTCGACACCGCCCCGCACTACGGCCTGGGGCTGTCCGAACGGCGGCTCGGTGCGGCGCTCGCCGGGCGCCCCCGGAGGGAGTTCCTCGTGTCGACGAAGGTCGGGCGGGTGCTCGTGCCCGGGCGCGGTGACGGCGACGACCTGGCGTCCGGGGGCTTCGCGGTGCCGGACGACACCGTGCGGCAGTGGGACCCGTCGCCGTCGGGCGTGCGCCGCTCGCTCGACGAGTCGCTCGGCCGGCTCGGGCTCGACCACGTCGACGTCGCCTACCTGCACGACCCGGACGTGTACTCACTCACCGACGGTCTGACCCAGGCGCTGCCGACGCTCGCCGAGCTCCGCGACGAGGGCGTCGTGCGGGCGGTCGGCGTCGGGTCGAACTCCGTCGAGGCGCTGTCGGCGGCCGTCGACACCGGGCTCTGCGACGTCGTCATGCTCGCCGGGCGGTACACCCTGCTCGAGCAACCGGCGGCGGCGCTCGTCGACCGGTGTGCGTCGCTGGGCGTCACGGTCGTGGCGGTCGGCGTCTACAACTCGGGGATGCTCGGGCAGGAGCGCCCTTCGGCGGGTGCGACCTACGACTACGCCGAGGCCTCTGCGCAGCTGCTCGCGCGGGCGAATTCCATCGCCGACGTCTGCGAGCGCCACGGGGTCACGCTGCCCGAGGCCGCGTTGGCGTTCCCGCGTCGGGCCCCGGCGGTCGCGGCGATCGCCCTCGGGGTGCAGTCTGCCGACCAGGTGCGCTCGAACGTCGCCCGGGCCGCCGCCGTCGTGCCCGAGGCGCTCTGGGACGACCTGCGTGCAGCGGGCCTGCTCGCGATGTGACGCCACGTACGACGAAAGTCACCCCGAACCACGCGTCTGCGTGGTTCGGGGTGACTTCGGTGGTGCGCCGGTCGGACCGGCAACACGTGGTACCTAGCGGCGCGAACCGCGGCCGGCGACGCGCGTGTAGATGAACAGCACGATGATGGCGCCGATGATCGAGCCGATGATGCCGGCAGGCTGGAAGAAGCCGTCGTTCCCGTCGTGGTTGAAGATCAGGTAGCCGAGGAACCCGCCGACGAACGAGCCGACGATGCCCAGGACGATCGTCATGAGGATGCCGATGTTCTGCTTGCCGGGGATGATGAGCCGGGCGAGAGCGCCGGCGATGAGTCCGATGATGATCAAGCTGATGATGAGACCGAGCACGGTGTCCTCCTCGTGGGTGCGGTTGCCGCGGCATGGTTGCCGGAGTCAGGGCCGAGGACCGACACAACTCCGAGGTTCCTGGGAGGATTGTCGGGTTCAGTCGAGGGAGCGCCGCAACCAGCGCTCGACACCCTCGACGTGGGACACCACGAGGGCCTGTACGAGCTGCGGATCGCGGCGCCGGATGGCGTCGACGATGGCCGCGTGCTCGTCGAGCGTGCGCTGCACCGACCCGTTCTGCGTCAGTCCGCGCCACACCCGCACCCGTACCGTCTTGCTCGACAGGGCGTCGAGCAGCCCGGACAGGTACTGGTTGCCGCCGATGCCCGCGATGGTCGAGTGGAACAGCAGGTCGTGGGCGACGAGGTCCTCGACGCCGGTGTCCTCGCCGACGGACTGCATCAGGGTCGCGAGTTCGTCGATCTGCTGCTCCGTGGCACGGGCCGTCGCCAGGACGGCGGACGCCGGTTCCAGGATGCGGCGCACCTCGAGCAGGTCGACGAGCGACCGGTCGTGGTGCATGTCGACGACGAACGACACCGCCTCGAGCAGGACGCCCGGTTCGAGCGACGTCACGTAGGTGCCGTCGCCGCGTCGGACGTCGAGCACGCGGATCAGTTCGAGCGCCTTCACCGCTTCACGGAGGCTGTTGCGGGACAGCCCGAGCGACTCGCTCAGTTCCTTCTCGGGCGGGAGGCGCTGGCCGGGTTGGAGCTCGCCGCTCACGATCATCTGCTGGATGCGTGCGATCGCATCGTCGGTCAACGACGCCACGTCACCACCTCCTGTGGACCCGGCCGCGTGCGCGACGGGACGTCCCGACGATACCCGGGACGGGCCTCCAGGCCGGTGCGGCTGAGCCGCGGGACGACCATCAGGCCGGCCGCAGCCGGAGCGCCTGCATCCCGCCGTCGACCGCCAGCTCGACGCCCGTCGTCGACCGGGCGAGCGGGCTCGTCAGGTAGGCGACCGCCTCGGCGACCTCCGCCGCCTGCACCAGGCGTCCGTGCGGCTGGCGTGCCTCGAGCGCGGCGCGTTCGGCGGCCGGGTCGTCCGCGGACGACAGGAGTCGCGCGATCCACGGGGTGTCGGCGGTGCCGGGGTTGACGGCGTTGACGCGGATGCCCTCGCGGACGTGGTCGGCGGCCATCGCGCGGGTGAGTGCGGAGATCGCCCCCTTCGTGGCGGAGTAGAGCGCGCGCTGGGGCAGCCCGGCGGTGGCCGCGACGGAGCACGTGTTGACGATGCTCGCGCTGTCCGACGCTCGGAGGTGGGGGAGCGCGGCGCGGGACAGGCGCACGGCGCCGAGCACGTTGACCTCGTACACGCGGCGCCACTCGTCGTCGGTGTTGTCCTCGACCGTCCCCTGGGCGCCGATGCCGGCGTTGTTGACGAGCACGTCGAGACCGCCGAGCTGGTCGACGGCCGACGCGACGGCGGCACGGACGGACTCGTCGGACGACACGTCGCAGGTGACGGAGACGAGTCCCTCGGCGGCGGACGGTTGCAGGTCGAGCACGGCGACCGCTGCGCCCCGCTCGTGCAGGGCGGCCGCGATGGCCGCGCCGATGCCGGAGGCACCACCGGTGACGATCGCGCGGAGACCCGCGTGGGTGCTGGGCATCCCGGTCGCGGTGGTGTCGGTCATCAGGCTGCTCCCACTGTTTGGCGCTGCGAGCCGAGCCCGTCGGCGGTGAGCTCGACCACGTCGCCGGGCTGCAGGTACGGCGCGTGTCCGGCCAGGGCGACCCCGGCCGGTGTGCCCGTGCTGATGACGTCGCCCGGGTACAGCACCATGAACTGCGACAGGTACCGGACGATCTCGACGGGTCGGAAGATCATGTCGGCGGTGGTGCCGTCCTGCCGCACCTCGCCGTTGACGGCGAGCCGGAGTGCGAGCGCCGCCGGGTCGACCTGGTCGGGGGTGACCAGCCACGGGCCGAGCGGGTTGAACGTCTCGCAGGACTTCCCCTTGTCCCACTGGCCGCCGCGCTCGAGCTGGAATGCGCGTTCGGAGACGTCGTTGGCGATGGCGTAGCCGGCGATGCAGGCGCTCGCGGCCTCGTCGGAGTCGCAGTAGCGGGCGGTCTGCCCGATGACGACGGCGAGTTCGATCTCCCAGTCGGTCTTCTCGCTGCCGCGGGGGATCAGGACCTCGTCGTCCGGGCCGATCACCGTCATCGGGTCCTTCATGAACACGATCGGCTCGGTCGGGATCTCGGCGCCGGTCTCGGCGGCGTGGTCGCGGTAGTTCAGGCCGATGCAGACGACCTTGCCGGGACGGGCCACTGGTGCACCGCGGCGGAGACCCTCGGCGTCCGGCAGTGCTCGGAGGTCCTCGGCGCTCCGCGCGTGCCGGACGCGGGCGACCGGGTCGGACGCCAGGAAGGCCCCGCCGATGTCGGTCGTGATCGGCCGGAGGTCGAGGACCTCGCCGTCGGTGTCGACCGCGACGGGGATCTCGCCGCCCGCGGGGCCGAGTCGTGCGAACTGCATCGTTCCTCGCTCTCCGGCTGCACCGGCGCAACCAGAGACATCCTATGTCTGCGCCGGGTTGCCGACAAGGTCGCGGGTGCTGAGGGTCCTCCCATGCAGGTACGTGCGCTCCGCCGTCCGACTCAGCACCGACTGCCGTTCGTCCGGGGTCAGGTCGGCCAGCGCGTCGGTGGTCCGCCGCACCACGTCGTCGTAGGTCGTGGCGAGCGTCGAGACGGGCCAGTCCGACCCGAACAGCGACCGCTCCGGGCCGAACCGCTCGACCACCGCACGGACGTACCGGTCGACGGGCTGCCGTCGCCACTCCGGGCCGGCCTCGGTGAACATTCCGGACACCTTGCAGGCGACGTTCGGCCGCGCGGCGAAGTCGTCGATCCGGCCCGCCCACCCGGGGTCCCCGCCCGCGATGTCGGGTTTGCCGGCGTGGTCGAGGACGAACGATCCCTCGGGCACGGCGTCGAGCAGCGCGAGGGCAGCGCGGTGCTCACGCGCTCGGACGAGCACGTCGAACACCAGGCCGGCGGCGGCCACCGCACGGACCCCGCGAACGACCTCGGGCCGGGCGAGCCAGTCCGGGTCCGGTTCGTCGTGCGCCTGGTGGCGGATGCCGACCAGGCGGGTGCTGGCCGGCCGGTCTCCGCCGGACCCCGCGATCAGTGCGGCGATCCGGTCGACGACGTCCGGGGCGGTCAGGTCCACCCAGCCGACGACCCCGGCGACCGGCTCGGGCTGCTCGAGGAGCCAGGCGGTCTCGCCGGGGTCGTGCACGGCCTGCACGACGATCGTCCGGGTGACGTCGGTGCTCCGGGTGGCGGCGCGGAGGTCGTCCACGTCGAACCGGCGGCGGATCGGAGCGACCGAGTCGTCCATCCAGGGGTACGGCCGGTCGGCGGGATCCCAGAGGTGATGGTGAGCGTCGATGATCACGCGCTCATGATGCCCGATTCATCCGATGTCCGCTCGGGGTGCCGGTGCGGCGACCGCTCGCGCTCAGCGACACCTCATGCGCCACAGTGCCCGTGAGGTGTCGTTGGGCGCGTGGAGTCGCAACCGCCAACGCCGATCAGACGACGCCGGAGGCCTCCAGCTCGGCCCGCAGCTCGGCGTCCGACGGCTCGACGAAGTGCTTGCCGTTGGGCAGCACCACGACGGGGATGTTCTTCCGGCCGCTGATCGCCTCGGCACGGTCGGCCGCGGACAGGTCCTGCTCCACGTCGACGTACTCGTAGTCCACGCCGAGGGTGTCGAGCAGCGCCTTGGACCGACGGCAGTCGCGGCACCAGTCGGCACCGAACATGGTCACGCGGTCGGGGGCAGTCGTCGCATCGTTCATGTGCAGAGAGTACGTCGGAGCGCCCCCGGGCATTCCCGGAGCGCCGCCGGACCCGCGCCCCGCTCGCCCTACGATTGGCACATGCCGCCAGCACCCGATCCCGCGACGCTGGCCTGGGCCTCGGCGGCCGTCCGGCGCTTCGCCGCCGCGACCAACCTGCTCGTCGCCGCCCGACGGTTCCGCATCGTCGGCGGTGACCCCCGTGACGCCGCGGCACTGCGGCACCTGCTGACCGCACTCGGGGCGCGCGAGGCCGAGCAGCCGAACCACCAACACCAGCACCGGCAGCACCCGTCCGACCTCGTCGACCAGCTCTGGTGCCTCGGCACGCCCGAGGAGTCGACCCCCGCGGTCGAGCAGGCCGCCGACCGCCCGCGGGGCACCACGCTGGTCGTCATCGACGCAGGCCGGTACCTGCCCGCCGTCGACGAGGACGCCTTCGGTCCCGTCACATCGGCCCGCCCCGGCGTGCTCGCCGTCCCGATGCTCTCCGACGACGTGTTCCTGGTGTCCACCGGCCGCGACCTCGAAGACGACCCCGCAGCGGACGCCCGCTTGCGCTGGGCACGACGTTCCATGCCGGTCGCCCGCTCGGTCGCCGCGGAGCTCCGCGACGGCGGACTCCTGCGCGGCACCCCCATCGGCGTCGCGATGTTCCTCGAGCCCAAGACGGCGGTGCTGAGCCTGCTCCTCCGTGACGCCGGCGCCGAGGTCGTCGTCTACGCCCACGCCGACGAGACCGACGACGCCGTCGCCGAGGCACTGCGGTCCGCCGGCCTGGCGGTCTTCGCGAGCAGCACGGCGACGCTCCCCGAGCAGAAGCAGCTGGCCCTCGCGATGCTCGACACCGCGCCGCACATCCTGCTCGACGACGGCTCGCACGTCATCCGGCTCGCCCACCAGGAACGCCCCGACCTGCTGCCGACGATGCTCGGAGCCGCCGAGGAGACCACGAGCGGCCTGCGACCCCTGCGTGTACTTGCGGCGCGTGGCGAGCTCGGCATCCCGGTGATCGCGGTGAACGACGCCCGCACCAAGACGTTCTTCGACAACCGGTACGGCACCGGGCAGTCGACGGTGTTCGCGGTGCTCGACCTGGTCGACGGGCTCGCGTCCGGCACGCACCGGGTGATGCCGGGAGGCGCGGCGGTCGTCGCCGGGTTCGGGCACGTCGGCGAGGGGGTCGCCCTGGTGCTCACCGCCCTCGGGTTCCGGGTGACGGTCGCCGAGACCGACCCGGTCCGCGCCCTGCAGGCGCGGTTCGCCGGGTACGCCGTGGCCCCGCTCGTCGAGGCGGTGCGTGACGCCGACCTCGTGATGAGCGCCACCGGGGTGCCGGACACCATCGACCTCGAGGTGCTCCGTGCCTGCGCGGACGGTGCGGTCCTCGCCGTCGCCGGCGGGGTCGACCAGGAGATCGCCACCGACGACGCGCTCGCGGCCGGGGCCCGGCGCCAGGACGTGGGCCCGAAGGCCGAGCGGTTCGTGTTCCCCGGGTCCGACGGTGGGCCGATCGTGCTCGACGACGGGGGCTGCATCAACATCACCGCGGCCGAGGGCAACCCGGTCGAGATCATGGACCTGTCGTTCGCCGTGCAGCTCGGCGCCGTCCGGATGCTCCTGGAGCGCGGCGACGAGCTGGAGCGTGCCGTCGTGCCGATCGACCCCGCGGTCGACGACGTGACCGCCCGCGCGGCGCTCGCCGCGTTCGGAACGCACGTCGGGCCTCCCGGCCTTCCCCCTGAACACCCGGCGGACCGCGAGCCGGACGTCCGGACGCACCGTTTCGGAGACCCGGCGTGAGCGCCCGACAGCACCCGGTCACGGTGCACTCGGCGCGCGTCGTCGTCCCGATGACGGCGCCACCGATCGCGGACGGCGCGGTCGCCGTACAGGACGGCCGTATCCTGCACGTCGGCGACCGGTCGTGGGTCATCGACCAGCTCACCGGGTCCGACGCGACCTTCACCGAGCGGCAGTGGCGTGGCGCGCTCCTGCCCGGACTCGTGAACGCGCACTCGCACCTCCAGTACACCGGCATGTCCGGTGTCGGCCAACAGCAGTACAGCGGTTTCGAGGACTGGGCCGCAGCGTTCAACGTCGAGTACGCCGAACCGCACGACTGGCGGGCCGAAGCCGCGGACGGTGCACGGGCGTCGATCCTGGCCGGCGTCACGAGCATCGCGGACATCGTCACCGACATCGAGGCCTCGACCGCCCTGCAGGACGCCGGCCTCGGCGGCATCGCGTACTGGGAGGTGATGGACTGGGAGAACGACGCCTGGCAGTCGCACGGTCGCGACCAGGTGCTCGACGAACTCGACCGGATCCCCACGACGCCCGGAGCCGGCCTGTCCCCGCACGCGCCGTACTCGCTCGAGGTCGCCCCGCTGCTCGAGCTCCCCGACATCGTGCGGCAGCGCGGTCTGCGACTGCACCTGCACCTCGGTGAAGCGGCGTTCGAGGGGGAGCGCACCGCCCTCGGTCCGGTCCCCGGGCTCGACGGGGTCGACGGCGTCGGCCACGGGAACGACTGGCACCTGGCGAACGTGCCGTCGTTCCGGGCGCTGCGGGCCCTGGGCTTCGGTGCCAGCGCGACCGCGTTCGTCGACCGCCTCGGCGTGCTCGGGCCGGACTGCCACATCGCCCACGGGGTGTACATGACCGCCGCCGACCGGGCCCTCCTGCGTGCCCGGGGCACCGCCGTCGCACTGTGCCCGCGGTCGAACGCCGTCATCGGCCTCGACCCGCCGCCCGTCGCCGACTACCTGCGCGAGGGCAGCCCGATCGCGATCGGTACCGACTCCCTGTCGTCGTCGCCGTCCCTCGACCTGATGGCCGACGTCACCGCGCTCCACCGCATCGCTCGTGCCCAGGGCTACGGGCACCGTGACCTGCACGAGCGGCTGCTCGCGGCGGCGACCCTCGGTGGTGCGCACGCGATGGGCCTCGCCGTCGGGTCGGACCGCATCGGGCACCTCGCCGTCGGGGCGCGCGCCGACCTGGCGGTCTTCGACGTCGACGCCCGGACCGTGCCGGACGCGCTCGCCGAGCTCGTCGAGGACGGCGCCGGGCGGGCGGCCGCCACCGTGATCCGTGGGGTCGTCCGCGCCGCGGCGGGCGTCGTCACCGAACCGGCTTCCCCGCAGATGGACGTCCCCACACCGCACCAGGAGGAACGATGACCGAGTCCGCACCCCACCCCGGAATGGCCGCGCGCCGAACCGTCACCGGTGAGCTGATCGAGTGGCTCGACGTGCCGAAGCGCGCGATCGCCCTCGGCATGGAACCGCACCCCGAGGGCGGCTGGTACGTCCGCACCTGGACCTCGCCGGCGACGGTCACCACCCCCGCGGGGGAGCGTCCCGCCGCCACCCTGATCCACTTCCTGCTGCCCCCGGGCGAGGCCTCCGCCTGGCACCGGGTCACGAGCGACGAGATCTGGATGTGGCACGGGCCGGACACCGTCGACCTGCAGCTCGGCGGCGACGGTGACGTCCCCGAGCCCGGCGCGACGATCACCCTCGGCCCGGACGCCGGACGCGACCGGGTGAACGACGCGCAGGCGTTCGTGCGCGGCGGGGTGTGGCAGCGGACGATCCCGGGCGACGGCGAGGTGCTGCTGAGCTGCCTGGTGTCGCCGGGCTTCTCGTTCCACGACTTCACGATGGCCGACGACGGGGACTCTGCCGCCGAGTAGCACCGCGACACCGTTTCGCGTTGGTATCCCACCGCGAAGTACACTTCGACCTGCCCCCACCCCCCTCGCACGAAGGCCCGACCGTGACCCGTCCCCTCCGCTTCACCCTCGCCGTCGCCACCGCCGCGGTCGCCGCCCTCGCCCTGTCGGCCTGCTCCGCCGGGGGCAGCAGCAACGCCGACGGCACCGTGACCGACGGCAAGCTCACGATCGCCACCGGTGACCCGGCGTACTCGCCCTGGGTCGAGGACAACAAGCCGCAGTCCGGCAAGGGCTTCGAGTCCGCCGTGGCCTACGCGGTCGCGAAGGAGATGGGCTACGGCAAGTCCGACGTCGTGTGGAAGCGCAGCACCTTCGACAGTGCCATCGCGCCGGGCCCGAAGGACTGGGACCTCAACGTCCAGCAGTTCTCGATCGACGCGAAGCGCAAGAAGGCCGTCGACATGTCGAGCGCCTACTACACGACGACCCAGGCGGTCGTGACGACCTCCGGGTCGAAGGCCGCCGGCGACACCACGATCGCTGCCCTCAAGCAGGACGCGATCGGCGTCGCGACCGGTTCGACGAGCATCGCGAGCGTCAAGGACGTCCTCGGTGTCACGCCGCAGGTGTTCAACTCCAACGACGACGCCGTGCTCGCGCTCAAGTCCGGGCAGATCGACGCGATCGTCACCGACCTGCCGACGGCGTTCTACATGGCCTCGGCCCAGGTCGACGACGGCACCGTGTCCGCGCAGTTCCCCGACGACGGCAAGGGCGACCAGTTCGGCTTCGTCCTGCCGAAGGACTCGGAGCTGACGAGCAAGGTCGACAAGGCCCTGAAGACCCTCGACGACGACGGCACCCTGCGGGACCTGCAGACCAAGTGGCTGTCGTCGGAGACCGGCACGCCGGTCCTGAAGTAACCGGATGACCCTGCCAGCAGGGGCCGGCACCCCGGTCGCCGCACCCGCGCCGAGCCAGGTCGAGCTCGAGCGTCGGCTCTACCGCCGCCAGCGTGGCCGTCGCTCGGTCGTGGTGTCGGTCGTCTCCACCCTGGTCGTGCTCGCCGTCGTGTACTTCGGCGTCGTGAACACCCCCGGCTGGGCAGCGGTGCAGCAGTCGTTCTTCGACCCGGAGACCGCGGTCGACACGTTCCCGGACATCCTGCTGGGCCTCTGGCTGAACGTCCGGATCCTGTTCTTCAGCGCCATCGGCGTCGCCGTGTTCGGCACGCTGCTCGCGGTCGTCCGCGGCCTGCGCAACCCGGTGTTCTTCCCGCTGCGGATGCTCGCGACCGGCTACACGGACCTGTTCCGTGGCCTGCCGCTCATCATCGTGCTCTACCTGGTGGGCTACGGCATCCCCGGGCTCGGGGTGTTCCCGCGGCTCCCCGCCGAGGTCTGGGGCACGATCGCGATCACCCTGACCTACTCGTCGTACATCGCCGAGGTGCTCCGCGCCGGCATGGAGGCCGTGCACCCCTCGCAGCGCCTGGCCGCCCGGTCGCTCGGACTCTCGCACGCCAAGACCCTGCGGCTGGTGGTGCTGCCGCAGGCGATCCGCAAGGTCACCCCGGCGCTGATGAACGACTTCGTGTCGATGCAGAAGGACGTCGGCCTGGTGTCGATCCTCGGGGCCGTCGACGCGGTCCGCTCCGCCCAGATCGCGCAGGCCGAGACCTACAACTTCACGCCGTACTTCGTCGCCGGGCTGCTGTTCGTGGTGATCAGCCTGCCGCTGATCCGCGTCACGGACGCGATCGCGCGTCGCCAGCAGCGGCGCGAGCAGATCGGAGGGACCGTATGAGCGAGGCCGACCAGGAGGCCCGTGGTGCGTCCGGTACGGACGCCGCGGTCCTCGAACTGCGCGGGTTGCGCAAGGCCTTCGGCGAGCACGAGGTCCTGCGCGGGATCGACCTGACGGTCCACCGCCACCAGGTCATCTGCGTCATCGGGGCTTCGGGCTCCGGCAAGTCGACGCTGCTCAAGACGGTCAACCTGCTCGAGGGCATCGACGACGGCGAGATCCTGCTGCAGGGCACGGACATCGCCGACCCGCGCGTCGCCGTCGACGCCGTTCGAGCACGCATCGGCGTGGTGTTCCAGCAGTTCAACCTGTTCCCGCACATGAGCGTGCTCGACAACGTCACGCTCGCCTCCCGCCAGGTGCACGGCATCGGACGGGCCCAGGCCGAGGACACCGCGCGCCGGCTGCTCGACCGGATCGGCCTCGCTTCGTTCGCCGATGCGTACCCCGACCGCCTGTCCGGTGGGCAGCAGCAGCGCGTCGCGATCGTCCGGGCGATCGCGTCGGACCCGGAACTCCTGCTGCTCGATGAGGTCACGAGCGCCCTCGACCCGCAGCTCGTCGGCGAGGTGCTCGACCTGGTCACCGAGCTGAAGCGGCAGGGTTCGACGATCCTGATGACGACGCACGAGATGCACTTCGCGCGGAACGTCGCCGACCGGATCGTGTTCCTGCACCGCGGCGAGGTCGTCGAACAGGGTTCCCCCGCCGACGTCCTCGACCACCCGCAGCACCCGGCGCTCGTCGAGTTCCTCGCCCGCGTGCACGCCTAGGGCGTCAGCAGCACCTTGCCGATCACCTCGCCGTCGCGCACGCGGCGGTGGGCCTCCTCGACCTCGGCCAGGGGCAGCACCGAGTCGATGACCGGGCGCACCCGGCCGTCGGCGACCAGCGGCCAGACGTTGTAGCGGACCGCCTCGACGATCGCGGCCTTCTCGGCGAGCGGCCGTGCGCGCAGGGTCGTGCCGCTGATCGTCGCGCGCTTCCGCATCAGCACCCCGAAGTCGAGCTCGGCGGTGCGGCCGCTGCCCGAGGCGATGACCGCGATGTGCCCGTTCGGGGCGAGGGCCTGCAGGTTCCGCTCCAGGTAGGACGGTCCGACGACGTCGAGCACCACGTCGACGCCGACACCGTCGGTGAACGCCATGACGCGCTCCACGAAGTCCTCGGTGCGGTGGTCGACCACCAGGTCGGCGCCGAGCTCACGGGACGCGGCGACCTTGCGGTCGCCGCCGCTCGTCGCGATCACCGTCGCACCGAGGGCCTTCGCCCACAGCACCGCGTGCGACCCCATGCCGCCGGTACCGCCGTGCACCAGGAGCGTCTGCCCCGGTCGGAGCCCGGCGAGCATGCCGATGTTGGAATAGACGGTGCAGGCGGCCTCGGGCAGCCCGGCCGCCTCGACCAGGTCGACGCCATCGGGGACCGGCAGCACCTGCGTGACCGGCGCGACCACGAGTGCCGCGTACCCGCCGCCGGAGAGCAGCGCGCACACCCGGTCGCCCACCGCCACGGTCGTGACGCCCGCACCGACGGCCCGCACGGTGCCGGAGACCTCGAGCCCGAGGATCTGCGAGGCTCCGGGCGGCGGCGGGTAGTTCCCCGCGCGCTGCTGCAGGTCGGCGTTGTTGACGCCGGCAGCGGCGACCTCGATCAGGACCTCGTCCCTACCGGGTTCCGGGTCGGGCAGGTCGGTGACGGACATGGAAGCGTCGTCGAACGTGATGGCTCGCATGCCCTCGACGGTACGCGCCACGTGCCTCCGGCCGGGTGCCGGTCGCCCACAACCCGGCCGGTCCCCCTGTGGATGTTCCCTGTACGCTCGATGACGGATCTGCACCTCATCCGGGGGAGTGCGGACAGATCGAGGGGGACTCTCCACCATGCCCAAGAAGCTCATCGCGCTGGCCACCGCCGGCCTCGCACTCACGCTGCTCGCCGGTTGCTCGACCGGGCCGTCCAAGGCCGAGCAGTGCACGCAGTTCGAGAAGACCGTCAAGTCCGCCGCCCAGGGCGTCCAGTCCGAGGCCGCGAACCTGCAGTCCGACCCGGACGCCGCCGTCACGAAGCTCAAGGAGCTCGACGAGAAGATCTCCGACGGCGTCGACGACCTGTCGGACGACGACCTGAAGGCCAAGGGCGACGCCTTCGAAGAGGCGTACGGCGACCTGGTCGACGACATCGAGGACATCGCCGACGACCCGCAGTCTGCCGACGTCTCGGCCCTGACGAAGTCCAGCACCAAGGTGCAGGACGCCGGCAACGCGTTCCAGAAGGAGTGCAACTCCTGATGCGCCGTACCCTCACGGCGCTCGCCACCGCCGGCCTCGCGCTCACGCTGCTCGCCGGCTGCTCGGGCGGCGACGGCGGTTCGTCCGACGGCGGCTCCTCCGGCGGCGACTCGGGCTCGTCCAGCGCCCCGTCGGCCTCGAAGACCGCCGCAGCGGCACCCGCCCAGACCAAGCAGGAAGCCTGCTCGCTGCTCGAGAACGAACTCGCGTCGTTCCTCAAGGAGCAGGGTTCCAGCTCTGCCCCGGCCGAGCCGAAGGCCCGTGCGGCGCTCGTCGACGAGTTCGTCCAGCGCATCGACTCGGCGCTGACGAAGGTCTCGAACGACCAGGTGCACGACACGTTCGAGGACTTCTCCGGCGCGGCCAAGGGCTACAGCTCGGCCATCCGCTCCGGCGCGGCCGAGGACTCCACCGAGGTCACGAAGGCCCAGTCCGAGGTGCAGACCACGCTCGACCAGGTCTCGGCGGTCTGCCCCGCCAAGAGCTGAGCGGGCACACGCCCGGCCACGCACGACGACGCCCCGCCGCTCCTGGACCAGGAGCGGCGGGGCATCGTGCTTCCCCCGTCGGGGGAACGGGCGTCAGACGGCCGCGGGCTGCGAGGCGTCGAGGCGTGCGACGTCCTCCGGCCGCAGCCGCACGGTCGGCGCCGTGATCGAGTTCAGGATCGACTGCGGCCGCGACGCACCGGGGATCGGCACGACGACGTCGCTCTTCTGCAGCTCCCACGCCAGGGCGATGACCTGCGGGGTGACCCCACGGTCGCGGGCGATGTACGCGAAGTCCTCGAACGCCGTGCCGAGGTCCGCCGCGCTCCCGATGCCACCGAGGGGGCTCCACGGCAGGAACGCGATGCCGAGCTCGTCGCACAGCTCGAGTTCCGGCTCGCTCGACCGGAACTTCGGCGAGTACTGGTTCTGCACCGACGCCAGGCGTCCGCCGAGCACCTCGTTCGCGGTGCGGATCTGGTCCGGGTCGGCGTTCGAGATGCCCGCCATCCGGATGACGCCCTCGTCGAGCAGCTCGGCGAGCGCCCCGATCGAGTCGGCGTACGGCACTGCCGGGTCGGGGCGGTGGAACTGGTACAGGCCGATCTGCTCGACGCCGAGCCGCTTCGCCGAGGCCTTCGCCGCCTCCTTCAGGTACTCCGGGTGCCCGTTCTGCGCCCAGTTGCCGGCCTCGGGGCGCAGGTGTCCGCCCTTCGTCGCGATGAGGACGTCCGAGGTGTCGTCGTGGAACTCCCGGACGGCCCGCGCGATGAGCTCCTCGTTGTGCCCCACCTCGTCGTGGCCGCCCAGGTGGTACGCGTCGGCGGTGTCGATGAGCGTGACACCGTTCTCGAGCGCTGCGTGGATCGTGGCGATGGACTGACGCTCGTCCGGTCGGCCCTCGATCGACATGGGCATCCCGCCCAGACCGATGGCACTGACGGACACGTCTCCGATGACTCGTTGCTTCATCGGCCCAGCATGCGCCGGGGGTGCGCTCGCACGCCCAGGTGGTCACGCCGTGGCCGTGACCGACAGGCGGACTGGAGGCGCGTGGCGGCCCCGCCTTCGCGCCTCCAGGCCGGAACGCACACGCGTTCTCGGACCCGGCAGGCGTCGGACGACGGCGTCCGGTCGGAAGGGTGGTGTCGGTGCGCCGGTCAGGCGCTGGCGGACACCGACGACGAGGCGGAACCGCTGTCGACGGCGTTCGCGAAGACGACCCCGCCCCACACGATGACGACGATCGCGAGCACGAAGCCGATCGCCGCGATCCACCACGACGGCTTCCGCCGGATCCACGCGCCGATCGACAGCACGATCGTGGCGACCCCGATGACGAAGGCACCACCGACCGCGACGGCCGCGCCACCGAAGTACCCGCCGGGCGTGCAGCCCGACGAGGCGTCGCACTCCGCCGTGGCCGAGGCGATCGCGACGATGCCGACGACCGCCGTGATCGCGGTCATGACGGCACCGAACACCAGGAGCAGCACCGTCGAGATCCGGTCGGCGAGCTTCGCCGGCGGGAACAGCGTGGTGCCACCGCGCTCCCACGCCGCGCGCTGCGCGTCCGTGGGACCGGAGGAGGACTGCGGCGGAGGGCCGGGGACGTTGGACCAGGTCATGCGTGCAGTCCTACCGCGCCTCGACCCCGAACGCCTGTGCGAGCCGCTGGATCTTCTGCGCCCGACCGAGCCGCGGCAGGTCGGAACCGTCGCGGATGACCCGGCCGCGGGCCTCGAAGTCGTCGAGGAAGTCCTGCGCCCAGGCGACGTCGGTCGGTGTGGGGGAGATGACCTCGTTGATGACGGGGAGCTGCTCGGTGTCCAGGCAGAGCTTGCCGGTGAGGCCGAGCGACACCGCCACCTGCGACTGCTCGCGGAGGATCGGGTGCGACGACCCGACCGTGGGGCCGTCGATCGGGCCCGGAAGGTCGCCGACGCGCGAAGCGACGACCAGCTTCGACCGCGGGTACGCCATCGCGAGCGTGTCGGCGCTGGTCCCGGTGTCGCGGCGGTAGTCGCCGGAACCGAAGGCCAGGCGGAACGCGCCCTGCGCCTTGGCGATCGACACGGACTCCTCGATGCCCAGGGCCGACTCGACCAGGGCGATCACCGGCGTCTGGCCGCCGAGCCGGTGCCAGGTGTCGGTGACCTGGGCGGGGGACTCGGTCTTGGCGAGCATGACGCCCTGCAGCCCGGGCAGGCCGCGGAGCTCCTCGACGTCGTCCGCCCAGAAGTCCGTCGTGACGTCGTTGATGCGCACCCAGGCCTCGCCACCGCCGGCCAGCCAGGCGGCGACGCCCTGCCGGGCCGAGGGCTTGGCGGCGGGGTCGACGGCGTCCTCGATGTCCAGGATGATCTGGTCGGCGCGGGAGCGCTGGGACTTGTCGAACCGGTCGGTGGCGGTGCCGGACACCAGCAGCCACGACCGTGAGATCTCGGCGGGGACCGATCGACGCCGGTTCGGCGTGGGGGCGGACGGAGCGGTGCGGTCGTCGATGGCCATGCCCCGTTGGTACCACACCGGACGGGGCCGCCGTCGGATCGGGCGCGCCGCACGTCGGGTCGGACGGTGGCGCACGGCGGGCCGGACGGCGGTCACGTCCGTGCGGAAACCCCGAAACCTCGGTTCATTGCCAGAGAGGCCGTCCGGTTCCGCCTACAGTGTCGGATGTGTGGCGAGCGGACAGGGTGACCGACGGTGAGGACGACGTGATCGACGACGTCCCCGTCGAGGGTGCCCGCGCGCGCCCCGACGACGATCGAGACGAGCAGCAGGACGTGGACCAGGAACGGACCGACGACGAGCCGGACCGCACGCTCCGCCCGGAGCTGCAGATGACGAGCCCGCAGGCGATCAGCCTCGGCGACCCGCGGCTGCAGGCCGGCAACGCGGCCGAACCGACGTGGGACGGCTGGCGCACCCAGCTGACCGGTGTCGGCGGCACGAGCCCGCTCACGCACTTCAGTGACCACCCGCGCGCCCGCATCGAGCTCTCGACCACCCACCCGGGCGGTCTCGCGCAGTTCATCACCGGCAAGACGACCCTGCTGTCCAGCCTGATCCGCGACGAGGTGGCGCTCCGTGCCGCCCGCGTGGCCGCTGGACACGTCGAGGCGAAGGGCACCGAGCTGGCCACCGTGCGCGGCATCGACGCCGTGAAGCTCGGCATCGGCATGGCCGATTGGAAGCACGGCGACGAGCAGTTCCGCGGCCCGGTGCTCCTGCGCCCCCTGGCGATCCGCCGGCACGGACGCGACTTCGAGGTTCGCCTGCTCGGCGAACCGGTGCTCAACCCGGGCCTCGCCGACGCGCTGCACGAGCAGTTCGGGGTCATCCTCGACGCGCAGTCCTTCGTGGCCCTCGCGCAGCAGGACGGCTCCTTCACGCCGAACCCCGTCATCGACCGCCTGCGTGGTCTGACCGCGCACATCCCCGGCTTCTCAGTGCACGCACGCCTCGTGGTGTCCACCTTCGCCGAGGTCGCGACCGGCATGGTCGAGGACACCGGCGACCTGTCGCACCCCGTGCTCGACGCCCTCGCCGGCAACCCGAGCGCGAAGTGGCAGGTCGAGCAGTCCTACCACCCGGTCGAGCAGACCCCGTCGGACGAGCGCAGCCCGGAGACCGACACACTCCTGCTCGACGCCGACGACGAGCAGGAGAACGTGATCGCGCAGATCACGGCCGGCAACTCCATCGTCGTGAAGACCCTGCCGGGCACCGGTGGCACGCAGACCATCGTGAACGCCCTGGGTGGCCTGGTCGCCGCGAACAAGCGCGTGCTCGTCGTGAGCCCGCGCCGCGCCACCCTGCGGGGCATCGCCGCCCGCTTCGGCGAGGTCCAGCTGCCCGGGGTCGCGGTCACGCCGTCGACCCTGCGCCGTGACGTCGTCCGTGCCATCGCCCGGAACGAGAAGGCCGCGCGTCCGAACCTCCGCGAGGTCGACGACGCCCTGGTCCGCCTGCGCAAGGTGCTCAAGGACTACCGGGGCTCGCTCACCCGCAAGGACCCCGACTTCGGCGTCTCGGTGCTCGACTGCCTGGTGGAGCTGTCGCGCCTGTCGCTGCTGCCCGTCGCCCCGTCGACCACCGCGCGCCTGTCGAAGCAGTCCGTCGCCTCGATGGTCGAGGGCCGCTCGCGCGTCGCCGAGACGATGGTCAGCGCTGCGAACCTCGGTGAGTTCCGCTACGGGCCCGACGACTCGCCCTGGTACGGCGCGAAGTTCGGTTCGAGCGACGGTGCCCAGCGTGCGCACCGCATCGCGAAGGACCTCGACGCCGACGGCCTGCCGACCCTGCTCCGCCGCGCCCACGACCTGGTGAGCTCGACGCACATGCGCCAGTTCACGACGATCAACGAGCTCGGCATCTACCTGCGCCTGCTCACCGAGATCCGCGACACGCTCGACCGCTTCCTGCCGGTGGTCTTCGACCGCTCGGTGTCCGAGCTCGTGGCCGCCACCGCCCCCCGCGGCGAGGGCGCCCCGATGTCGTCGACGAACCGTCGCCGGCTCAAGAAGCTCGCCCGCGAGTACGTCCGACCGGGCGTGCACGTGTCCGACCTGCACGAGGCCCTGACCCGCGTCCAGCAGCAGCGGGTGCTCTGGCAGCGCTACGTCGCCGCCGGCGTGAACCCCGAGGTGCCCACGGGCATCGCCGACGTCCAGGTGCTGTTCTCGAACGTCGCCGAGGACCTCGCGCGCCTCGACGATCCGCTGGGCCGCACCGAGCGGGACCGCCAGCTCGCGAACACCCCGGTCGACCAGCTCGTCCCGACCATCGCCGAGCTCGCCGCCGAGTCCGACGTCCTGCACAACCTGCAGGAGCGCACCGAGCTCATGCAGACCCTGCGCGACCTGCAGCTCGAACCGCTCATCACCGACCTGGCGAACCGGCACGTGCCGGACGTGCAGGTGCCGGCCGAGCTCGAGCTCGCCTGGTGGCAGTCCGCCCTCGAGACCATGCTCGAGTCCGACCGGGCGCTGCTCGGCGCCAACACCGACATGCTCGACCGGGTCGAGGCCGACTTCCGCCTGGTGGACGACGCCCACGCGGCCGGGGTCTCCCAGGGCCTGGCGTGGCAGCTCGCCGAGAACTGGAAGGTCGGTCTCGTCGACTGGCCCGAAGAAGCGACCGCGCTCAAGACCCAGCTCCGCGACGGCGCGATCACCTCGCGCCTGCTGCAGGACTCCGCACCGCACCTGTCCCGGTCGATCGCACCCGTCTGGCTCGCCAGCCCGTACGAGGTGCCGCAGATCGCCGACACGATGCCGTTCGACACCGTGATCCTGGTCGACGCCGGCGCCGTGACGATCGCCGAGACCGTCGGTGCCGTCCGACGTGCCCGGCAGACCGTCGTGTTCGGCGACCCGGTCACCCAGACGCCGTCGCCGTTCCGCATCGCCGTGGACCCCGAGCACCGGGCGCTGCAGGTCGACGAGGGCACGCTCGACGCGTTCCACGCCGACTCCGCCCTGGCGAAGCTGTCCACCCTGCTGCCGACCCTGTCACTGTCGCGGTCGTACCGCGCCGGCGGCGAGGACCTGGCCGAGCTCGTGAACCGTCGCTTCTACGGCGGCAAGATCGAGTCCCTGCCGTGGGCCGGCTCGTTCCTCGGCCACGGCTCGATCGCGCTCGACTACGTCAGCGACGGCAAGGCCGTGCCCGACCCCGAGTCCGGTGCCGTCGAGAGCGTCGACGCCGAGGTGGACCGCGTGGTCCGCCTCGTCATCGACCACGCTCGCACCCGTCCGACCGAGTCGCTCATGGTCATCACCGCATCGGCGAAGCACGCCGTGCGCGTCGAGCAGGCCGTGCTGACCGCCGCCCAGGGCCACAAGGACCTGACCGAGTTCGTCATCGGCGACCGCGCCGAGCCGTTCATCGTGGCGACGCTCGAGCAGTCGGTGGCGCAGAGCCGCGACCGCGTCGTGTTCTCCATCGGCTACGGCCGGACCCCGCACGGCCGCGTGCTGCGCGACTTCGGTCCGCTCGGCAAGCCCGGCGGCGAGCGGCTGCTGGCCGTCGCCATGACCCGTGCGCGTCGCTCGATGGTCATCGTCACCTGCTTCCAGCCGTCGGACATCGAGGCCGAGCGCATGGGCCACGGCACCGTCGCCCTCGCCGAGATCCTGGCCGAGGTGCGTGCGCGCACCACCGCCGAGTACGTGCCGGACGACTCCGACCCGCTGCTCGTCGACCTGGCCCGGCGCCTCGAGATGCGTGGCATCCCGGTGGCGCTCGGACACCGCGGCAAGCTCGGCCTCGTCGCCGCGCACGGCGGGGTCTGCGTCACGATCGAGACCGACGCGTCGCTGGTCAAGGGGTCGCTGCGCGAGTCCCTGCGCCTGCGCCCCGAGGTGCTCCGCCGACTCGGTTGGCACTACGTGCGCGTGCACGCGTTCCAGCTGTTCTCCGACCCGGACCGCGTCGCCGACACCGTCGCGTCCGTACTTGGGGTCGACCGCGGTGCCACCCAGGAGATCTCGATCCCGCCGATCCCCGCCCGCCGATGAGCCGTCGGGCCTCTCGGCCCGCCGGTCCGGTGACGCCGGAGACGGACCAGCTGGTGGGCACGTGGACGCGGGTCGACGACGCGTCGTCAGCCGCGCCTCCCGTCCGTCCCGCCGCTGACGGAGGCGAGACGGCGGACCAGCCGGGAGGCCCGGTGCGGCGCCGCAGACGCGTCACCACCCAGCCGGTGGCGGGCTACGACCCGACGCCGCCGCCGGAACCGGCGCGGCACCGCGACGGTGAGAACGACGACCAGCTCCGGCGCGACGTCCCCCCGCACTGGTAACCGGTAGCCTGGCCCGTGATGACTGACACCGCGCGACAGCGCCCCGACTGGCAGACCTGGCCGAATCTGATCACGCTGTTCCGCCTCGTGCTGATCCCGGTGTTCATCGGCCTCGTCGTCGCCGGCCACCCGGGGTGGGCGCTCGTCGCCCTCGTCGTGATCGGCGTGAGCGACTGGGCGGACGGCTTCATCGCGCGCAAGTTCGACCAGGGCTCCAAGCTCGGCAAGGCCATCGACCCCGTCGCCGACCGCCTGGCCATCATCGCGATCGTGCTGTCCCTGGTGCTCGTCGGCCTGCTGCCCTGGTGGGTGGTGGCCGTCGTCGTGCTCGTCGACCTGGTGCTCGTCGTCCTGTCGAGCGTGCTGTTCCACGGCAACCCGGACCTCGACGTCACGTGGACGGGCAAGATCCGCTCGGCCCTGCTGTTCGTCGGGCTGCCGGTGCTGCTGTTCTCCGCGGTGCACACCGTCGACGAGAACGCGCCGTGGGTCCGGGTCGTGGCCCTGGTGTTCGTGTACCTCGGCACCGCGGGGCACGTGCTCGCCGGCGCGCAGTACGCCGTCGCGATGTTCGCGAAGCGCCGCGCGGTCCCCGCCGCCTGACGGGCCCCTCTTCGCAAAACACCGGTGTTCACGCTGCGCACCGCGGTTTGCGGGGGTGCAGAGCGGGAACACCGGTGTCGTGCGAAGGCGCCGGGGCTAGAGCTTCGTCGAGCCGCCGATGCCGGGCCCCTCGGGAGCGTTCGACGGGGCGATGTGTGCGCCCGTGCTGGTCGCGCCGCCGTTCTGCGGGCGGAGCAGGTCGCGGATCTCGAGCAGCACCTCGACGTCGGTCGGGGGCACGTCCTGCGGGGTCTGCTGCTCGTCGTTCTTGACACGCTCGAACGCCACCTTCTTCAGGTGGTTGACGGGCACGACGAGCGCGAAGTACACGACCGCGGCGACGATGACGAAGTTGATGACCGCGCCGATGATCGCGCCGAAGAGGATCTCCGCCGGCTTGCCGCCGGACACCGTCGGGATGTAGACGATGAGCGCCTTGTCCAGGCTCGACGCGTTGAACACCGCACCGATGAGCGGGTTGATGAGGCTGGTGACGATCGTGCTGACGATCGCGGTGAACGCCGCACCGATGACGACTGCGACGGCCAGGTCGATGACGTTGCCGCGGAGCAGGAACTCCTTGAAGCCCTTCATGCGAGGGTCTCCTTCCGGGTCGAGGACGGCCGCCGAGTGGCGACGCGCCCCAACCTATCCGGAGAGCGAAGACCGCGTCAGGACGCGGCGGGCTTCGAGCCGCTGGGCTTCGACTCGGCCTTCTTCGCCGGCTCGGACTTCGCCGGCGCGCTCGACGAGCCCTCGGACTTCGGGGCCGGGCGCGAGTCGGTGCGGTAGAAGCCGCCGCCGTTGAAGGTCACGCCGACCGGGGAGAACACCTTGCGCAGGACGCCGCCGCAGACCGGGCACTCCGTCAGGGTGGCGTCGGAGAAGGACTGCTTGATGTCGAACGCGTTGTCGCACTCGGTGCAACGGTACGAGTAGGTGGGCACGTCAGCTCCGGAACGTGATGATGCGCGACGGCGTGATGATGCCGTCAACGGGTTCGTCGTGGGGTTCGCGCGGGACCTCGTCGAGGTACTCCGCGTCGAAGATCACAGCATAGACGGGCGGACGGTTCGCCATGGACCCGAGGGTCTTGTCGTAGTAGCCGCGCCCCCAGCCCATGCGGACACCGTCGTGCCCGACCGCCGCCGCCGGGGCGAGGATCGCGTCGACGTCGTTGATCGCGAGCGGGGACAGGACCTCGCCGACGACCTCGGGCAGGCCGAGCAGGCTCTCGGTCTCGCTCTCGCCGTCGCCGACGGCCCAGTCGAGCAGCCCGTCCTCGCGGGTGATCGGCAGCAGCACGCGGATGCCCTGCCCGAACGCCCAGTTCAGGAACGGCCGGACGTTCGGCTCGTCCGGTGCGGACAGGTACAGGGCGAGGGACGCCACCTGGCGTTCCTCGACGAAGCGCTGCAGGGTCGCGGTCAGGGTCTCGGTGTCCGCGTCGCGTTCGGTCGTGGTCCGGGTGCGCCGCCGCTGCCGGAGTTCGGCTCGCAGGGCGCGCTTCTCGTTCCCGAGATCGGCGATCATGCGCAGGAGTCTACCGAGGGGCACGGTTGCGGCTTCCCGCCGGGAACACGCGGGGTCCCGTGTCCCCCGGAGCGACGACATGCCCTCGAAAGGGGGATCGGATACGGTCTGAGCATGGGCTTCCAGATTTCGAAGGCGGTGATCCCGGCCGCAGGGCTGGGCACCCGCTTCCTCCCCGCGACCAAGGCGATGCCGAAGGAGATGCTCCCCGTCGTCGACAAGCCGGCCATCCAGTACGTGGTGGAAGAGGCTGTCGGTGCCGGGCTGACCGACGTGCTGATGATCACCGGGCGCAACAAGAACGCGCTCGAGAACCACTTCGACCACGTGTCGGAGCTCGAGGAGACCCTCCGCAAGAAGGGCGACCACGAGAAGCTGCAGAAGGTGAACCAGTCGACGGACCTCGCCGACATGCACTACGTGCGACAGGGTGACCCGCTCGGCCTCGGCCACGCGGTGCTCCGCGCGAAGATGCACGTCGGCCGTGAGCCGTTCGCCGTGCTCCTCGGTGACGACATCATCGACGCTCGTGACCCGCTGCTCCAGCGCATGATCGAGGTCCAGGGCGAGAAGAACGCCACCATCGTGGCCCTGCTCGAGGTCCCCGAGTCGCAGACCCACCTGTACGGCATCGCCACGGTCGAGCCGACCGACACCGACGACGTGGTGAAGATCACCGGCCTCGTCGAGAAGCCCCCGCAGGGCGAAGCGCCCTCGAACCTGGCCATCATCGGCCGCTACGTCATCCGTCCCGAGGTCTTCGACGTCCTCGAGAAGCAGGAGCCGGGCAAGGGCGGCGAGATCCAGCTGACCGACGCGCTCATGAAGATGGCGAGCGCCGAAGAGTGGACCGGCGGCGTGTACGGCGTCGTGTTCCGTGGACGCCGGTACGACACGGGTGACAAACTCGACTACATCAAGGCGATCGTGCAGCTCGCCTCGGACCGCGATGACCTCGGCCCCGACCTCAAGTCGTGGCTGAAGGAGTTCAACGCGGGCGAATAGTCGGCCATCCCGCTCGGGTCCGGTGATCACGGACCCGGGCGGGACACCCCGTCCCGCACCGGGGCGGGACCCCGGAGGAACCCAGCGATGACGACGATCCCGACCCTGTCCCACGGGCGGGTCACCATCCGGCCCCTCCGGCTCCGCGACACCCGCGACCTCGACGCGGCACTCGCGACGAACCGTTCGTGGCTCCGCACCTGGGAGGCCACGAACCCCTCCGGACACGTCTCCACCGACGTCCGGGGCAGCATCCGCGCGCTCCAGGCCAACGCCCGCGCGGGACTCGGACTCCCGTTCGCGATGGAACTCGACGGCCGTTTCGTCGGGCAGCTCAACGTCTCCGGCATCTCCTACGGCTCGCTCGCGAGCGCCTCCATCGGCTACTGGGTCGTCGAGGACGCCGCCGGCCACAACGTGACGCCGATCTCCGTCGCCCTCGCCGTCGACCACTGCTTCCGCTCGCTCGGCGTGCACCGGATCGAGATCTGCATCCGGCCGGAGAACGCCCCGAGCCTGCGCGTCGTCGAGAAGCTCGGCTTCCGGTACGAGGGACTCCGTCGCCGGTACATCCACATCAACGGGGACTGGCGCGACCACTTCTGCTTCGCGCTGGTGGCCGAAGAGGTCCGCGGGGGCGTCCTCGAGCGCTGGGTCCAGGGGCAGGTGCCGTCCGGCGTGGGGGCCGTGCCGCTCGCCGCACGCGACGAGGCGGCGATGCCGCTGGACACGACGCCCCGCATCTGACGTCCCACGTCTGACGGGCCTGGAGGCGCGGGTCGCCTCCCACGGATTCCGCCCCGACACGCGCAACACGCGTCCGGCAATGACGCGGCGCGGGAACCGCCGCCCCTACCGTGTTCGCATGGCAGGAATCGGCTCGTGGGGTGGTGGCATCGTCCTGCTCGTCGCGGCCGTCCTCTGGCTCGTCTACCTGATGCCGTCGTGGGCCGCCCGCCGCCAGTACCTGGCCACCGAGCGGAACGCCATCCGGCTGCAGCAGACCCTCCGGATCCTCGCGCAGACCGCCGAGCTGCCGGACGAGGTCCGCATCGAGATGAACGCGAAGTCCCTCGCCCAGGCGCAGCGCGTCGCCCGGTCCGAAGAGGCCAAGCGCACCGCCATCGTCCGGGCCCACGAAGCCGCTCGGCAGCGCGAGATCACCCGCCGCCTGGCCGAGCAGGCCCCGGTGCTCGAGCGGGCGTCCGCCGTGCCGGCCCTGACCGCGATGCGCATGCGCCGGTCCCGGCTCGGGGCAACTCTGTTCGGCACGCTCGGCGTCGTCATCGCCCTCGTGGTCTTCGTCGCGGCACCGTCGCTCTGGCTCGTCGGTGTCGCCGGAATCGTCGCCGCCGGTGGGTCCGCAGCGGTCCTGGCCCAGCTGCACCAGGTGGCGACGGCGCGGAAGCAGCGTCTCGCGGCCGCCGAGACGGGCGCGACCCGCGCCTCCCGGCCGGCCACCGCATGGACGGACCCGGCGCCGCCCCTGTCGACCGAGCAGCCTGCCGAGCCTGCAGCAGACCGCTCCTGGACCCCGAACCACGTTCCGAAGCCCCTCTACGTGGAGCGGCCGGCCGCTCCGGCCGCGTCGCCCGAATCGTCGGCGGAACTCGCTGCCCGGCTGAAGGAGCGCGTCGCCGCGGCCAAGGCGGAAGCCGAGGCCGAAGCGGCCGCGATCCGCGCCGGGGAGTCCGACCCGTCGCTGGCGCGGGTGTCGCGGATGCGACCCGAACTCGAAGAGGCTGCGGCGTCGCTGTCCGCGCACGACCAGGGGCGTCTGGCCGAACGGCTCGGGCTCCGGGCCCCCGCCGCCCCTGCTGCGTCGGCCGGCGTTGCTCCTGGCGCTCCTGCTCCCGGAGCTCCTGCTCCCGGCGCTCCTGCTCCCGCCGACGAGCCCGCCGGGCCGCCGAGCAAGTGGGCCGGCATGGGTGTCCTCGACGACGACGCCTACCAGCAGGCCGACCTCGACGCGATCATGCGACGGCGCCGCGCGGTCTGACCCGCGGCACGCCCGACGGGCCACCTGCGATTTCGGCTGGGCCGAACGAGGGTGCTATTGTGGTCGAGCACTTGGGGCTATGGCGCAGTTGGTAGCGCGTCTCGTTCGCAATGAGAAGGTCAGGGGTTCGAATCCCCTTAGCTCCACCAGGTAGCAACCACGAGAACGGCCCGGAACCCACAGGTTCCGGGCCGTTCTGTCGTTGGCGGACGTGTCGAGGGGATCGTCCTCCACAGACCGAGTCAGGTGGATCGTTCGACACAGTTCACGGACAGGGGTGGTGTGTTGTCCAACGCACCGCCCTAGACTCCCCGTGCGCCGACCGGCGCGGGAAACGGGGGAACACGTGCGCTTCAGGACCGCCATCGCATCGATCGGCACGGTGCTCGCCGTCGCCGCCGGGCTCGCCGTCGTCGGGCCGGTCGCGCCGGCATCGGCAGCGGCCCCGACGACCGGCCGGTTCACCCCCGTCGCACCGGCACGAGCCTGGTCCGGCACCGCGACGAGCACCGCGACGACGGTCACCCTCGGCGGCAGGAACGGCATCCCCGCTTCGGCCACGGCTGTCGTGCTCACCGCGACGGTGAACGCGCCGAGCGCCGCCGGGTACGTCAGTGTTGCCCCTGCCGGCAGCACGGCGAGCCCCGCGATCCAGAACTTCCGCCTGGGGCAGCCGATCTCCGGCACGACCACGGTCGGCCTCACCTCGGGCAAGGCCCAGGTGAAGGTGTCCGCGGGCAAGGCCACCGTTTCGCTCGACGTTGCGGGGTGGTACGGCACGAGTACTTCCGGTTCCACGTACACGCCGCTGCCGCCGACGAACGTGCTGAACGGGACGGTGTCCACCGCGGCGAAGAAGATCGTGGTCGCGGGGAAGGCGGGTGTCCCGGCGAACGCCACCGCAGTGGTGCTCCAGACCGACGTCTCCCGCCCCGCAACGAGTGGTCGGCTGCGGATCACCCCGTCCGGCAACAACGCCGGGGTCGTCTCGTTGATGTACGAGAAGGGCATCACCGTCGCCAACACGACCACGGTCAGGCTCTCCGGCGGCGCCGTGCAAGCGCGAGTCTCCTCCGGATCCGCACGGGTGCTCGCCGACGTGGTCGGGTACTACGCGCCGAACGCCGACGGTTCGGTCTTCGTCCCCGCGCACCCGGTCCGAGCTGCGACCGTCGCTGCCGGGACCACCGCGAAGAAGGTCACCGTCGCCGGCACCGCAGGTGTCCCGCGCAATGCGACCGCTGCGGTCATCAACGCGAAGGTCGGCAAGGGAAGCACCGGGGGATCACTCCGCGTCGTCGGTGCGGGGCTGGCCTCGAGCGTGCCGACGCAGGTCTACGCCAAGGGGCAGACGATCGGGAACGCCTTGATCGCGCCGCTCGCAGCCGGAGGGCAGGTGCAGGCGAAGGTGTCCGGCGGGACTGCGACGGTCTACGTCGACGTCGTGGGGTACTTCCTCGATGGATCGACGGGTTCGGGGACCGGCGTGGACATCTCCTGGCCGCAGTGCGGCAAGACCGTCCCCACTGACCAGTCGTTCGGGATCGTCGGGGTGAACGGTGAACGGGCCAACACGACGAACCCCTGCTTGCAACAGCAGCTCGGCTGGGCCGAGGCCTCCGCCGGCGGCACCGCCCAGCCGACGACGCAGGTCTACTCGCTCTTCACGAACCCCGGGGCACGGGCAGCCTCGGTGTGGCCGACGTCGAACCTCGCGCCGAACGGCCAGACAGTCGCTGTGCCCACGGCGTACGGCACCTGCACACCGCAGTCCGGCGCGCAGTCGACCTGGAAGACGACGGCAGCGTGCTCGTACATGTACGGGTACGCCCGCGCCTACGAAGCAGCCAACACCCGCGGAGTCACCAATCCTGGTCAGTACCGCTGGTGGCTCGACGTCGAGACCGGGCTGTCGTACGTCACCTCGGACGCCGGGCAGAACCGTGCGGCGCTCGAGGGCATGACGAAGGCCCTGCAGGACGCGGGAGTGACCCAGATCGGGGTCTACTCGACCTCGTACCAGTTCAACAAGATCATGGGGACCGTCCCGGCATCGAGTCCGCTCCGGCCGCTGCCGAGCTGGATCGCGCTCGGTGCAGCCCGACTCGACCAGGCTCAGGCGGCCTGCTCCGGCGCTCGTCTGCTCGGTGGACCCATCAGGATGACGCAGTACGTCACGCCGTTCGGCTCGACCGCGATCGACCGCGACTGGTCCTGCAGCTGACGCAGGGGCACGCGACCTGCGACGGTTCGCGAGCGGATCGGCGCGCATCATGACGGCGAGCGCGAGTCGCAGACGGGCGGGAGGCCCGGTGCCAGCTGGCACCGGGCCTCCCGTCCGTCTGTGGGTCGCGTCGGACCCGTCCCCGCCGTCGACGTGTCAGCCGGCGATGCTCTCCGTCAGCACGCCGGACTGCGCGAAGGTGGTGTGGATCGCGTTCGCGGCCTGCTCGAAGGCCCGGTTGCCGCGCGAGATGCCGAGCGCTCCACCCTTGATCGCGGACTTGCCCGAGCCGCGCAGCAGTCGGGCGACCGTGCGGCCGTCCGGGGCGATCATGATCTGCACGTCGAGGCGGGTGTGGAACGTGCGGTCGTTCGCCATGCCGCCGATGAGGAGCGTCAGGCCGAGGCTGCCGCGGGTCGCACGGAGTGCCCCCTGCTCGGCGTCGTCGACGGTGTAGCCCTCGCGGGACAGCGCCTCACGCACCTGGGCACGGGCGGTCTCGGGGTCGGTGGCGACGAAGAAGTCGTGGCTCTCGGGCATGTGTGTTCCTTCCGAACGGGTCCGCTGGGACACGGAGGACGCTCGCCCCCGAAGACGATCATGCCGTGTCGGAACGACGGAGGTGTCGCTTACGCTGGTCGTGTCATGACTGCCTCGATGAACCGCCGCGCACTCCTGTCCCTCGCCGGCGTCGCCGGGATCGGGCTCGCCGTCGCGGCGTGCTCCTCCGGCAGCGACAAGGGCGGCGACTCGGGCAAGGGTTCGGGCGGCGGGCGCGGGAGCTCCGGGGGTGCGGACGCATCGTCCACCCCGACGGCGAAGCCCGTCGCGAAGGCCGTCACTCCAGCGCAGGTCCCGCTCGCCGGTGGCGTCACGATCACCGTGACGGGGACCGGACTCGCCGCCGTCAAGGGCGTCACCGTCGGCGGTGTCGCTGCGCGCGACGTCACGGCGACCGCGTCGAAGGTGACCTTCACGGCCCCGCACCAGGCGATGTACACCGCCGGTGACGCCGACGTCGCGCTCTTCACCTCGGTGATCGAGCCCACCGCGTCGGCGAACCAGTCCTCTGACGGCAACGGCAGCGCCGCGAACGACGGGCAGAGCGGCGCCACCCAGGACACCGCGACGACCACGCCGACCCCGACCGCCGCCGCGACGCCCGCTGCGGGCAGCGCGGTCGCCGCGACCACCCTGGCCTACGCCGCACTGACCGACGTCGACCGGCAGCTCGCCTACGCGATGCGGTACTGGAAGGACTACAACCTCGCCGAGTACGGCACGATGAACCCGATCGGCGGCGACTGCGCGAACTACGTCAGCCAGACGCTCATCGCCCGCGGGTGGGAGCAGCGGTCCGACTGGTACAACCGCGCGGCCGGTGCCGAGCACAGTGCGACGTGGACCTACTGCCCGACGATGGACCCGTGGCTCGAGACCAACGCGGCGGAGTTCGGGCTCACCCGGCGTTCGTCGGACGAGCGCGACAAGGTGCAGGTCGGCGACATCGTGTTCTTCGACTGGAACGCCAACGGCTCACCGGACCACACGACCATCGTGTCCGAGGTCTTCACCGAGTCCGACGGCACCATCCGCATCAAGTCGGCGAGCCACAACCAGGACGGCCCCTACCGCGACCTCGACGAGATGATCACGGTGCAGCACCCCGGTGGATCGGCCTGGTTCCACACGTTCGACGCGTAGCGCTGACGCGGCCCGCAAGACACCGGTGTTCGCGCGTCGCACCGCGGTCTGCGCGTGTTCAATCGGCGAACACCGGTGTCTTGCAGCGCCGACGGACAGTACCGCTCACGGGTACCCGAGGAACCACAGCAGCACGATCGCGACCGGCTGCAGGCACACCCCGACGACCAGCCACGCCACCGTCCGCCGCCGTGTCCCCACGAAGACGTCCGATCCGAGCAACGGTGCCATCGGCATGAGCAACCGCGGCAACGACTGCTGCGGCAGGAACACCGCCACCAGGTACAGCCCGTAGGACGCCGTGAACGCGAGCACGTCGGGGCCCAGTGCCCTGGTGCTCCTGCGTGAGAAGAACCACACGGCGCCGGCGAGCACCACCACGACGAGCACGATGCCGAGCGGCCCGAGCCACGTCGACGCCATCGTGAACCACGGTGTCAGCGGCGCGAAGTGCTGCCGCCCGACGAACCCCACCCACCACGACAGCTCGGTGTCCAGGTACGCGTTCGGCCGCCCCGTCACGGCCGTCGCGATGACGGGCCACGCAAGTCCCGCAGCCGCGACGACCAGGCCGGTCACCACGATCGCGATCCGGTCCCGCCACGGGAACGCGTCCTGCTGCCGGCGCCAGGCCACCCACCGCACGACCAGGTGCACGGCCAGTGCCAGCGCCAGCGCGAGGACCCCGGGCTTCGTGAACGCCGCCACGACACCGAGCGGCGCGATCAGCCAGTACCGTCGCCGCACAAGCGCCAGCAGCGCGCCGAACAGCAGCACGAGCAGCAGGCTCTCCGCGTAGGCGACCTGCAGCAGGAACCCAGTCGGCGCGAACGCGAACAGGGCCGTCGCCCAGCGGGCCCGGTGCGAGCAGCCGACGGCGAGCACCAGCCGGTACAGCAGCACGCAGGCGCCCGCTCCGGCGATCGACGCCACCACGACCCCGGCGACCCAGAACGAGGCGCCGGTCAGCGTCATCACGATCCGCACCACCGCGGGGAACACCGGCAGGAACGCCCACGCGTTCGGCAGGACGTGCCCGGAGTCGTCGACCGGCAGCGTCGCCGGGTAGCCGTGCTCGGCGATGGTCCGGTAGAACGAGGCGTCCCACGAGCCCGAGAACGTGAAGAACGAGGGATCCTGCCGGTACGAGGCGAACGGCCAGCCGTTCGCGGTCGCCAGCAGGTACACGGTCGCCAGCAGCACCGTGCTGACCACCCGCGAGCCCGCCCAGATCAGCAGCGGTGCGGTCCAGGCGCTGCGCCGTCCGGTCAGCAGGCTGCGGAACCCCCGCCTGGAGGCCCGGCTCGCTTCCGCCACGCTCGTCACCCGCCCGATCCTCCCAGATCGCAGGCCGCGCCCCGCATCGCGGGCCGCCACCCGCCCGGCGCGAGGCAACCCGTGTGCATCGTGAGCAGGAATGGTCGGGTCCGCCTGCCGGACCCGACCATTCCTGCTCACGAAGTGCGGGCCTCCCGGCTAGCGCCCCGTGACCGCACGACGGATCTGCTCGATCGGGACCTTCGGGGAGCGGTCTGCGTTGAGCAGACCGTTCGTCTCCTGCATGGTGTCGGTGAGCTGCGTGTAGCAGGACCCGGCGAGGAACGAGCTCGCGCGGATCGCGTCGTACAGCGCGGTGATGCGGGCGACCCAGTCGTCGCCGTCAGTGGCCGACGTGTAGCCCCAGCCGTCCTCGCGCTGGACGCTCGGCTGGTAGTTCACGCCGCCGAACTCGGTGAGCATGACCGGCTGGCCGAGGTCCTCGGCGCCGCCGACCAGGATGCGGCGGTCCGCCGGGCCGATCCCACCGAGGAGTCGGGTCCGTGCGGTCTCGTCCGCGTAGGTGGCCGCGAGCCGGGGTCCGTCGCCCTCGTAGTCGTGGATCGTGACGATGTCGGAGTTCGTGTGCTCCCACCCGTCGTTGGAGATCACCGGACGCGTCGGGTCCAACGCCCGCGTGACGTCGGCGAGGGCCCGGGCGTAGGCCTGCTGGGCCGGGTCGGTGGCGATGTGCTGCACACCCCAGCTCTCGTTGGCGGGCACCCACGTGACGATCGACGGGTGCGAGGCGTCACGCTCGACAGCGTCCATCCACTCACGCATCAGACGCTGCACGGCGCGGGGGGAGAACGCGTAGGCGCCGGGGGCCTCGCCCCACACCATGAGTCCGAGTCGGTCGGCCCAGTACAGGAACCGCGGGTCCTCGACCTTCTGGTGGTTGCGGGCCGCGTTGAAACCGAGCTCCTTGATGAGTTCGACCTCGCGGCGGAGTGCCTGGCGGGACGGGGAGGCGATGTGCGACTCGGGCCAGTAGCCCTGGTTCAGGACACTGCGGACGTCGTGGCGTCGGCCGTTGAGCAGGAACGCGCCGCCGTCGACCCCGACCGTCCGGATCCCGAAGTAGCTGGCGACGGCGTCGAGCGCGCCCGTGCCCACCGTCGTGCCGTTGCCGTTGCCGTTGCCGGAGCGCGGCAGCAGCGTGACCGTGGCGTCGATCAGCCGGGGCGTGTCCGGCGTCCAGTGCAGCTCGTCCTCGGCCTGCCCGTTCGTCTGCCGCGCGATCGGCACGACCACGTCGAACTCGTCCCCGGTCTCGCCGACGGTGGTCTCGATCGTGGCGAGGTGCTCGTCGCGGTCGTCCCAGCGGGCCTCGACGCGCAGGCGCTCGCCGCCGGTGCGGTGACCGTCGAGCCGGACGGTCAGGCGCATGGTCGCGTGGTCGACGTTCGTCCAGCGCAGGGACGCGATCGAGGCGGTCGGCACGGCCTCGAGCCAGACCGTCTGCCAGATCCCGGTGGTCCGGCGGTACCAGATCGCGTGCGGGTCCTCGTGCCAGTCCTGCTTGCCGCGCGGCTGGGTCAGGTCGTGCGGGTCGTCTTCGGCGCGGACCACCAGGGTGTGCACGGCGTCGGGGTCGGCGGCCAGCGCTTCCGTGACGTCGAAGGAGAACGGGGTGTGGCCGCCCTCGTGTCCACCGATGAACTGCCCGTCGATCCAGACGCGGGCACGGTGGTCGACGGCGCCGAAGTGCAGCACGAGCCGGGGCGCGCCGGTGCCGAACCCGGCGGCGTCGAGCTCGGAGCGGGTGATCGCACGGGAGTACCAGACCACGGGGTGGAACCCGGGCTCGTCGATGCCCGACGCCGGGGACTCGGGCGGGAACGGGACGACGATGTCCCGGGCGTCGGTGAAGCCGGTGCGCCAGGCGTCGTCGTCGCCGTCGTTCCGGAACGACCACGTGCCGTCGAGGTCGGCCCAGGCGGTGCGGAGCATCTGCGGCCGGGGGTACGTGCCGTCCTGCCGCGAAGCGAGGGGGAGGCCGGGGGCGGAAGCGGAGTCAGGTGCGGCCACGATGCCGTCGAGCGTGCTCATGCGTCCATGCTCCCGTGCTGGTACATCGTTGTAAAGAGCGAGTCGGGATTGCGCGGAAGAGGTTCCGCGGGACGCTCGTCGAGCGGTCGCTCAGCCGATCGCGGCGTCGCGCGTGAGCACCATGACGTCCATCCGTCCCTGCTGGGCGACCACGCCGTGCTGGTTCCGCAGGGCCACCGCTCGTTCGACGATCCCGGTCGTTCCCGAGCTCGTCAGCCGGGTGCCGAGGACCTCGACGGTGCAGGTCACGGTGTCGCCGATGAACACGGGCTCGGTGAACCGCCACTGGTCGATCCCGAGCAGTGCCACCGCGGACCCCTCGAAGACGCCCGTGCGCGCGATGAGCCCGAGGCACAGCGAGGTGCCGAGCAACCCGTGCACGATCCGCTGCCCGTACCGGGTCTTCCCCGCGAACTCGACGTCCGTGTGCACCTGGTTGTTGTCGTTCGTCCACGAGGCGAACGACACCACGTCCGCCTCGGTGATGGTGCGTCCCGGCGTGGTGAAGGTCTGTCCAGCAGCGAGGTCCTCGAAGTAGTGCGGCACGGCCCGATTCTCGCACCCGGTCAGAGCCGCGCGAGCAGCTTCCGCGATCGGTGCAAGCCCTGCGTGCTGGCCCTCTGCTCGGTCGTCGCCAGGACGCCGTACCCGAACGTGTCCTCGCCGTGCTGCGCTGCCACGGCTGCCAGCCGTCGGTACGCATCGGCGGCGTGTGCGGCGTCGAGCGTCTCGCCGAGGGTCTCCTGCACCCGTCGCAGTCGACCGAGCCGGCGCTTCCCGACGTCGGGCACGTCACCGGCCGCCTGCAGGGCGTAGCGCAACCGGCGCGCGGCCTTCCGGACCTCGTGCAGGGTGTCGAGGTCATCGCTGGGTTCACCCAGCAGCCGACCGACGCGTACCCGCTCGTGCCGGATGCGCCGGGCGGCGAACGTGGCCGCGTCGTCGTCCGCGTGCGGGCCGGCCGGTGCCCGGAGCAGCAGGTCGTCGAGGGCCTCGAGTGTTCGGAACCAGGCGTCGGAGCGCAGCGCTCGCCGGAGTTCAGCAGCGGCGACGCTGCGACGTTCCGCGGTCTCGGCGCCGATGCGGTCCAGGGTCTCGGTGTCCACGTACCCGTCGGGGGCGTGTGTGGCCGACCGGGACAGGCCGGCGTGCAGCACCTCGGCGTCGCGAGCGGTCCCGGCGATCCATGCGGTCTCGGCCAGGGCGGCACGGAGGTCCTCGGTCGCCTGGCGGTCGAGCGCGCCGCGGAACGCCGCGAGCACGCTCCGCAGGCGGCGCAGCACCTTCCGCAGGTCGTGCACGGACTCGGGCTCGTCAGCTCGTACCCGGGGGTCCGCCGCGACGAGGTCGCGCCGCAGGGCATCGAGCACCCGGAGGACGAGCCCGGCGGCGGTGTCCGGCCGGGGGCGCTTCGCTCGGCCGCGTCGGCGTTCCGGCGCCGGCTCCGGGCCCCGGGGGAGCGGTACCGACGAAACGTCCACCGGGTCCGTCGCCGCGTCGTGCAGCGCTCGTTCGGTCGCTCGTGCCGTTGCACCGTCGCGTCCGTCATCTGTCAGGGCCCACCACCGCGATGACCGCAGCACGGTGGTGTCCGGGTCGCCGTCGTCCACGCGCACGTCGGCGACCTCGGCCCGCACCCGGCCGTCCCTGCCGCGGAGGGTCACGAGCGTCGTGGTGGTGTCACGGACCAGGACGGTGCGCAGCGGACGACCACGCAGGAACACCTCGACCGCGTCCCGTGGGGGATCGTCGAACGCGCCGTCGAGCGGTTCCGGGCCGACCCCGTGGGCACCCCGGTCGATCGTCCAGGTGCCGTCCGGCGAGCGTGTGAGCACGACACCCTCGGCGGCGAGCACCCGGTCGTCGGAGTCCCACACCGTCTCGCGCACCGTCACCGCTTCGTGACGGCGGACGTCGGCGGCGAACGGCTCGAGTGCGGGGAGCCTGCGGTCGTCGAGGATCCGCCAGGTCCGGCGGGGGTCGGGGAGCGCACGTGCAGCGTCAGCGGCGGGGGGAGGAGCAGCAGCGGATCGGGGCATGCCGCAAGTGTCGTCCGACGCACCCGTGTCAGACCGGGGGCAGCGGGGTTCTGTGGACGGAGCGCTCCCCGGCCCGTCCTGTGGGGGACTCGGCACCTCGCCAGGCCCCGGCGCGTAGGTTCCGCTGCATGAGCGACGGAGCACCCAGCGCCCCCGACACCCGCGCAGACACGAGCGCAGACACCAGCGCCCCCGACACCAGCACGCCGAGCGACCGCGACCTCGAGTCCTGGATCGCCGACCGCCGCTGGTACGCCTCCAAGGGGTCCGTGCCACACCTCCGGACGATCTCGACCGACGACGGGACCCGGCTGGTGCTCGACGAGGCACCCACGGTCCCCGTCCTCTACCAGTCGCCGATCACCAGCGACCCCGACGGCACGGTCGTCGATGCCACCACCGACCTCGCGTGGGTGTCGGCACTCGCCGCACGCATCGACGCGGCACCGGACAGCCTCAGCCCGATCGGCCTGGTCACCGCCGCCCGCGTCCTGACGGGTGAGCAGTCCAACACGTCGGTCATCTGCGACACTGAGTCCGGCGACCGCGTCATCATCAAGGTCTTCCGCGTGCTGCACCACGGCGACAACCCCGACGTGACCACGCAGCTCGCGCTCACGGCGGCGGGCAGCACGCGCGTGCCGCGGGTCTACGGCGCCCTCCGCGCCGACTGGCCCGACGTCGGACGCCCGGACGGCACGGCGACGGGGCACCTCGCCTTCGCCCAGGAGTTCCTGCCCGGGCTCGACGACGCCTGGCGCGTCGCCCTGCAGGAGGCGCAGGCCGGCACGCCGTTCGGTGACCGCGCCGAGCAGCTCGGCACCGCGCTCGCCGACGTGCACCGCACCCTCGCCGGAGCGCTGCCGACGGAACCGGCCGACGCGCCCCGACGGGACGCCGCCGTCGCGACGATGCACGCCCGACTCGACACCGCCGCCCGCGAGGCCCCGGCCGTCGCCGACCACGTCGACGCCATCCGCGCGGTCTACGCCCGTGCCGCCGACGCGACGTGGCCGGACCTGCAGCGCATCCACGGTGACCTGCACCTCGGACAGGTCCTGTCGGCACCGGACCCCCGCGGGTGGGTCTTCCTGGACTTCGAGGGCGAGCCGCTCCGCCCCCTCGACGAACGCTCGCTGCCGGACGTCACCCTGCGCGACGTCGCGGGCATGCTCCGATCGTTCGACTACGTCGCGGGTGCGCTGGCGCACGACGCCGAACCGGTCGACGCGGCCGCCTGGGCGGCCGAGGCGCGGGCACGCTTCCTCGAGGGCTACCAGCGGGGCACCGGCGCGGACCTCACCGCCCACGGCGCGCTGCTCGACGCCTTCGAACTCGACAAGGCGGTCTACGAGGTCGTCTACGAGACCCGCAACCGACCCGACTGGGTCGGCATCCCGCTCGCGGCCGTCGCGCGCCTGGTCGGCGACAGCGGGTCCTGACCGCGACCCACGAACGGACGGGAGGCCCGTGGCGACACCGCCACGGGCCTCCCGTCCGTCTCCGGGTGACGTCGTCTAGTTGACGGGACCCGTGTACTTCTCGCCTGGTCCGGCACCGATCGGGTCCGGGATCGCCGACGCCTCGCGGAAGGCGAGCTGCAGCGACCGGAGTCCGTCGCGGAGCGGACGTGCGTGGTGGTCGCCGATCTCGGTCGCGGCTGCGGTGACGAGGCCGGCCAGCGCGGTGATGAGCTTCCGCGCCTCGTCCAGGTCGGTCTGTTCCTGCGGGTCGTCTGCCAGGCCGACCTTGACGGCCGCGGCACTGAGCAGGTGCACCGCAACGGTGTTGATGAGTTCGACCGCCGGCACCTCCGCGATGTCCCTGGCGGCGTCGATGCCGGTGTCGTCGATCGGGGTGTCGCTCACGGTGCTCCTCTGCTAGGCTTGCTCGCGGCAGATGCTGTCCGTGTGCCGTCAGTTCCCTTGACATCAGTTCTCCTGAGATCAAGATCCTCGACAACACCCGGACGGTGTCACGAAAGAGGAGTCTCTCCCACCCGCGGCCGCGTTCCACCAGGCTACCGGGTCACCACCGCTCCGCGAGTGCACGTGTTGCACCCGTCGGTCGGATCCCACGGATCCGATGCAGGGCGGCTGCCGAACGGGTCGACATCCCGTGCGTCAGATCTCCTCTCTCGTGCTGTCGTCCAGGGCAAACGCCCCGGACGGCCACCACCTGATTGAAGGAGCTCCGCATCACCGATCCCCGTACCAACGACCGAATCCGCGTTCCCGAAGTCCGACTCGTCGGTCCGCAGGGTGAGCAGGTCGGCGTTGTCCCGATCGCCATGGCACTGCGTCTCGCGCAAGAAGCCGAACTGGATCTGGTCGAGGTCGCGCCGAACTCGAAGCCGCCCGTGGCCAAGATCATGGACTACGGCAAGTTCAAGTACGAGGCCGCTCAGAAGGCCAAGGAAGCCCGTCGCAACCAGGTGAACACGGACCTGAAAGAGGTCCGTTTCCGCCTGAAGATCGACGTGCACGACTACGAGACGAAGCGCAAGCGCGCCGAGGGGTTCCTCCTCGGCGGCGACAAGGTGAAGGCGATGATCCTCTTCCGTGGCCGCGAGCAGTCGCGTCCGGAGCAGGGTGTCCGTCTCCTCCAGAAGTTCGCGGAAGAGATCGCCGAGTTCGGTGTCGTCGAGTCGCGTCCGACCCAGGACGGTCGCAACATGACGATGATCATCGCCCCGCTCAAGAACAAGTCCGACGTCAAGGGCGAGCAGAACGCCAAGCGTGCTGCACAGAAGGCCGAGCGTCGTGCCACCGAGCACGCCGCGAAGGGCAAGGACGAGGCCGAGGCCGGTTCCACGTCCGAGGCAGCTGCGGAATCCACGGACGCCGCGGCCGAATAGGTCCCCGGACCGAACCCGCAACGACGCGGCCCCCCATCCATCCCACGGAAAGGCACCACCATGCCCAAGCAGAAGACCCACTCCGGGTCGAAGAAGCGCTTCAAGGTCACCGGTACCGGCAAGATCATGAAGCAGCAGGCCGGTATGCGTCACAACCTCGAGGTCAAGAGCTCCAAGCGCAAGGCCCGCCTGAACGAGGACCAGGTCCTCTCCAAGGGTGACGCGAAGAACGTCAAGAAGCTCCTCGGCCACTGAGCCCCCGGATCGTAAAGGAATAGTGCAATGGCACGAGTAAAGAGAGCGGTCAACGCCGCCAAGAAGCGCCGCGTCATCCTCGAACGCGCCGAGGGCTACCGCGGCCAGCGTTCGCGCCTGTACCGCAAGGCCAAGGAGCAGGTCACCCACTCCCTCGTCTACGCGTACCGCGACCGTCACGCGAAGAAGGGCGAGTTCCGTCGCCTGTGGATCCAGCGCATCAACGCTGCGTCCCGTGCGAACGGCCTGACCTACAACCGCCTCATCCAGGGTCTCAACCTGGCCGGCGTCGAGGTCGACCGTCGCATCCTCGCCGACCTCGCGGTGAACAACCCCGAGACCTTCACCGCGCTCGTCGAGACCGCGAAGAAGGCCCTCCCGGCCGACACCTCGGCCCCGAAGGCTGCGTAGTCAGTTCTTCTGCTCGCGAAACCCCCGCCGCACGGCGGGGGTTTCGTCGTTCCTAGACTTGGGTCGTGAGCGATCTCCTCGAGAACCCCCGTGCCGGACGCGTGAAGGCCGTTGCGGCCCTGGCCAAGAAGGACGTCCGGGCCGAGACCGGCCTGTTCCTGCTGGAAGGGCCCCAAGCCGTCCGCGAAGCGCTGGAGTACGCCCCGGAGCTCCTGCGCGAGCTCTACGTGACGCCGACCGCCGCAGCCCGCTACGGGCTGGACGACGCGCCGGTGGACACCTGGTTCGTGACCGAGCAGGTGCTCGACGCGATGGCCGACACGGTCACCCCGCAGGGCGTGGTGGCGGTGTGCCAGCAGTTCCCGACGTCGGTGAAGGACGTCTTCCCGGACCGCGCTGCGGCCGCCGCCGACCGGGAGGCCCGTGATGCGTCCGACGAGCAGGCCGCGTTGCCCGGACTGGTCGCCATCCTCGAAGAGGTGCGGGACCCGGGGAACGCCGGCACGATCATCCGGGCCGCCGACGCGGCCGGCGCCGACGCGGTGGTGCTGACCGGACGCTCGGTCGACCCGTACAACCCGAAGGTCGTCCGGTCGACGACCGGGTCCCTGTTCCACGTCCCGGTGTCCGTCGGCGTGACCCTGGCCGACACGATCGAGCGGGCGAAGGCCCTCGGCTACACGGTGCTCGCGGCGGACGTCTCGGGCGACGACCTGCCGGTGGTCCGCGCTGAGGGGATGCTCGACGGTCCGACCGCGTGGGTCTTCGGCAACGAGGCCCGCGGACTCACCGCCGACGACCTGGCGCTCGTCGACCGGGCCGTCAAGGTGCCGATCTACGGGCAGGCGGAGTCGATGAACCTCGCCACGGCCGCGTCGGTGTGCCTGTACGAGTCGGCCTTCGCGCTCCGGAGCTGACGCTCCTCCCTCCCCAGGCCGGTCGTCGGCGTCGGTCATCCACCGTCCGCTCGGTGCAGGTGGGTGGTATCCCGACGGCCGGTAGGCTTGGGTCTCGTGTCAGAACCTCTCGAGATCAGCGAATCGGCCGTCGCCGACGCGGTGGACGCGGCCCTCGCCGCCGTCCGTGCCACGACGACGGTCGCCGAACTGAAGCAGGCCAGGGCCGAGCACACCGGTGAGCAGTCACCGTTGGCGCGGATGAACGCATCGATGCGCAGTGTGCCGCCGGAGCAGAAGGCCGCGGCGGGCAAGCTCGTCGGGCAGGCCCGTGGGCGGGTGAACGCGGCGATCGCCGAGCAGGAATCCGTCCTCGCGGTGGCCGAGGAACACGCACGGCTCGAAGCCGAGCGCGTCGACGTCACCGCGTTGCCGGTCCACCGCGCCACCGGCTCCCGCCACCCGCTCTCGCTGCTGAACGAAGCCGTCGCCGACATCTTCGTCGGCATGGGGTGGGAAGTGGCAGAAGGCCCCGAGCTCGAGCACGAGTGGTTCAACTTCGACGCCCTGAACTTCGACCAGGACCACCCGGCCCGGGCCATGGCGGACACCATCTTCGTCGAGCCCGTCGACCGGCACCTGGTCATGCGCACCCACACCTCGCCGGTGCAGGTGCGGTCGCTGCTGTCGCGCGACCTCCCGCTGTACGTCATCGCGCCGGGTCGCGTCTACCGTGCCGACGAGCTCGACGCCACGCACCTGCCGGTCTTCACCCAGGTCGAGGGCATCGCGATCGACAAGGGCCTGACGATGGCGCACCTGCGCGGCACGCTCGAGCACTTCGCCCGGCAGATGTTCGGCGCCGAGGCGCAGATCCGGCTCCGCCCGAACTACTTCCCGTTCACCGAGCCCAGCGCCGAGATGGACGTCTGGCAGCCGAACGCCAAGGGTGGCGCGCGGTGGGTCGAGTGGGGTGGCTGCGGCATGGTGAACCCCAACGTCCTGCGTGCCGCCGGCATCGATCCCGACGAGTACCAGGGCTTCGCGTTCGGCATGGGCATCGAGCGGACACTGCAGTTCCGCAACGGCCTGAACGACATGCGTGACTTCCTCGAGGGCGACATCCGCTTCTCGCAGCAGTTCGGAACGGTGGTCTGATGCGCGTCCCACTCCGTTGGCTCGGTGAGTCCGTCGACCTCCCCGAGGACGTCACCCTCGAGCACGTCCACGCGGCGCTCGTGTCGGTCGGCTTCGAGGAAGAGGACGTCCACACCTTCGACCTGACCGGCCCCATCGTGGTCGGTCGGGTCCTCGAGCGCGTCCCCGAGCCGCAGAAGAACGGCAAGACCATCAACTGGTGCCAGGTGGACGTCGGCGAAGCCGAGCCTCGCGGCATCGTCTGCGGCGCGCACAACTTCGACGTCGGCGACCTCGTCGTCGTCACGCTGCCCGGCGCAGTCCTGCCGGGGCCGTTCCCGATCGCCGCCCGCAAGACCTACGGGCACGTGTCCGACGGCATGATCGCCTCGGCCCGCGAGCTCGGGCTGGGCGAAGAGCACGACGGCATCCTGCGCTTCGCCGACCTCGGCATGGACCCCACCGTCGGTGCCGACGCCATCGCGCTCCTCGGCCTCGACGACGCCGCGGTCGAGATCAACGTCACGCCGGACCGCGGCTACGTCCTGAGCATGCGCGGGGTCGCGCGTGAGTACGCGCACGCCACCGGAGCCAGCTTCCACGACCCCGTCGACCGCGTCGCGCCGCGTGCGGCCGAGGGCTTCCGGGTCACGATCGACGACCAGGCTCCGGTCCGGGGTCGGGTCGGCGCCTCCACGTTCGTCACGCGCGTCGTGCGCGGGATCGACCCGGCAGCGAAGACACCCTCCTGGATGGTGTCGCGTCTGTCGCTGGCCGGGGTGCGCTCGATCTCCCTGCCCGTCGACATCACGAACTACGTCATGTTCGAGCTCGGCCAGCCGCTGCACGGCTACGACCTGCAGACCATCGCGGGCGGCCTCGGCGTGCGTCGGGCGACCGCTGGCGAGACGCTCGAGACCCTCGACGGCACGGTCCGGAAGCTCGACCCCGAAGACCTCGTCATCACCGACGACGACGGTCCCGTCGGCCTCGCCGGCGTCATGGGCGGAGCCCGCACCGAGATCTCGGCGAGCACCACCGACGTCCTGATCGAGGCCGCCGGGTTCGACCAGGTCTCCATCGCCCGCACAGCTCGTCGCCACAAGCTCCCCAGCGAGGCATCCCGTCGCTTCGAGCGCGGGGTCGACCCGCAGGTGGCCGAGGCCGCGGCGAACCGTGCCGTCGAGCTCCTCGTCGAGCTCGCCGGCGGCACCGCTGACGCCCTCGGGTCCACGCTCGTCGACACCGAGCCGCGGGCGACCGTGACGATGCGGCTCTCGCGTCCGTCCGAGCTCGTCGGCGTCGACTACACCGACGCCGAGGTCATCGACACGCTCCGTGCGATCGGCGCCACGGTCGAGGCCGACGGTGAGCAGCTCGCGGTCACTCCGCCCACCTGGCGTCCCGACCTGACCGACGACACCACCCTCGTCGAAGAGGTCGCGCGCATCGTCGGCTACGACCGGATCCCCAGCGTGCTGCCGGTCGCTCCGCCCGGTCGGGGCCTGACCCGGCACCAGCAGGCTCGTCGTCGGGTCGCCTCGGCGCTGGCCGCGGCGGGCCTGACCGAGGTCGTCACGGCACCGTTCGTGTCGGCGGCCACGCAGGACGCCTACCCGGGGATCGACCCGCAGGGCGGACCGAGCGTCGTGCTCGCGAACGCCCTGGACAGCGAGCAGAACCTCCTGCGCCGGAGCGGCGTTCCGGCCCTGGTCGACGCTGCCCGTCGCAACGTGTCGCGCGGGCTCGTCGACGTCGCGCTCTACGAGACGTCCCGGGTGTTCCTGCCAGTGACGGGCGTGACGCTCGGCACCGACGAGGTCCCGGCGGGCGCCGCCCGGCCCGACCGTGCGACGCTCGAGGCGCTGGACGCCTCGCTGCCCGCCCAGCCCTTCCACGTCGCCGCGCTGCTCACCGGCCACCGGGTCGTCAAGCAGCCCGGCACCACGGCGGAACCGTTCGGCATCGCCGACGCGATCGACGCTGCCCGCCAGGTCGCCTGGGCCGTCGGTGTGGAACTCACCGTCGCGCAGACGACCCACCCGTCCCTCCACCCGGGCCGGGCCGCGTCGCTGCTCGTCGACGGCACGGTCGTGGGCGTCGCCGGTGAGCTCCTGCCCGAACTGGCCGAGGCCGCCGTCCTGCCCCGGGTGGTGGCGGTCGTCGAGCTCGACCTCGACGCGCTGGTCGCCGCGGCCCCGGAACTCGTCGCGGTCGCGCCGATCGTCTCCTACCCGGCGGCCACGCAGGACCTCTCGCTCGTCGTCGACGCCGACGTGCCGGCCGGCGACGTGCTGGATGCGGTGCGCTCTGGCGCCGGAGACCTGTTGGAGTATGCTCGGCTCGTGGATGACTACCGGGGCTCCGGCGTGGACGAGGGACAGAAGTCCCTGACGTTCGCGCTGCGCTTCCGTGCCACGGACCGCACGCTGACCGCTGCCGAGGCCACCGAGGCCCGTGACGGCGCTGTCCGACGTGCCGGCGAGCGATTCGGGGCGACCCTGCGCGACTGACCCACACGGGATCAGCACCGCCCGGGGTCGCCGCCTCCGATTCTCTCGACGACCAGTCCGACCAAAGGTGGAATCCCATGTCCGTATCCGTCGCCGTGGCGGGAGCCTCCGGCTACGCGGGTGGTGAGCTCCTGCGCGTGCTCTCCGCCCACCCCGAGTTCGAGGTCAGGACGGTGACGGCGTTCTCGAACGCCGGACAGCCCCTGATCGCGACGCAGCCGCACCTCCGTTCCCTGTCGCACCTGACGCTGGCGGAGACGACGGCCGAGACGCTGCGCGGGCACGACGTGGTGTTCCTGGCGCTGCCGCACGGGCAGTCGGGAGCGATCACCGCGGAACTCGGCGACGACGCGCTCGTCATCGACTGCGGCGCGGACCACCGGCTGACGGACCCGGCGGCGTGGGAGCGGTTCTACGGCGGTGACTACTTCGGCGCGTGGACGTACGGTCTGCCCGAGCTCCTGCTCGCGGCGCCCACCCCGGGTTCGGCCGATGAATGGCGCGAGGTCGACGACATCGCATCGCAGGGCAAGCAGCGTTCCGCCCTGGTCGGCACGAAGCGCATCGCGGTCCCCGGCTGCAACGTCACCGCGGTGACGCTCGGCATCCAGCCGGGCATCCAGGCCGGCCTCGTCGAGTCCGACGACCTCGTCGCGGTGCTCAGCGTCGGCCCGAGTGGCGCCGGCAAGAAGCTGGCCACCACCTACCTGGCCTCCGAGATCATGGGGTCCGCCAGCGCCTACGCCGTCGGTGGCTCGCACCGGCACGTCCCCGAGATCCAGCAGAACCTGCAGGTCGCGGGGGCGGCCGACGTGACGATCTCGTTCACGCCGGTCCTGGTCCCGATGTCGCGGGGGATCCTGGCGACCACCACCGCGAAGCTCTCGCCCGGCGTCAGCGCACGCGACGTCCGGCTCGCCTGGGAGCAGGCGTACGCCGACGAGCCCTTCGTCCACCTGCTGCCCGAGGGCGAGTTCCCCCGGGTCGCGGACACGATCGGTGCGAACACCGCGCTCGTCGGCATCGCCGTCGACGAGGCCGCCGGTCGCGTCGTCGCGGTGACCGCGCTCGACAACCTCGCCAAGGGCACGGCCGGCGCCGCCGTCCAGTCGGCGAACATCGCCCTCGGTCTCCCCGAGACCACGGGCCTCAGCGTGGACGGAGTCGCACCGTGACCGACGCAGGCACGACCACCCAGACCGAGCCGGGCCTCCAGGGCGTCACCGCGGCAGCGGGCTTCCGCGCCGCCGGTGTCACCGCAGGCCTCAAGACGAGCGGCAAGCCGGACGTGGCCCTCGTCGTCAACGACGGCCCCGACGCGGCCGTGGCCGCCGTCTTCACCAGCAACCGGGCCCAGGCGCACCCCGTGATCTGGTCCCGCCAGGTCGTCGGTGACGGCGTCGCGCGTGCCGTCGTCCTGAACTCCGGCGGCGCGAACTGCTTCACCGGCCCGTTCGGCTTCCAGACCACGCACCTGACGGCCGAGGCCGTGGGCGACGCCCTCGGGATCGGAGCCGGCGACGTCGTCGTCTGCTCCACCGGGCTCATCGGTGTCGGCGACCAGACCTTCCGCGACAACGTGCTCCGTGGCGTCGACCTGGCGAGCACTGCACTCAGCAGCGACGGCGGCCCGGACGCGGCGACCGCGATCATGACGACGGACACGAAGGCCAAGCAGTCCGTCGTGACCGAGGACGGCTGGACCGTCGGCGGCATGGCCAAGGGCGCCGGGATGCTCGCCCCGGGCCTCGCGACGATGCTCGTCGTCATCACGACGGACGCCGTGCAGACGCCGGACCAGCTCGACCAGGCGCTCCGCGCCGCCACCCGCATCACGTTCGACCGGGTCGACTCCGACGGCTGCATGTCCACGAACGACACCGTCGTGCTGCTGTCGTCGGGTGCGAGCGGCGTGACGCCAGAGGTCGGTGACTTCCAGGAAGCCCTGACCGCGGTCTGCGCCGATCTGGCCCGCCAGCTGCAGCAGGACGCCGAGGGTGCGAGCCACGACATCGCGATCGAGGTCGTGCACGCCGCGACGGAGGACGACGCCGTGACCGTCGGTCGGAGCGTCGCCCGGAACAACCTGTTCAAGGCGGCTGTCTTCGGCAACGACCCGAACTGGGGCCGGGTGCTCGCAGCGATCGGCACCACCGACGCCGAGTTCGACCCGTACGCGGTGGACGTCAGCATGAACGGCGTCCGGGTCTGCCACGCGGGCGCACCCGACGAGCCGAGCGACTCCGTCGACCTGACGCCGCGTGACACCCACGTGCGCATCGACCTCGGTGTCGGCACGCACTCGGCCACGATCCTGACCAACGACCTCACGCACGACTACGTGCACGAGAACAGCGCGTACTCCAGCTGATGGCGGCGGACACGAACGGGGCCGGTACGCCCCTCACGAAGGAAGAAGAACACGAGTTCGCCGCGGTCAAGGCCGCGACGCTCATCGAGTCGCTGCCCTGGCTGAAGCGCTTCTCGGGCAAGGTCGTCGTGGTCAAGTTCGGCGGCAACGCCATGGTGAACGAGGACCTGAAGCGCGCCTTCGCCGAGGACATGGTCTACCTGCGCTACGCCGGCCTGCACCCCGTCGTCGTGCACGGCGGGGGGCCGCAGATCTCCGCCGCCCTCAAGGAACAGGGCATCGAGTCCGAGTTCCGCGGCGGCTACCGCGTCACGACGACCGAGGCGATCACCGTCGTCCGCGACGTCCTGGCCGGCGAGGTCAACCGCGAGATCGTCGACTTGATGAACGAACACGGCGAGGGCCTGGCCGTCGGCGTGTTCGGCGACGGCGGCTCGTTGTTCACCGGCGAGAAGAAGGGCGTCGTCGTCGACGGGCAGGAGTACGACCTCGGCCACGTCGGGGACATCACCCACGTCGACCCGTCGGGTGTGCTCGCCGCGATCGAGGCCGGCCGGATCCCGGTCGTCTCGAGCATCGCGATCGACGACGCGCACCCCGACCAGGCACTCAACGTGAACGCGGACGCTGCGGCGGGTGCCCTGGCGATCGCGCTGCGGGCCTCGAAGCTCATGATGCTCACCGACGTCCCCGGCCTGTACCGCAACTGGCCCGACCGTGACTCGATCGTCGACCTCATCGCCGTCGACGAGCTCCGCGAACTCCTGCCGAGCCTCGAGTCGGGGATGATCCCGAAGATGACCGCGTGCCTCGACGCCGTGGTCGGCGGGGTCGGCGGTGCGACGATCATCGACGGCCGGATCCCGCACTCGATCCTGCTCGAGGTCTTCACCCTGCGGGGTGCGGGCACCGAGGTGATCCCGGACCCGAGCCGACGAACCGAGAACCAGATGACCCACGCCGAGATCGGCCGTCGCGTGGCGTCGCCGTCGATCGACAGCAGTACCGGCCAGCACGTGGCGGGTACGGACGAGAAGGGACACCAGCAGTGAGCACCGAGACGCAGACCGAGACCTGGAACGACCGGTTCGGGGCGTCGCTCATGCGATCCCTGACCCCGCCCAAGATCATGCTCGAGCGTGGCCAGGGCTGCCGCGTCTGGGACGTCGACGGCAACGAGTACCTCGACTTCCTCGCCGGCATCGCGGTGAACTCGCTCGGCCACGCGCACCCCGCCCTGGTGGAGGCGATCGCCGACCAGGCCGCGAAGCTCGTGCACGTGTCGAACTACTTCGCCACCCCGCCGCAGCTCGAACTCGCCGAGCGCCTGAAGCGCATCACCGGCGCGGGCGACGCTGGCCGCGTGTACTTCGGCAACTCCGGCGCCGAGGCGAACGAGGCCGCGTTCAAGCTGGCCCGGCTCAACAAGGGTGCGGACGGCACCAAGACCCGGATCCTCGCGCTCAAGCAGGGCTTCCACGGGCGCACGATGGGTGCCCTCGCGCTCACCGGCAAGCCCGCGCTGCAGCAGGACTTCCTGCCGATGATCCCGGGCGTCGAGCACATCGAGACCTCGATCGAGGCGCTCGAAGCGTCGATCGACGACTCCGTCGCCGCCCTGATCCTCGAACCCATCAAGGGCGAGGCCGGCGTGGTCGACCTGCCGGAGGGCTTCCTGCTGGCGGCACGCCGACTGACCGCGGAGCACGGCGCACTGCTGATCCTCGACGAGATCCAGACGGGTGTCGGCCGGACCGGCAACTGGTTCGCGTTCCAGGGCCACGGGGTGACGCCGGACGCCATCACCGTCGCGAAGGGCATCGCCGGCGGCTTCCCCATCGGCGCCCTGGTCACGTTCGGCTGGGCGTCCGACCTGTTCTCGGCCGGCCAGCACGGGTCGACCTTCGGCGGCAACCCGCTCGGCACCCGCGTCGCCAACGCGGTGCTCGAGGAGATCGAGCGTGCGGAACTCGTCGCTGGCGCAGTGGTCAAGGGCGAGCGGATCCGTGACGGCATCCGCGCCATCGGTTCCCCGCTGGTGGAAGAGGTCCGTGGCACCGGCCTGCTCATCGGCGTCGGTCTGACCGGTCCGATCGGTCCGGCCGTCAACGCAGCCGCCCTCGAGCGCGGCCTCATCATCAACGCACCCAACGAGTCGAGCCTGCGCATCGCGCCGCCGCTCATCGTGTCCGACGCCGAGATCGACGAGTTCCTGTCGATCCTCGCCCAGAGCCTCGCGGCCGTCGCCGCAGCGCAGGAGCCCACCGCATGACCCGCCACTTCCTCCGCGACGACGACCTGAGCCAGGCCGAGCAGTCCGCGATCCTCGACATCGCCGACCGCATGAAGGCCGACCGCTGGGCGGAGAAGCCGCTGGCCGGTCCGCAGAGCGTCGCGGTGATCTTCGACAAGTCGTCGACCCGTACCCGGGTGTCCTTCCACGTCGGCATCTCCGACCTCGGCGGCAGCCCGCTGATCATCTCGACGGCGAACAGTCAGCTCGGCGGCAAGGAGACCCCGTCGGACACGGCCCGCGTGCTCGAGCGCATGGTGTCGGCGATCGTGTGGCGCACCTACGGTCAGGCCGGGCTCGAGGAGATGGCCGCCGGCACGACGGTCCCCGTCGTCAACGCGCTGTCCGACGACTTCCACCCCTGCCAGCTCCTCGCCGACCTGCTCACCATCCGTGAGCACCGCGGCGCCCTCGCCGGGCAGACCGTGGCGTTCATCGGCGACGGCGCGAGCAACATGGCGCAGTCGTACCTGCTCGCCGGGGCGACAGCGGGCATGCACGTCCGCGTCGCCGCCCCCGCCGAGTTCTCCCCGTCGGCGCAGGTCGTCACCGACGCCGAGGAACGCGCCGCCGTGACGGGCGGCTCCGTCCTCGTGGTGACCGACCCGGTTGCCGCGGTCGCTGGTGCCGACGTGGTCGTCACCGACACCTGGGTGTCGATGGGCAAGGAGTCCGAGAAGCAGTCGCGCCTCGACACCTTCGCGGGGTACCGCGTCGACGACGCGCTCATGGCGCACGCCGCCGACGACGCCGTCTTCATGCACTGCCTGCCGGCCGACCGTGGGTTCGAAGTGACCGCCGACGTCATCGACGGCCCCCGCAGCATCATCTGGGACGAGGCGGAGAACCGTCTGCACGCCCAGAAGGCGCTGCTGGCCTGGCTGCTCGCCAACGACTAGCCGACGGATCGGACACCAGTGGCTGACCGCGTCGTCCTCGCGTACTCCGGCGGTCTCGACACCTCCGTCGGGATCGGCTGGCTGCGCGACGCCACCGGCAAGGACGTCGTCGCACTCGTGGTCGACGTCGGCCAGGGCGGCGAGGACCTCGAGGCGGTCCGGCAGCGTGCGCTCGACTGCGGCGCCGTCGAGTCACTCGTCGTCGACGCCAAGGACGAGTTCGCCGACGAGTACATCGTGCCGGCGCTCCGGGCCAACGCGCTCTACCAGAAGCGGTACCCGCTCGTCTCGGCACTGAGCCGCCCACTCATCGCGAAGCACCTCGCGTTGACGGCGAAGCAACTCGGTGCCGACAGCGTCGCGCACGGCTCCACCGGCAAGGGCAACGACCAGGTCCGCTTCGAGGCAGCCGTCGCGGCGATCGCACCGGACCTGCGGACCGTCGCACCGGTGCGGGACCTCGCCCTCACCCGCGACCGCGCCATCGCCTACGCGCAGGAGCACCGGCTGCCGATCCAGCACTCGGAACGGGAGCCGTGGTCGGTCGACCAGAACGTGTGGGGCCGAGCGGTCGAGACCGGGCTCCTCGAGGACCCGTGGACCGCCCCCGCTGACGACCTCTACGCGACCACCCAGGACCCGGCGCTCCCGCAGCAGGCCGACGAGGTCACGATCACCTTCGACCGCGGTGTCCCGGTCGCCCTCGACGGGCAGCGGTTCAGCGTGCTGCGCATGGTGCAGGAGCTCAACGCGGTCGCCGGCAAGCACGGCGTCGGGCGGATCGACGTCGTCGAGGACCGGGTGGTCGGCATCAAGTCGCGCGAGGTCTACGAGGCGCCGGCCGCGATCGCGCTCATCGCCGCGCACGAGGAGCTCGAGAGCCTCACCCTCGAGCGCGACGTCGCCCGGTTCAAACGCGGCGTCGAGTCCGAGTGGGCCGACCTGGTCTACGACGGCCTGTGGTTCGGCGGACTCAAGCGCAGCCTCGACGCGTTCGTGGAGCACACCCAGCAGCACGTCTCCGGCGACGTCCGGTTGCGGCTGCAGGGCGGGCGTGCCACCGTGACGGGCCGTCGGTCGGAGCAGAGCCTCTACGACTTCGACCTGGCGACGTCCGACACCGGCGACGCGTTCGACCAGTCCGTGTCCAGGGGGTTCATCGAGCTCTGGTCACTGCCCAGCAAGATCTCCGCCCGCCGCGACGCGGCGAACTGACCGACAGCAGCCCCGCACCGACCAACAGCCCGCGGCCCCAGCCTCACCCGGGCACCGACGAAACGACGCAGGACGACATGACCGACGAGAAGACCGACGCCACCAACACCGGTGCCCTCTGGGGCGGCCGCTTCGCCGACGGCCCGAGTGCGGCCCTCGCCGCGCTCTCGAAGTCGACGCACTTCGACTGGCAGCTCGCGCCCTACGACATCGCGGGGTCCCGTGCCCACGCCCGAGCGCTGCACACCGCGGGCTACCTGACCACCGACGAGCTCGAACGGATGCTCGCCGGCCTCGACCGGCTCGAAGCGGCGCACGCCGACGGCACGCTGCAGCCCGACGACTCCGACGAGGACGTCCACGGCGCCCTCGAACGCCTGCTCATCGCCGACCTCGGTCCCGAACTCGGCGGCAAGCTCCGCGCTGGTCGCAGCCGCAACGACCAGATCGCAACCCTCGGCCGCATGCACATGCTCGACCACGGGCGGCGCATCGGCCGGCTCGTGATCGACCTCGTCGACGCGATCACCCAGCAGGCGACCGAGCACCCGGCCGCGATCATGCCGGGGCGCACGCACCTGCAGCACGCGCAGCCCGTGCTCCTGGCCCACCACCTGCTCGCGCACGCCTGGCCGCTCGTCCGCGACCTCGAGCGCCTCCGCGACTGGGCCGGCCGCGCGAGCGTCAGCCCGTACGGTGCCGGTGCGCTGGCAGGGAGTTCGCTCGGCCTCGACCCCGCCGCGATCGCCGCGGAGCTCGGCTTCGACCGCCCGGCGGACAACTCGATCGACGCCACGGCCGCCCGGGACGTCGTCGCCGAGTTCGCGTTCGTCCTCGCGCAGATCGGCATCGACGTCTCGCGCCTGTCGGAAGAGGTCATCCTCTGGAACACGAAGGAGTTCGGCTTCGTCCGGCTCCACGACGCCTTCTCGACCGGCTCGAGCATCATGCCGCAGAAGAAGAACCCGGACATCGCCGAGCTCGCCCGGGGCAAGTCGGGGCGCCTGATCGGCAACCTGACCGGGCTGCTCGCGACGCTCAAGGGACTACCGCTGGCGTACAACCGCGACCTGCAGGAGGACAAGGAGCCGGTCTTCGACTCCGTCGCCACGCTCGAGGTCCTGCTGCCCGCGTTCACCGGCATGATCGCGACCCTGACCTTCGACACCGACCGGATGGCCGAGCTCGCGCCGCAGGGCTTCTCGCTCGCGACGGACGTCGCCGAGTGGCTGGTCCGGCAGGGCGTCCCGTTCCGCGACGCGCACGAGGTCTCCGGCGCGCTCGTCCGGTACTGCGAGGAGTGCGGCATCGAGCTCGACGAGCCGACCGACGACGAGTACCGGTCCGTGTCCGAGCACCTCACGCCCGACGTCCGTGCCGTCCTGACCATCGAGGGCAGCGTCGCATCGCGCTCCGGCGTCGGGGGCACTGCACCCGACCGGGTCGCCGAGCAGCTCGCGTCCGTCACCCGTCGCGTCCGCGACCTGGCCGAGGGCGCGCCCTTCTCGCGATGACCGAGGGGATCGCCGCGCTGCTCGCCGAGCCCGCCCCGATCGCCGCGCCGGCCCTGCTCGGTGCGACGATCGCTGGGCGCGGCGTGGCGCTCCGCATCACCGAGGTCGAGGCCTACTCCGGCCCTACCGATCCCGGATCACACGGTCACCGGGGGATGACGGAGCGCAACCGCCACCTCTTCGGGCCGCCCGGCACGCTGTACGCCTACCGCTCGTACGGCATCCACACCTGCGTCAACGTCGTGAGCGGGCCTGCCGGCACCTCGTCGGGCTCCCTGCTGCGCGGTGCGCAGGTCGTCGAGGGACTCGACGTCGCGCGAGCGCGTCGCGGGTCGAAGGTCGCGGACGTCGCCCTGGCACGCGGGCCCGGCAACCTCGGTGGTGCGCTCGGAGCGGTCCTCGGGCAGGACGACGGCACCTCGCTCCTCGACGGGTCCGGCCCGTTCGTGCTCACCCTGGCACCCGGCCTGGAGGCCCGGCTCGCCTCCGCCGGACCGGCCCACGTGATCGACGAGCTCCTGTCCGAGACCCTGGCCGGTCCGCCCGCGGGCGCTGCGGTCCCGCGGATCTCCCGCGGGCCGCGCACCGGCGTCGGCGGCATCGCAGGCGGGGCGCGGTACCCCTGGCGCTTCTGGCTGACGGGTGACCCCACGGTCTCGACGTACCGACGGCACAAGGGCGCCCTCGACTCGTGAACCCGGCCACGGGCCTCCCGGCCGCCGCGCCTGCCGGACGTCCGTCGCCGCTACGATGGCGGGGTGTCCAGTGATACCGCTCAAGACGTCCTGACGCGCCAGCAGAACGACCCCGCCTTCGACTCGGTGTGGGACGAACTGCAGTGGCGCGGTCTGGTGCAGGTCTCGACCGACGAGACCGCGCTGCAAGAGGCCCTCGACGGTGAGCCGATCACGTACTACTGCGGCTTCGACCCGACGGCGCCGTCGCTGCACTGCGGCAACCTCCTGCAGCTCCTGACCATGCGGCGGCTGCAGCTCGCGGGGCACAAGCCGCTCGCGTTGGTGGGTGGTTCGACCGGTCTCATCGGCGATCCGCGTCCCACGGCCGAGCGCACGCTGAACACGCCGGAGACCGTGGCGGAGTGGGTGTCCCGGCTGCAGACCCAGGTGTCCCGGTTCCTCAGTCCGGACGGCGACAACGGCGTCCGGCTGGTGAACAACCTCGATTGGACCGCCCCGTTGTCCGCGATCGACTTCCTGCGCGACGTCGGCAAGTACTTCCGCGTCAACTCGATGCTCAAGAAGGACGCGGTGGCCGCGCGCCTGAACTCCGATGCGGGGATCAGCTACACCGAGTTCAGCTACCAGATCCTCCAGGGGCTCGACTACCGCGAACTCTGGCGGCAGTACGGGTGCACGCTGCAGACCGGTGGTTCGGACCAGTGGGGCAACCTGACCTCGGGCACGGAGCTCGTCCGTCGTGCCGAAGGTGCCACGGTGCACGCCCTCGGGACCCCGCTCATCACGAACTCCGACGGTACGAAGTTCGGCAAGAGCGAGGGCAACGCGATCTGGCTCGACGCCGAGATGACCTCGCCCTACGCCATGTACCAGTTCTGGCTCAACACGACGGACGCCGACGTGATCGCCCGGCTGCGGCAGTTCACGTTCCTGAAGCGTGCCGAGATCGAACGACTCGAGCAGGCCGTCGCTGACGAGCCCTTCCGACGAGAGGCCCAGCGGACCCTGGCCTTCGAGGTCACCTCGATCGTGCACGGAGTGGCGGCGACCCAGGCGGCGATCGATGCCGCGGCCGCGCTGTTCGGCAACGGTGACCTCGGTGCGCTCGACCCGGAGACCCTGCGGTCGGCGATCGCCGCGCTGCCGGGGTCGGTCACGCTCGACTCCGGAGCGGACGTTGCACGGGCACTCGTGGAGACCGGACTCGTGAAGTCCCTCGGCGAGGCCCGCCGCGCGATCGACCAGGGCGGCGTCTCCGTGAACAACGTCCGAGCCGAGGACGCCGCCGCACCGCTGTCCGACCTCGCCCTGCCCGGGGGAGTGCTCGTCCTCCGTCGTGGCAAGAAGACCCTCGCCGGAGTGACGCTCGCCTGATCCCGGTTGCTCGACCCCCAGCGATGCCCGGTTCCCCTGTGGAACCGGGCATCGCTGCGTCCGGGCGACGTGTGTTGCACAACGCGACACGCCCGGGATGGGAGCTGGCTTGGCGCACTCGCTCAGGGCTGCGTATAGTTCTTACTCGTCACCCCAAAGGTGCGGCGGAGCGGCTGGAGCGAAAGCCCAGAGCACGTCGGCCCTCAAGCGGGACCATCCTCCACTGAAGTTCAGATCGGGCCTTGCGCCGGATCGCTTCGACGCCTAGGATGACAAGCCCACCGGTTCTCTCCCCTCGGGATGAGCCACTGGACCTCCGGGTCCGACGAACAACCGGTGGCAAGCCAAGAACACAAGCCTTGTGGCTGAAGCTCGAACTCGAGCCGAGGAGCAAGTGCGTCTGGTCCTTGAGAACTCAACAGCGTGCACATTGTCAATGCCAATTTATTGATTGACCTCGTGCCTGGTCGGCTTGCTGACCGGGTCATGAAGCAATTCCTTTTG